>JBDTQR010000101.1:0-15991 GCA_039932095.1 bacterium | reverse complement strand
AACATCACCCGCTCCCGCAGGTTGTTCATCGCCAGCACCTGATGCGCCTCGGTCAGACCCATCTCCCACGGCAGCCCGGCATACTTGATGCTGGTCGCGGGCGATGCCCCGGTGCCACCATTGTGCCCCGAGATCAGGATGACATCGGCCTTGGCCTTTGCCACTCCGGCCGCAATCGTGCCGACACCGCTGGCCGACACCAGCTTCACCGTCACCTTGGCCCGCGGGTTGATCTGCTTCAGGTCGTAGATCAGCTGCGCCAGATCCTCGATCGAGTAGATATCATGGTGCGGCGGCGGGGAAATCAGCGTCACCCCCGGCGTCGAATGGCGCAGCCGGGCAATCAGCTGCGTCACCTTCATGCCGGGCAACTGGCCGCCCTCGCCGGGCTTTGCCCCCTGCGCGACCTTGATTTCCAGCTCTTCACAGGCGTTCAGATACTCCGCGGTCACACCAAACCGCCCCGAAGCGACTTGCTTGATCTTGGCCGACGGGTTGTCGCCGTTCGGTTCCGGCAGGAAATGCGCCGGGTCTTCGCCGCCCTCGCCGCTGTCACTCTTCGCGCCGATCCGGTTCATTGCCACGTTCAGCGTCTTGTGCGCCTCCGGGCTCAGCGCCCCAAGGCTCATCCCCGGCGTGACAAACCGCTTGCGGATCGAGGTGATGCTTTCGACCTCTTCAATCGCCACCGCCTTGCCCAGCGGCTTGATGTCCAGCAGGTCCCGGATATGGATCGGTGGATTGGCCCGCATCGCCGCCGAATACTGCTTCCAGATGTCATAGGACGCCCGGTCACAGGCCGTTTGCAGCAAATGCATGGTCTGGGCTTCCCAGGCATGCTTCTCACCCGACCGCCGCGCCTTGTAGAACCCGCCCACCGGCAGCACATCGGTCTGGCTCAGCCAGCCCTTGGCGTGAACCTCTTCGCTTTCCTTCTGAATGCCGGTCAGACCGATGCCGGAAATCCGGCTGTGCATGCCGGGGAAATACTCTGCCACCATGGCGCGCGACAGCCCCACGGCTTCAAAGTTGAGGCCCCCGCGATACGAGGAAATCACCGAAATCCCCATCTTCGACATGATCTTCAACAGACCGGCGTCGATGGCATCGCGGTAACGTCGCATCGCGTCCAGCAGCGTGCCCTCGATCAGCCCCCGATTTACCCGGTCGGCAATGCTGTCCTCGGCCAGATAGGCGTTGACTGTGGTCGCCCCGCCGCCGATCAGCACGGCAAAGTAATGCGGATCAATGCATTCCGCCGACCGCACGTTGATCGAGCAGAACGTCCGCAGCCCCTTGCGCGTCAGCCACGAATGCACCGCCGAGGTCGCAAGGATCATCGGCATAGCCACCCGGTCCTCACCCTGATGCTGATCGGTCAGCACCAGTTGTCCGGCCCCCGACCGCACGGCGTCTTCGGCCTCCGCTCTGATCCGCTCCAGCCCTTTGCGCAGCGCGTCATGCTCGGACCCGGCGGCAAACGAGCAGTCGATAAAGGCGATCTGGTCGCCAAACCGCTGCGCCAGCACGTCAAATTCACAATTGCCAAGAAACGGGCTTTCCAGCACCAGAATCTCGGTCTGGCTGCCGTTCTCGTCCAGCACGTTCTTCAGATTGCCGAACCGGGTTTTCAGGCTCATCACCCGCCCCTCGCGCAGCGAGTCAATCGGCGGATTGGTGACCTGACTGAAATTCTGCCGGAAGTAATGGCTCAAGGGCCGATACTGGCTCGACAACACCGCCGCCGGAGTGTCGTCCCCCATCGAGGCCAGCGTTTCCTTGCCGTCCTCGGCCATAGGCGCCAGAATGGTCTCCAGCTCCTCAAGCGTATAACCCGCCGCGATCTGCCGCTTGCGCAGTTCTGCGCCGCTGAACAGCGCCGCCTCCGGCACGTCGCGCAACAGCGCATTCAGGTCGATGATCTTGCCGACCCATTCGCCATAGGGCTGCGAGCCCGCCAGCCGGTCTTTCAACGCAAAGTCGTGGTACAGCTTGCCCTCGGCCATATCCACCGCAATCATCTGGCCCGGCCCCAGCGCGCCCTTTTCGCGAATCGTGCTCTCGTCAACCGGCACCATGCCCGCTTCCGAGCCGGCAATCAGCAACCCGTCGCCGGTGATGACATAGCGCATCGGCCGCAAGCCATTGCGGTCCAGGCCGCCACAGACCCAGCGGCCATCCGTCATCGCCAAAGCGGCCGGTCCATCCCACGGCTCCATCACCGCGTTGCAATAGGAATACATGTCCGACCACGCCTTGGGCATGTTGGTCGTGGCCTTCGACCACGCTTCGGGCACCATCATGGTCTTGGCCATCGGCGCCGAGCGACCGGACCGGACCAGCACCTCGAACACCGCGTCCAGCGCACCCGAGTCAGAGGTGCCCGACGGGATGATCGGCTTGATATCCTCGGCCGTCTCGCCAAAGTTGTTCGACGCCATGCGGATTTCATGGCTTTTCATCCAGTTGACGTTGCCCTTCAACGTGTTGATTTCGCCGTTATGGGCCAGCATGCGGAACGGCTGGGCCAGCCACCACTGCGGGAAAGTGTTGGTGGAATAGCGCTGGTGATAAATCGCAAAGGCGCTTTCAAACCGCTCATCCATCAGGTCGGGGTAGAACACCGCAACCTGCTCGGCCAGCATCATGCCCTTGTAGATGATCGATCGGCACGACAGCGAACAGACATACATGCCCTGAATCTGTGCGGCCAGTGCCGCCTTCTCGATCCGGCGGCGGATGATGTAAAGGTCACGCTCGAACTGCTCTGCCTCAGCGCCATTCTCACAGCGGATCAGGATCTGCTCGATCTCGGGCCGGGTGGCATTGGCCTTGTCGCCCAGCACCGAAACATCGACCGGCACATGGCGCCAGCCATAGATGTAATGCCCCATCCGCAGCACTTCGGCCTCGACAATGGTCCGGCAGCGTTCTTGCGCGCCAAAATCGGTACGCGGCAGGAAAACCTGACCGACCGCGATCAGCTTCTTGGTGTCGGGCTCATGCCCGGTGCGGCGGACCTGGTCGTAGAAGAACTTGACCGGAATTTGCACATGAATGCCTGCGCCGTCGCCGGTCTTGCCATCGGCATCCACCGCGCCGCGATGCCAGACCGCCTTCAACGCCGCGATGCCATTCTCCACCACGCGCCGCGACGGCTTGCCCGAAATCGCCACCACCAAACCAACGCCGCAGGACGCATGTTCATCGTCCGCCTTGTAAAGGCCATTGGCGTCCATCCAGGCCCGCTTGGCCTCTTCGGCAGCAACCCAGGCAGCATCATAGATGGTCATGGTCAGGGTCCTCCAATTTCAACGACAGCGATGACATCTGCGCGTCGCATTCAAACAGCGGTGTGGTCGAGTCAAAACCGGGCTCACCGGGATTGATGAAGGAAATCGGCGCGCCCTCGATCATCACCCAGGACCCATCATCGGCCTGCATTTCCGAATGGCCAGAGAAAAACACCCGCCAATCCTTGTTGATATATTCGTTGCCCTTGGCGTGGCGCAGAACGGTGCCTTTTTCATCGGTCTGGGTGTATTCGAACTCGGTCTGTTGCAGGGTCACGCCGTCAATCACCGCCGTCTTGCCGGTCAGCTTGTCAAAGCCAGTGATATGGCTGTGCTCGCCGGTTTCCTTGGTCAGATTGAAATCAAACGTATCCAGCCCGGTGTCCAACAGCCCGCTGAATGAGGCCGGGTCCTTGGGATTCGGGTCCAGCGTTTCCTTGATGGTCGGGGCAGCGCCGGTCAGGTCCAGCTCATAGCTTTCGATCCACTGGGTCTCACTGTCGATCATCGACAGGTAATACGGCCCCTGCGCGTCATAGTCCGCGCGCCATTTGTTGCCCGCCGGGTCCTTTTCGCAAGTGTAGTAATGCGACACGACGCAACCGCGCGACTGAATGGTCAGTGTGGCCTGACAGCCCTGCGGCGCGGCAAAAGAGCCTGCCATCGCCGGAGCGGCCAGAAACAGCAGGGGATGAAGGACGGACATACGCATGGACGGTCTCCAACTGGACCAGCAGGGCTGGCCGTTCAGTTCCAGGGTTGAAAGGAACCCGGTGTCGGGTTCGCTGACGCAGTGTAAGGGGATTTTCGGCGCTGCAAAATCACTCTGCCGCGACGGAGGCCGGTTGAGCGAGAAACGTCAGGATCGACTCGGCGGCTTCACGCCCATCGCGGATCGCCCAGACCACCAGTGATGCGCCGCGCACGATGTCGCCCGCCGCATAAACGCCCGGCAGGCTGGTCGCATGGCTGCGGAAATCCGCCTTGATGGTGCCCCAGCGGGTGACCGCCAATTCCTTGACGCCCCACATCCCCGGCAGATCCTCCGGCTCGAACCCCAGGGCTTGCACCACCAGATCGGCCGGTTCCAGATAATCGGCATCCTCGATGACCTCGGGGCTCTGGCGGCCCGAGGCGTCCGGTTCACCCAGCCGCATCCGCTGCACCATGACACCCTCGACGGTTTCGCTGCCGGTAAAGCCCCGTGGCGCTGTCAGCCAGACGAAATCGACGCCCTCCTCCTCGGCATTCTGCACCTCGCGCTGCGAGCCGGGCATATTGGCCTTGTCGCGGCGGTACAGGCATTTGACCGATTGCGCGCCCTGTCGGATCGCCGTGCGCACGCAGTCCATCGCCGTGTCACCGCCGCCGATCACCACCACCCGCTTGCCCTCGGCGTTCAACTCACCACTGTCAAACGCCTCGACCTCATCGCCAAAGCTTTTGCGGTTGCTCGCCGTCAGATAGTCGATCGCCCGGACGATGCCCTTGACCCCGACGCCCGGCGCCTGAATGTCGCGCGATTTGTAGACGCCGGTCGCAATCACCACTGCATCATGCTGACCCCTTATCGCGTCAAACGACAGATCCTCACCAACCCGGCAGTTCAACGCAAACTGCACGCCCGCCAATTCCAGCTGCTCGATCCGCTGCATCACCACCGGCTTTTCCAGCTTGAACCCCGGAATGCCATAGGTCAGCAACCCGCCCGCCCGATCGTAGCGATCATAGACCGTCACCTGAATGCCCTGCCGCCGCAACACATCTGCCGCCGCCAGCCCACCCGGACCCGCCCCGATGATGCCGACGCTCTCGGTCCGCTCGGTCCGCGGTTTGATCGGCTTGACCCAGCCATTCTCCCACGCCAGATCCGTCAGATACTTCTCAACCGACCCGATGGTCACTGTGCCATGACCCGATTGCTCGATCACACAGTTGCCCTCGCACAGCCGGTCCTGCGGACAAATCCGCCCGCACACTTCGGGAAAGGTGTTGGTGGCTTGGGACAGTTCATAAGCCTCCTGCAACCGGCCTTCGGCCGTCAGCCGCAGCCAGTCAGGGATGTTGTTGTGCAACGGGCAATGGGTCTGGCAATAGGGCACACCACACTGGCTGCAGCGCCCCGCCTGTTCGGCCGCCTTGTCGGCGGCATATTGGCGATAGATCTCGTGAAAATCCTCCGACCGCAGCGATGCCGGCCGCTTTTCCGGCGTCTCCTTGCCGATGGTCACGAATTTCAGCATGCGTTGCACAGCCATGACAGGCTCCCAGTCCAAGGGTTCGGAGCCGTGTCATAGCGCGAGGCCCAGCGAAATAAAAGTCAGCACAGTTTACCTATTTGTCGAATTTTTGTCGGCTGCAACCAAGTTTCCAAAATATTTGCTCGAAAATAGGACAGCATAAGTTCCCTATCCCGCAAAGCCAGCGCAATAGGGCCCCGAATTCGGTCTGTAGAACTTGATTCGGACAATGCGTTGCCGCGCGGATCAGCCCAGCGTTCCCAGCCCGGACAGCGCGACAAGCACCACGCCAAACACGATGCGATAGACCGCAAAACCGGTGAACCGGTGCATCCGGATGTAGCCCAGCAACCACTTTACCGCCACGAACGCCGTCACCGCCGACGCGACAAAGGCGACGACCAGCGGCATCCCCCAATCGGCAGACGCGGCACCCTGCTTGATCTGGCGGTAAATCTCATAGCCGCTGGCCGCGTACATCGTTGGAATGCCGACCAGAAAGGCAAAATCGGTCGCCGCCGCCCGGTTGGTCGTACCGAGCAACATTGCGACAAAGATTGTCGTGGCAGACCGTGAGGTGCCGGGAAATACCGCCGCCACGATCTGCGCCAGCCCGACCGCGATGGCCACCCGCAGGGTGACCTTTGCGCTGTCCGCCATCCGGCCCGCCAGAGTTTCGGCCCCCAGCATCCAAAACCCGCCGATGATCAGCGCCCACGCAATCGGCAGGATCGCCGTCGGCAACTCGAAGCCCAGCTTCTTGACCACCAGACCCAGCACTGCCGTGATCAGGAAAGCGATGACAATTTTCAGCAGATAGTCGCGAGTCTCGGGCCGCTGCCACCCGGTCAGCAATTCGACGATCCGTCGCCAATAGATCACCGTCACCGCCAGAATTGCCCCGGCCTGTATGACGACGTTGTAGGTTTCGGATCGCGCGCCCAGCCAATGTTCGGCAATGATCAGATGCCCGGTGCTGGAAATCGGCAAGAACTCGGTGATGCCCTCGATCACGCCGAGCAAAAGGTCATTGAGCAGGCTCAATATAGTCTCCTCGGCCTTAGGCCTTGTTCAGGTTCTTCGCAGAATCCTTGATCGCAGCATACTGTCCCGAGGGACGGTAACACCACAGATAATCTGGGATGATCCCGGCAAAACTGGTCGGCACAATCCCCAGATCGGCAAGACCCTTCGCGCCCGCTGTCACCACATTGTCCACCCGCAGCTGCCGCACCTGATCCGAGGTCAGGATCGAATTGCGCACCAGTCCCAGCGTCGCCGCTGACCCGGCCCCCAGCAGCCCGGCGACGACCGAGCCGACCCAGAACGGCAGGTTGATCACCAGTCTGCGGCGCTGCACCACGGCCAGCATCTTGTGGATCAGTCCGTTCAGCGTGTCGACACCCGGCCCGCCCAGTTCATAGATCCCCGTCGCACCAGCCGTCAGACCCTGAACCGCCGCCTGGGCCACATCCTCGACATAGACCGGCTGAAACTTCGTGCCGCCGCCCACCAGCGGCAACACCGGCCCCAGCCGCGACATCGCCGCAAAGCGGTTGAAAAACCCGTCCTCATTGCCGAAAATCACCGAAGGCCGTAGGATCATCGCGCTTGGGAACGCCGCCAGAACAGCCGCTTCGCCCTCGCCCTTCGACCGGGCATAGTCACTGGCCGCGCCCGCATCTGCGCCAATCGCCGAGATCTGCACCAGCGAGGCCAGCCCTGCCTCCGCCGCCAGCCGCGCAATCCGCCCCGCCCCCTGCACCTGCACCGCGTCGAAATTATTGGCCCCGCCAGCGTTGAACGTGCCGACGCAGTTTACCGCGGCATCCGCGCCAACCAGCGCCGCCCGCACCGAAGCATCATCGCGGATATTGCAGAACACCGGGGCGACCTGACCGACCGCGCCAAACGCCCGCACGAACAGCGCCTCATTCGGCCGCCGGCAGGCCACCCGGACCCGCCAGCCCTCCTTGGCCATCCGCTGCGCGATGTAGCGCCCGACAAAACCCGAACCGCCGAAGATCGTGACTAGCTTGCTCATGAGAACCCCTCTCTGGCGCGCGAAGATGCTGCCTGAATAACTTCGCAAGCCCCGGCCAGCAAGACCAATTCCCCGCGAGACAAATCTCCCGCAGCCCGGCGGACGCCTCCCCGACGATCACCGCTATTTTCACCGCACCCCGTTGACACCCTGCACCGCCTTGGCTACATCGCGGCTCACGCCCGGATGGCGGAATTGGTAGACGCGCTGGTTTCAGGTACCAGTGTTGCAAGACGTGGAGGTTCGAGTCCTCTTCCGGGCACCAATATCGCAAGCAAAGCCGTTCAACCGTGATGGGTTGGGCGGCTTTTGCTTTAAATTTCGGCCCAATTATCCCCGCCGGAGGCTCAACCGCCGGGCCGGAACCGTCACCCCAGACCTGCGCCCCTTCACGCGGAGGTAAGGGAGGGTCTGGGAGGTTGCCTTCGCCCAGATCCTCAGAACGCCATCGTCGCCGCCACCGCCCGTTTCCAGCGCGCATATTTCGCATCCCGCATGGCCAGCGTCATCTGCGGCTCAAACCGCCGCTCCAGCGCCCAGCCCCTGGCAAAGACCTCGGGCTCCGGGCAGATCCCGGTCTGCAAGCCCGCCAGATAGGCCGCCCCCAACGCCGTCGTCTCGGTCACCACCGGCCGGTCCACCGGTGCGCCGGTGATGTCGGCCAGAAACTGCATGGTCCAGCCGCTCGCCACCATGCCGCCATCGACCCTGAGCACGCCGTCCGCCGCAGCTCCCCAATCCGCCCGCATCGCCTCCAGCAGGTCGCGGGTCTGAAAACCCACCGATTCCAGCGCCGCCCGCGCCAGTTCCGAGGGTCCGGAGTTGCGGGTCAGTCCAAACACCGCCCCGCGACATTCCGGCCGCCAATAGGGCGCGCCGAGGCCGGTGAACGCCGGCACCACCACCACGCCCTGATCAGGATCCGCCGCCTCGGCCAGCCCCTGCGTCTCTGACGCCACGCGGATCACCTTCAGCCCGTCGCGCAGCCATTGCACCACCGCCCCGGCGATGAAGATTGACCCCTCCAGCGCATAGGTCGTCCTGCCGCCCAACCGGTACGCCACCGTCGTCAGCATCCGGTTGCCCGACGCCACCATCTCGCCGCCGGTGTTCAACAGCGCAAAACACCCAGTGCCATAGGTCGACTTCATCATCCCCGGCTGAAAGCAGGCCTGCCCGACGGTCGCCGCCTGCTGATCGCCCGCCACCCCGGCAATCGGGATCGCCGCGCCAAACAGCGCCGCGTCGGTCACCCCGAATTCTGCCGCGCAATCGCGCACCTCTGGCAACATCGCCACCGGCACCCCCAGCAAGCCGCAAATCTCGGCGTCCCACATCTGCGTCCGGATGTTGAACAACAGCGTCCGCGCCGCATTGGTGGCATCGGTCGCATGGACCCGCCCGCTCGTCAGCTTCCAGATCAGGAAACTGTCCACCGTGCCAAACGCCAGCTCGCCCCGACCGGCCCGCTCTGCCAACCCCGCCTGCGTCAGGATCCACGCCAGTTTGGTGCCGCTGAAATACGGGTCGAGCAGCAGCCCGGTCCGCGCCGTCACCATCGCCTCATGCCCCGCCGCCTTCAGCGCCTCACACAGCGGCGCGGTCCGCCGATCCTGCCACACGATCGCCAGGTGCACCGGTTCGCCGGTCTTGCGGTCCCACACCACCACCGTCTCGCGCTGATTGGTGATGCCGATGCCCGCGATATCGGTCGCGGCTATCCCCGCCTTGGCAATCGCACCGCGCACCGTCGCCACCACAGATCCCCACAGATCCGCCGGGTCATGTTCCACCCAGCCCGATTGCGGATAGTGCTGGGCAAACTCCTGCTGCACCGTCGCAACCGGCCGCAGCCCCGCGTCAAACACGATGGCACGGGTCGAGGTCGTGCCCTGATCAATCGCCAGTAAGTAGGTCATCGTCTTCCCCCCGATTCGCGGCATTTGGCGACCGCGATTTTCTCCCCATCCCGTGGGAAACCTTGTAGTGGCTTCGTAGCGGCGATGTAGAGCCTTTGTAGGTCGTTCAGGGTCTATTGACCTCCAACCTTGCTAATACTTACTGTAACCCGCTGCGAGCGACACCCCCTTTGCCGCCCCCGCTCCATCGGTTACATTGGCCAAAGATCAGAACGAAGGACCGCCCATGCCCACCCAAGTGCCAGAGACCCAGATCGTCACCCACTGGAAAATCGCCTGCGACGGGGGTCACGGCGGCGGCGGGCTTGGCCATCCAAGGGTTTGGCTGACCATCCCCGAGGAAACCGGTTTCGTCGAATGCGGCTATTGTGACAAGCGGTATGTGATTGACCGCGCCCATGCCCACGACGATCACTAGACTTGCTGCGCTGGATGCTGCGCGGTCTTACCGTGCTGATTTCATTGCCGATTGCCTATTTTCTTGCTGCGTTGGCCGGGGCAGTTCTGCCCGGTGGCCATGCCCAGATTGACGGCGGCCCGCTGGTCCGCATCGGCCTGTTGCGCGGTCCGATCCATTATGACCTCGTCCTGCCGCTGACCCCGGAAACCCGCGCCCGCTTTGGCTTTGCCGCCGTGCAGGGCGTGCCGATACTGAACCCGGGCGCCAGAAATCTGGTGGTCGGCTGGGGCTCGCGCGCCTTCTACACCACCACCGGCACCTATGCCGACCTGCGTCTTGCGACGATCTGGCACGCCATCACCGGCGACGCCGCAACCCTGCATCTCGACGTGACAGGTGATCTCACCGGCATTGACAACCTGCTGTGGCTCGACCTGTCCCAGACCCAACGGACAGCGTTGGAGCAGGCCGTAACCGCCACATTTAGTAGGGACCCCTTGGGCCAGCCGCAGCCATTGCCCGTGCCGCCCTACGGCAATACCGACGCATTCTACGCCGCCCAAGGCCATTTCAGCGCCCTTCACACCTGTAATGTCTGGATCGGCGAGATGCTCCGCCAATCCGGTCTCGACTTCGGCCAATGGACGCCAACCCCGCAATCCGTCACCCTGTCAGCGCAGTGGTTTCATCCAGCGCAATCCTGAACTTTGGTCCCGGCACCGGCAACTCTGTCAGTCCCATTTCCCGGTAAGCCCTTTGTGCGCCGAGGTTTTCCGGGTGGGTGCCTATCACCAACCCCTCCGCCCCCGCTGCATTGCTGACCGCACGCGCCGCCGCTATCAGCGCCCGGCCAATCCCGGCCTTGCGCCGCCATTCCACCACGAACAAATGGTTGATGTCATGTCCGAGCCCGCCGGTCACCAGATTGGGCCGCGTCAGGATCAGCGCATAGCCGATCAGCCCCTCTTCCTCCGCGGCCACCAGAATCTGCCCACGCTCCAGATCAAAGATCTGATGCCGCAATTCCAGTCGCGAAATCTGCGGCTCTTCGCCGTGGTGTCGGGCTAAAAGCCCAATCATGTCATGGACTTCCGGTATGTCCATCGGGGTCGCACATCGTATCGTCAGGGTCATCTTCTGCTCCGTTGCGGGGGCCCGCAAGGCAGAATCGGAACCACCTTACGGGCGGTTCATGGGTCTGATCGGGGGAATTCGATGCTGACCAACCGCCTATTTGGCGTTGGTAAAATACCACGGATTGGGGCGGTTCAAGATCAACATGGCCCTTGAATAGGCCCGGAAATTCCACCTGTCAACGCACTAGCACCCCCCAGCAGATCATGGCATGAAAGTCATTCCATCAGGAGGATCACCATGGCGTTCGGCAAGGGACATCACCTTCACCTCATCGACGGCTCGGCGTTCATCTTCCGCGCCTACCATGCCCTGCCGCCCCTGACCCGCAAATCCGACGGCTTGCCGGTCGGCGCCGTGGCGGGGTTCTGCAATCTGATGTGGTCGGAATTGTCCACCGCTGGTGGCAAGACCGCCGCCACCCACATAGCGGTGGTGTTTGACGCCGGCGCCCACACCTTCCGCAACGACCTTTACGACCTGTACAAAGCGAACCGTCCGCCTTTGCCCGAAGACCTCCGCCCGCAATTCCCTCTGACCCGCGATGCCACCCGCGCCTTCAACGTCGCCTGCATCGAGATGAAGGGTTATGAGGCCGACGACATCATGGCCACCCTAGCCAAACAGGCTGCTGCGGCAGGCGGCGGCTGCACCATCATCTCCTCGGACAAGGACCTGATGCAGCTGGTCGGCGACGGCATCGACATGTTTGATCCCATGAAAAACAAGAAGATAGGCGTCGACGAAGTGTTCGAAAAGTTCGGCGTCGACCCGGCTCGCGTCGTCGATGTCCAGTCCCTTGCCGGCGATTCCATTGACAACGTCCCCGGCGCCCCCGGCATCGGCCTGAAAACCGCCGCCCTGCTGATCCAGGAATACGGCGACCTCGACACCCTGCTGGCCCGCGCCGCAGAGATCAAGCAACCCAAACGCCGTGAGGCGCTTTTGGACAACGCCGACAAGATCCGCCTTTCGCGCACCCTGGTCCAGCTGAAGCTCGACACCCCGGTCGAGGTGACGCTTGATGAGCTGGAGGTCAGGAAGCCAGATCCCGATATCCTGCTGAAATTCCTTGCGGAAATGGAGTTCCGCACCCTGTCCTTGCGAATCGCTACCAAGTTGAAAGTCGCCGCCCCGGTGATCGAGGACAGCAAGGGGTATGAGGTGGTGGGGGCCCATGAAGAGGCTGCCGCAGAAGACAAGCTGCCCTTCAACCACGAGGCCTACACCTGCATCCGCGACACCGAAACCCTGTCGCAATGGATCGCCAAGGCCCGGGATCGTGGCTATCTGGCAATCGACACCGAGACCACCTCCCTTGATGAGATGAAGGCCGAAATCGTTGGCATTTCAATGAGTTCCGAGGCCGGCACCGCCGCCTATATCCCGGTCGGCCACCGCAAGGGCGGCGACCTTTTTGCCGCTGATGCCCTGCTCGACGGTCAACTTTCACTGGACGTCGCCATCGCCCTGCTGAAACCCTTGCTCGAAGACCCCGCCGTTCTGAAAATCGGCCAGAACATGAAATACGACGCCAAGATCTTCGCCCGTCAGGGCGTCAACGTTACCCCGATAGACGACACCATGCTGATGTCCTACGCCATGAACGCCGGCAAGCACAACCACGGCATGGACCTCCTGTCAGAAACCTATCTCGGTCATAAACCTATTTCGATCAAGGAGTTGATCGGGTCGGGCAAGGCTCAGGTCACCTTCGACCGCGTTGCCATCGACATCGCCACCAGATACGCCGCCGAGGATGCCGATGTGACCCTGCGGCTGTGGCAGGCCTTCAAACCCAATCTGCACCGGGCGAAAGTCACCACCGTCTACGAAACCCTCGAACGTCCCCTCGTGCCCGTCTTGGCCGAAATGGAGATGGCAGGCATTCAGGTTGACCGCGACACGCTCAGCCGAATGTCCAACGCCTTCGCCCAAAAGATGGCCGGACTGGAGGCGGAAATTCACGAACTTGCCGGCGGGCCGTTCAACGTCGGCTCCCCCAAGCAACTCGGCGAAATTCTGTTTGACAAGATGGGGTTAGCTGGTGGTGAGAAAGGCAAGACCGGCGCCTATGCCACTGGCGCCGACATTCTGGAAGACCTCGCCACCGAACACAAACTGCCCGGTGTGGTGCTGGACTGGCGGCAACTCAGCAAGTTGAAATCCACCTACACAGACGCGCTGCAAGACCACATCAACCCCGAAACCGGCCGCGTCCACACCTCTTATTCGATTTCCGGCGCCGTCACTGGGCGCCTCGCCTCCACCGACCCCAACCTGCAGAACATCCCGGTTCGGTCGGAAGAGGGTCGCCGCATCCGCGAGGCTTTTGTCGCGCCTAAGGGCAAAGTATTGGTATCGCTGGATTATTCCCAGATCGAACTGCGGATCCTCGCCCATATCGCCGACATTCCCGCCCTGCAGCAGTCGTTCAAGGACGGCATCGACATCCACGCGATGACCGCATCCGAGATGTTCAACGTGCCGCTTGATCAGATGACCTCTGACATCCGCCGTCAGGCCAAGGCGATCAATTTCGGCGTCATCTACGGCATCTCGGGCTTCGGCCTCGCCCGCAACCTGCGCATCCCGCGGGCCGAGGCGCAGGGCTTCATCGACCGCTATTTCGAACGCTTCCCCGGCATCAAGGAATACATGTCCGACACCATCGCCTTCGCCCAGAAGAATGAATACGTGCAGACCCTGTTCGGCCGCAAGATCCACACCACCGAAATCAACACCAAGGGACCGGCGCAAGGCTTCGCCAAACGCGCCGCCATCAACGCGCCGATCCAGGGTACGGCTGCGGACGTGATCCGCCGGGCAATGATCCGAATGCCGAAGGCGATCAAGGACTTGCCCGCCAAGATGCTGTTGCAGGTCCACGATGAACTGCTGTTCGAAGTTGACGAAGATGCCGCCCCCGACCTGATCAGGGTGGCCAAAGACGTGATGGAAGGTGCCCCGCACCCCGCCGTCGACCTGAAGGTCAAGCTGATCGTCGAGGCCGGGCAGGGGCCAAACTGGGCGGCGGCACATTGACGCCGATCCCCTTCGCCACCCCTGCCGACTGGTCCAACTGGTTGGCCGCCAACCCGCAGGCCACGGAAGTCTGGGTGCTCTACCATCGCAAAGGCTCGGGCACCCCGTCGATCGACTGGGAGCAGGCGGTGGTCGAGGCCTTGGTGCATGGTTGGATCGACGGGGTTCGCAAGACCATCAACGAAACCCAATGGACCCAACGCTTTACCCCGCGCAAGGCAGGGTCAGTGTGGAGCCAAAAGAACATCGCAACCGCCGAACGGCTGATCGCCGAGGGCCGGATGACAGCGGCGGGCCAAGCCCATATCGACCTTGCCAAGGCCAATGGCCGGTGGGAGCAGGGCTATTCCGGTGGCAAGAATGCTGAACTGCCGCAGGATTTTCTCGATCTCGTGGCAGCCAGTCCAATGGCAAAGCAAGGCTTGAAAAACCTGAACTCCAGGAACCGCTTTGCGATCTATTACCGATTGACCACCGCCAAACGGCCAGAGACCCGTGCCAAGCGTCTGGCGGAATTCGTGGCGATGCTGGAGCGCGGCGAGACCTTGACCTAGTCCTGGTCAATCCTGACCTGATAACAGTTGTTCCGCGCCGACCTGACATGAACATAGGCAACGCGAGCGTCGGCCAACCGCGCCGCAGCCTCAGCCGCAATCCGCCCGGTCGGTACCACCGATCCGGTGCCATAGACGATCCGGTCGTCGGCACCGTAGCCCCGCACGATGTAGTCGGGCGAGGCCAGCACCGCCGGAATTTCGGCCCCGCCGCCGGCGTCGCAAGCGTCTGCGCACAAGAAGATTGGCCCCAGTTCGGCGTAAGGCTGCAGCGCGGGGAAGGGGCGATGCGCCAGCACCAGCATCTCGGCCCCTTCCGGGATCATCTGCAGGCAATGGCGGCAGGGATTGGCCCCGCCGTCAGACAATTTCCGCTCGGGCAACTGGCCATTCGCATCGAGGCCACCCGTTTGATAAGCCCGGACAATTTCGGTCGGTATCGGAGTAAAGCGCATCACATTCCCTTTCATTCTGGTTCAAATATCCATGAACCAGTGTCAGGGGCACCGCGACCCGATCCTTGCGGTTTCGTCAGGCGGGGCTCACCAGTCGGCCCATCGCCCGGCCACTCAGAATATGCAGATGGTAATGTGGCACTTCCTGCATCCCGTGGCCGCCCGCATTGGTGATGGCGCGGTACCCTTCGCCGGGCGCGATGCCCAGCAGGGCACAGACTGCAGCGGCGGTGCGGTGGAAATCGACAATCTCGTCCGCCGAGGCTTCGGCAGCGAAATGGTCAAAGGTCACGTAGGGACCCTTCGGGATCACCAGCACATGCACCGGGGTATGCGGGTTGATGTCGTGAAAAGCCAGCGTATGCGTGCTTTCCAGCACGGTCTTGTTCGGGATCTCACCTCGCAGGATGCGGGCAAAGATATTGTTCGGGTCGTAATCATAAGCCATGCTGTCAGTCCACAAACAGATATTCGGTGGCCGCGATTTCGCGGGCCTTGTCGCCGGGAATATCAAGGAACTCGGCCAAAGGCACGGTGTTTTCATCGACGGTCGCGGTCTGGCGGATGCGCAGGAAGTCGCTGAACCCGGCGTCGCGGATGCGGTCGCTTTCAAACTTCACGTCATAGCGGATCGTCGGCAACAGGCGGTTGACCACCTCTGCCGGGGTCCGGTCGCCCGCCAAACCGACCCGCCGCGCATGGCCGATCAGATAGTCGTCGGTGAATTCGCATTGAATTTCCAGCAGCCTGACCTTGGCCTTGTCGTTGTAGAAGTCCTGCATCAGGTCGGTGTTGGCCGGGTCGATGCAGACGATCGAGCGTGGACTCCGCACCGGTGACGTACTCCCCGGCGCTGACGGACTGCTCACCATGGGCAGTCTCAAGGTGATCACCGACGGCTCGCTGA
>JBDTQR010000100.1:0-16050 GCA_039932095.1 bacterium | reverse complement strand
GGGTCGGCGGTAAAGCCGCGATAGGCAAAGAACATCGCCTCGATGCCCTTGCGCAATTGCTCATCCGTCAGGAAAAGCAGGCCCTCGCTGCCGGTTGCCGTCTCTGCCATGATACCCTCCGCTGGACCCAAGGTACGTCAGCCATGTTGACATTCCAAGTCATGACTGTTAGCCAGCACACGATTTCACGCAAGATTATGTCCGCTGCGGACCAATCTGACGCAATATTCGCAAAGCTGGAGGCCGAGATGGCAGGATATGACGATCGCGACGGGTTCATCTGGATGGACGGCAAGCTGGTCGAGTGGCGCGGCGCCAATGTCCACGTGCTGACCCACGCGCTGCATTACGCCTCGGCAGTGTTCGAGGGTGAGCGCTGCTACAACGGCAAGATCTTCAAATCGCGCGAACATTCGGCGCGGCTGCGGGCGTCCGGCGACCTGCTGGACATGCCGCTGCCCTATTCGGTCGACGATATCGAGGCCGCCAAGGACGCGGTGCTGAAGGCCAACAACTTGACCGACGCCTATGTGCGCGCGATTGCATGGCGCGGTGCCGGCGAGGATATGGGTGTGGCCTCCAAACGCAACCCGATCCGGCTGGCGGTGGCGTGCTGGACCTGGGGCAGCTATTATGGCGACGCCAAGTTCAAGGGCGCCAAGCTGGACATCGCCAAATGGAAACGGCCGAGCCCGGAAACCATCCCCCACGCGGCCAAGGCAGCGGGCCTGTACATGATCTGCACCATGTCAAAGCACGCGGCCGAGGCGAAGGGCTGTTCCGACGCGATGATGTTCGACTACCGCGGCTATGTCGCCGAGGCGACCGGGGCGAACATCTTCTTCGTCAAGGATGGCGAGGTTCACACCCCCAAGCCCGACTGCATCCTGAACGGCATCACCCGGCAGACCGTGGTGCAGATGCTGCGCGACATGCAGATCAAGGTGCATGAGCGGCATATTCTGCCCGAGGAACTGGAAAGCTTTGAACAATGCTGGCTGACCGGCACGGCGGCTGAGGTGACCCCGGTCGGCCAGATCGGCGACTACAACTTTGTGGTGGGCGACCTTACCAAACAAGTCGCCACCCAATACGAGGCGCTGGTCCGCGCCTGACGGCGATGGGCCGAATGGCCCATCCTGCCCGACCCCCAGGTGCAGCTGCATCCAGATTGGTCACGCCTCTCCTTCGATCTCGGGGACCTTGCGTCCGAACTGCGCCCTGAGCGCCACGGCCACACCGGCGGCTGTGACCAGTCCCATGCCAATGCCGGTCACAGGATCCGGGACATGGCCAAAGACCAGCCAGCCCAGAATGGCAGCCCACACAAGATGTAGATAGTTCACCGGCGCCAGAACCGAGGCCGGGGCTTCGCGGTAAGCTGCCGTGAACAGGAAGTGGCCCGCCGTCATCGCAACCCCGACCACCACCATCAGGCCGAAGTCGGCGAGACTTGGCGTGGCCAGCGGCGGCTGGAACGGCATCAAGGCCCAGAAGGCCACTGTGCCCACGACGGCGGTGTTGAACAACATCGACAGGGTGGTTTCGGTTCGCGCCAGAACCCGGGTCAGCAAGTGATAAGTGGTGGATAATCCGGCATTGATCAAAGCCAGGGTGACGCCCACCGGATCCAGCCCGGTGCCGGGCCGCACGATCAACAGCACCCCGCCAAACCCCGCCATCGCAGCCATCCAGCCGACCGGGCTGACCCGTTCGCCAAGCAGCACGGCGGCAAAGATCATCACGGCAATCGGGGCCAGATAGACGATTGCCACCGTCTCGCCCACCGGCATCAGCCGCAGGGCAAGCGCCATTGTCAGTGACGCCGCCGCGAGACACAGGCCGCGCAGAAAGACCAGCAGCGTCCGGTTGGTCGCCCACAGCGATTTGCCCATCCTTGGCCCCAAGGCAACGCCCAAAATGCCAACATTGACGCCGTACCGCATCGCCACAACCAGGGCGACGCCGTAAAGCGTCGCCAGCTGCTTGGTCAGCACATCGCCAGAGGCAAAGAACAGCGTCGCCAGAACGACCAGAAGAATGCCCTTCACGGCATTTGGCTCGGCCCTGGTTTCCAACACTCCCCTCCCCTTGTCAGCCTTGGCAATCTATCGCGGTCCGGCCGGTGAAATTTTAGTAAAAGAAATCTCTTCGCAGCGCCGCTCTGCGCTGCTACCAATGCAGCAAACGAGGGAGGATTCCATGACCATTCGCTGGGGCATCATCGGGCCGGGCGCGATTGCCAACAATTTTGCCGACGGTTTGGCACAGGCCGACAGCGGGGTCCTGACCGCCATCGCCAGCCGCGATGCTGCGCGGCGCAAAAGTTTTGGTGACAAGTACGGCATTGCCGAAGCCAAACGCTTTGCCGACTACGCCAGCATTCTCGCGGACGCCGAAGTGGACGCGATCTACGTGTCGACCCCGCATCCGTGGCACGCCGAATTGTCGATCAAGGCATTGCGCGCCGGCAAGCATGTGCTGTGTGAAAAGCCTGCCGGGATGAATGCGGCGGAGGTGACAGCAGTGACCGAAGTGGCGGCACAAGAGGGCCGCTTCTTCATGGAAGCCTTCATGTACCGCTGTCATCCCCAGATCGCCCGCGTGCTGGAGATCATCCGGAACGGCGATATCGGGACCTTGCAGCATATCAAGACCCATTTCGGGTTCGACGCGCCCTACAAACCCGGCTCGCGCCTTTATGAGATGGCGCTTGGTGGCGGCGGCATTCTGGATGTCGGGGGCTATCCGGCCTCGCTGGCCCGGTTGATCGCGGGGGCGGCCGTGGGCGCCCCGTTTGCCAACCCGGTCATGGTCAAGGGGATGGGAACGCTGGCCCCGACCGGGGTGGATGCGGTGGCTTACGGGCTGCTGAGCTTCGCTTCGGGCTTTACTGCCGAGATCGCAGTGGCGGTCTCGCGGAATATGGACAACCGGGCTGTGATCACCGGGAGTTTGGGCAGCATCACGATTGACGATCCGTGGGTGCCGGGGCGGAATGCCGGGCCGTCGGATGCTACGATCCACATCACGGTCGGCAAGGCGACACGGGACGAGGTGCTGCGCGACCCGCGCATGCTGTTCGCCTTTGAGGCCGAGCATGTCAGTCGGGCGATTGCGGCAGGGGAGTTGCAGGCCCCGTATCCCGCACCAAGCCACGCCGACAGCATTGGCAACAACGAACTCTTGGACAAGTGGCGGGCAGAACTCGGCTACAAGACCTTCGCCGAAATCCCGACCGGCAACCGGGTGCTGCCGGGTGTGGTGCCCGCCGGGTTGCCGACGATGGTGAAGATTCAGTTGGACGGTGTGGACCTGCCGGTCTCCAAGCTGATCCTCGGCTGTGACAACCGCAATACCCTGGCTGAAGGCGCAGTGGTCTGGGATGCCTGGCTTGAGGCTGGCGGCAATGCGTTTGACACCGGCTTTGTTTATGGTGGCGGCTTGCACGAAAAGGTGCTGGGGGAGTGGCTGGCGGCGCGCGGGGTGGCCAATGAGGTCGTCGTCGTCGTGAAGGGGGCGCATTCCCCCTATTGCACGCCACGGGCGATCGGCATTCAACTGGACATCTCGCTGGAGCGGTTGGGCATGACGTTTGCGCCGATCTATATCATGCACCGCGACAATCCTGCGGTTCCGGTCGGCGAGTTTGTCGAGGCGCTGAATGCGTTGAAGCGGGCCGGCAAGATCGGGATCTTTGGTGGCTCGAACTGGACGCCAGAGCGGATCATGGCGGCCAATGCCTATGCCGAGAAGCATGCGTTGGAGCCGTTCCGGATCCTGAACAACAACCTGTCCCTGGCGGTGATGGAGAGGCCGGTCTGGCCGGGCTGCGTCACTTCGAATACGCCAGAGATGCTGGGCTTTCTGCGGCAGGGCGGGGTGACCCATCTGTCGTGGTCCTCGCAGGCGCGGGGCTATTTCCTGCCCGAGGCGCTGCGCAACCGGCTGCCGGAAGACACCGCGCCGGAAACCTGTTTCGGCAGTCCAGCCAATGCAGAGCGCCGTCGCCGTGCCGAGGAACTGGCCGCCGAAAAGGGCGTCAGCGCCCATAATGTCGCCACGGCCTGGGTTCTGGGCCAGAGCTTTGCATCACTGGCCCTGATCGGGCCGCGCAGCCCCGGAGAAATCATGTCGACCCTGCCAGGCGCGGCTTTGGTGCTAAGCGAAGTCGAGGTTATGTGGCTCAACCTCGAACGTGACGCCCGTTGAAATGAGGGTAGGGCGGGGGTTTCCCCGCCCTCATTCAGATTGATATCCAGCCCTGTCCGAGCGGACGAGCCCTTCTGCCAGCCAATTCCGGCCAGAGCGCCCAGCGAAGATTCCCGGACCGGCCGAAGACCTATTCAGAGTTTGAGAACCAGATGCGGGATGCCGTCGGTTGTGGTCTCGACTGTGCGTCCGGTCGGGCCGATGATCTTGGTCACCCGCCGCCGGAAGTTGGAGAAGCTGTCGAAGGTGACGACATCCACCGGTTCGTCAAAGTGGAGCGTTACCTCATAGCGGTCCTCGGACAAGTGCTTGACCCCGATCACCTCGGCGAGGAACGGCTGTTTCAGGTAATGGCCCTCGACGATCTGGCCCAGGATCACCGGGTCAGGTGGGCGGTTGCCAATGGCGGCGTGCAGGGTGTTCCAGTCGCGGTGGCCGTGGCTTTTGGCGACAAGTTCCAGAGCCTGACTGTGGCTGATCTCGCGCCCTTCGGCGGCGAGTGCGGCGCGCAGGGCTTTGGCTTGGGCCTTGGCGCTGTTCAATGTGGGTATCTGTCCCATCTATCCCTCTCATCACCGGGAAAACGGTCTGGAGCCTGCATTGCCAAACGTCCCGGCGCGAAATGCGGATACGGGTCAGATCGGGGCTTCACCACGGCGTAAGCCTGCAGGCGGCGGGGGCCCCAGCCCCGTGCGCCCTCTACGCCCGGCCAGCATTGCTGTCAATCGGTCAGTTCTTGCCGCTCGATGCGGGCAAATTCGGCCACGCGTCTACCATCGGACGGCGACGCTTTGCGCGCCTGCCAGACCTGCTTCCACATTGCAGAAGATTGGTCATGGTCGATACGGAGGAATTGTACCGTCAATTCCGCGCTGCGACCGCGGATGTGGTCTGCCAAATGTCTGGACATGCGTTGCTCCTCGGTTGAATTTTTCGGGTTGCGATGCGCAGCCAGCCTAGCACTGAATCGTCCGCGATCCTAACCTCAATCCGATGCCGCGCGGATTCCAGCCCTTCGTCCGGCCCGGCATCGGCGCTTCATGGCCACTTGGCTTTTGTTCGCGGACCTGCCCGCCGCGGTCATGATCAGGCAACGGCGGCGGGCGGCGCAATATCAGACCACGGTGGTCGTAACTTCGATATTGCCCTTGGTGGCATTGGAATAGGGGCAGATGAAATGGCCGCGTTCGACCATCTTCTGTGCCACGTCAGGGGCGACACCGGGCAGCGAAACGGTCAGGGCGACCGCGATGCCGAAACCGCCATCCGAACGCGGGCCAAGGCCAACCTTCGCCGTCACGGTGGCGTCGTCCGGCACGGTGCCAAGCTTCTCTGACCCGGCCGCGAAACGCATCGCGCCGAGGTAGCAGGCGGAATAGCCGAGGGCGAACATTTCTTCCGGGTTATGACCGGCGCCATTGCCGCCGAGTTCCTTGGGCGAGGTCATGGTCATTGTCAGCTTGCCATCGGCAAGCTTCGTCAAGCCATTGCGGCCGCCACCGGTCGCGGTGGCTTCGGTCCAGTATTTCGGGTCAACAGACATCTGATTTCCAATCGTGTAAGATTACATCGTGAGCGATTGAATAACCGAGTCGCGGGCCAGCGTCAAGACACTTGCGATTTGATCGTGTGCGATTTATCTTGCTGTCAGAGGTGCGCAATGACTCCGGCTGACAGGATCTGCTTTGCTTTGTATTCGGCGACCCATGCGATGCAGCGGGTCTATCAGCCGCTGCTGGCGCCCCTGGGCCTGACCTATCCGCAGTTTCTGGTGCTGGTGGCGCTGTGGGAGGCGGATGGCCAGACGGTCGGCGCCTTGGGTCGGACGCTGATGCTGGAGTCCAACACGCTGACGCCGCTGTTGAAGCGGATGGAGGCACAGGGCCTGGTCACACGGACCCGGGTCGCAGAGGATGAACGCCAGGTCCGGGTGGCGCTGACCGACGCGGGGCAGGCGATGCAGGCGCAGGCAGACGGGATTTCACGGTGTATCTTCGAGGCCTGCGGCGTGGAGATGGACGAACTGGTCGCGCTGAGGGATCAGATCATCGGGCTGCGGGATCGCTTGCTGACAGCCGGCTGACGGCCCATTGGGCGGCGTCGGCCACGGTCGGGTCGGGATCGGCCATCAGGGCGGCCGCGGCGGGCAGCAGGCGGGGCAGCGCAGAATTTCCGATGGCATAAAGGACATTGCGGACGAAACGGTTGCGGCCGATGCGTTTGATCGGGCTGCCGGAAAACCGGCTGCGGAATGCGGCGTCATCCAGTCGGGCGAGGTCCGCGAGGTCAGGCGCGCCAGTGCGGGACTGGTAACCGATCTCACCGGCGGCGACGGCGAACTTGTTCCACGGGCATACGGCGAGGCAATCGTCGCAGCCATAGATCCGGTTGCCCATCAGGGGGCGCAGGGCGGGATCGACGGGGCCGTGATGCTCGATCGTCAGGTAAGAAATGCAGCGAGTCGCATCGAGATGGTAGGGCGCCGGGAAAGCCTTGGTCGGGCAGATGTCAAGGCAGGCCGTACAACTGCCGCAACGGCTTGGTTCCGGGGTATCCTTGGGCAGGTCAAGGGTCGTGAAGATCGCCCCAAGGAAAATCCAGTTACCCAGATCGCGGCCCAGCAGGTTGGTATGCTTGCCTTGCCAACCGAGACCGGCGGCTTGTGCCAGGGGCTTTTCCATGACCGGCGCGGTGTCGACGAAGACCTTGATTTCGCACGGCTCGGCGTCGATCAGCCAGCGACCAAGACGCTTGAGCCGCCGCTTGACCAGATCGTGGTAATCGCGGCCTTGGGCATAGACCGAGATCGCCGCCTGATCCGGGTGGGCAAGCACCTCCAGCGGGTCGGTCTCTGGCGTGTAAGCCTCGGCCAGCATGATCACGGACCGGGCCTGCGGCCACAGCGCGGTGGGAGAGGCGCGCCAGACTTCGCGCTCGGCCAGCCAAGACATCTGGCCGTGGTGGCCCGCAGCGAGGAAGTCCCGAAGCCGCCCCGCCGCCTCGGGGATGGCATCAGGGGCGCAGATGCCCATGGCGGCAAAGCCTTCCGACAGGGCCCGGGCGTGCAGGCGGGATTTCAGCATGGCAATCATCGGTCGGGTTTAACATGGCTGCCGGGATTGTGCAGGCGTCAGTTGGCGGCCATGCGGCCGAAGAAGCTGACCATGGCAAGGCCAACGCCCTTTTGACTGAGATCGGGCCATGATGGATCACCGGAATGATCTGACAGTGGCTGGCTTGACCGACGATGATATCGCAACATTTCAAAGAGTGATTCAGATCATTATCGCCAGCGTCGCGGCGGCCTATGATGATCTGGAAGATTGACAGGCCAGTCCTGCCGCAGGATTTCGGGACGCGCGGCCGCCGGAGATATTGCAAAATGCGAATCCGCTTCCCAAGTGTAACCCGAGGCCATGGCGGTCGTGCCTTTTCAGGGCGTCCGCGAAGGTGCTGCAAAGGAGATACCTATGAATCTTGAGAAATTCACCGAGCGGTCGCGCGGCTTTCTGAACGCGGCCCAGACGATTGCGACGCGCGAAAGCCATCAGCGCCTGGCCCCCGAGCATCTGCTGAAAGCGCTCATGGACGACGAGCAGGGGCTTGCCGCCAACCTGATCCGACGGTCGGGCGGGGAACCCGAGCGGGTCACCGAAGCCTTGGCACTGACGATTGCCAAGCTGCCCAAGGTGACCGGTGACGCCCAGCCGTTCATGGACCCCGCTCTGGTGCGGGTGCTGGACGAGGCGGAGAAAGTGGCAAAGAAGGCGGGCGACAGCTTCGTGCCGGTCGAACGGATTCTGATGGCCTTGGCCATGACGACGTCCAAGGCCAAGGAGGCCCTGGACGCGGGCGCCGTGACGGCACAGAAACTGAACTCGGCAATCAACGACATTCGCAAGGGGCGAACCGCGGATTCGGCGTCGGCCGAGGAAGGCTATGACGCCTTGAAGAAATATGCCCGCGACCTGACCGAGGCCGCTGAACAGGGCAAGATCGACCCGATCATTGGTCGCGACGACGAGATCCGCCGCACGATGCAGGTGTTGTCGCGCCGGACCAAGAACAACCCGGTGCTGATTGGTGAACCCGGCGTTGGCAAGACCGCGATTGCCGAGGGTCTGGCCCTGCGGATCATCAACGGTGACGTACCGGAAAGCCTGAAGAACAAGAAGCTGATGGCGCTGGACATGGGCGCGCTGATCGCCGGGTCGAAATATCGCGGTGAATTTGAAGAGCGGCTGAAAGCCGTGCTGAATGAAGTGACGTCGGCGGACGGTGAAATCATCCTGTTCATCGACGAAATGCATACGCTGGTCGGCGCGGGCAAATCGGACGGCGCGATGGACGCCGCCAACCTGATCAAACCAGCCTTGGCGCGGGGCGAGTTGCACTGCATCGGTGCCACGACGCTGGACGAATATCGCAAATATGTCGAAAAGGACGCGGCTTTGGCGCGGCGATTCCAGCCGGTGATGGTGGCAGAGCCGACGGTGGAGGACACGATCTCGATCCTCCGCGGCATCAAGGAAAAGTACGAACTGCACCATGGCGTGCGGATCAGCGACTCGGCCCTGGTGGCGGCGGCGACCCTGTCGCATCGTTATATCACCGACCGCTTCCTGCCCGACAAGGCGATCGATCTGGTGGACGAGGCGGCCTCCCGCCTGCGGATGGAGGTGGATAGCAAGCCGGAAGAACTTGACCAGTTGGACCGCGACATCCTGCAACGTCAGATCGAGGCCGAGGCGTTGAAGAAAGAGGACGACGCAGCGTCTAAGGACCGGCTGGAGCGGCTTGAAAAGGAACTGGCCGAACTCTTGGAGCATTCCTCGGAAATGACCGCGAAATGGCAGGCCGAACGGGCCGCGCTGGAGGCTTCGCGTGAGGTGAAAGAACAGCTCGACAAAGCTCGGGCAGAGTTGGATCAGGCAAAGCGCGAGGGCAATCTGGGCCGGGCGGGGGAACTTTCTTACGGCATCATCCCCGGACTGGAAAAGAAACTGATCGAGGCCGAGGCCCGCGAAGGAGAAGCATTGGTCAGCGAAGCAGTCTGGCCGGAACAGATCGCCGAAGTGGTTGAACGTTGGACCGGCATCCCGACCAGCAAGATGCTGGAAGGCGACCGCGAGAAACTGCTGCGGATGGAAGAGGAACTCGGCAAGCGGGTGGTCGGCCAGCATGCCGCCGTCCTCGCCGTGTCGAATGCCGTTCGCCGGGCGCGCGCCGGGCTGAATGATGAGGGGCGGCCGCTGGGCAGCTTCCTGTTCCTTGGCCCCACCGGGGTTGGCAAGACCGAGCTGACCAAGGCCCTCGCGTCCTATCTGTTCGATGATGACGCCGCGATGGTTCGGATCGACATGTCGGAATTCATGGAGAAACACGCCGTCAGTCGCCTGATCGGCGCGCCGCCCGGTTATGTCGGCTATGATGAGGGTGGCGTCCTGACCGAAGCCGTTCGGCGCAGGCCCTATCAGGTCGTGCTGTTTGATGAGGTCGAAAAGGCCCATCCGGACGTGTTCAACGTGCTGTTGCAGGTGCTCGATGACGGCGTGCTGACCGATGGTCAGGGTCGCACCGTGGACTTCAAGCAGACGCTGATCATCCTGACCTCGAACCTTGGCGCCTATGCGCTAAGCCAGTTGCCCGACGGTGCCGACCCGACAAGGGCGCGCGAAGAGGTGATGGAGGCGGTACGGGCGCATTTCCGGCCGGAATTCCTCAACCGGCTGGACGAGACGGTAATCTTCGAACGGCTGGGCCGCCAGGATATGGGCGCGATTGTCGATATCCAGTTGCGTCAGCTGGAACAGCGGCTGGCGGGGCGCAAGATCACGTTGCAACTCGATGATGCCGCCAAGTCTTGGCTGGCCGATGAAGGCTATGACCCGGTCTACGGCGCGCGGCCGCTGAAGCGGGTGATCCAGCGTCATCTGCAGGACCAGTTGGCCCAGATGATTCTGGCGGGCGATGTGATGGACGGCTCGACCGTGGTGATCAGCGCCGGGGCGGATGGGCTGATTGTCGGCGACCGGGTCACCGCGACCCGGCGCGAACGGCCGAGCAGCGCCGTGGTACATTGAGGCTGGACAGATAGCTCCCCCGGTCTGCAAGGTCGGGGGAGAATGTCAGGTCGTGGGCAGATCGGCCAGCACTGCGCGAACCGCGCCCACCGGATCGTCGGCGGCCCAGATCGGCCGGCCAATGACGATGTGATCGGCCCCGTCCGACAGCGCCTGATGCGGTGTCGCCACCCGCTTCTGGTCACCCAGGGCAGTGCCCGTCGGCCGCACACCCGGCGTCACGATCAGCTTGCCCTTGGCCTGAGGCAAGGCACGGATCAGCGCAGCCTCCAGCGGTGAGGTGATCACCCCGTCCGCCCCGGCCTCCAACGCCCGTGCCGCCCGCTCCACCGTGATCTCGCGCAGATCACCGGCCTTGATCAGATTGGCATCCAGATCGGCGCGGTCCAAAGACGTCAGCACCGTCACGGCCAGTATTTTCATCCTGTCTCCCCGGCCCTGCACCGCCGCCCGCACCACTTGCGGATCGCCCTGCACCGTCAGGAAATCGAGGTCATATTGCGCCAGCCCGCGCACCGCCGCCTCTACCGTCGCGCCAATGTCGAACAGCTTCAGGTCCAGAAAGATCCGCTTGCCGTGGTCATGCTTCAGTTCACCCGCAAGCGCCAGCCCCCCGCCGGTCAGCATCCCCAGCCCGATCTTGTAGAAACTGACCGCGTCGCCAAGCCGCTTGGTCAGGTTAAGACCCTGCACAAGGTTGGGCACATCAAGGGCGACGATCAGCCGGTCATCCGATTTGGGTTTGGTCTGGGGGAAGGGCATGGGGACAGTCATGGGGAACCTCCATTTTCGGCGTCATGCCCGCTCGCGCTGGTTCTGTCAACCCAGAGGCGCCCGCGAAATGTTGATATCGCCCCAGTCTGCCTGAGCGATGGGCGCGGTCAATGGCGGACCAAAGACCGCCCAGCCCTGCGGCCCCGGCGACAGCGTCATCGGTTTCAGCACGACCGGATGGCGGCTGCGTGACTGCAGGCGCAGGGTCTGCCCTGCGCGGATCGCCCCGGCAATCGCCGCGACCCGTGGGTCATGCGCGCCCGGATCAGGGTCGCGCGGAAAGCGGGCAAAGGTCGCGGCCATCACCGCTCGGCTGCGGTCGGGGAAGCTTTCGACCAGCTTGGCCTTGGCCCTTGCGGCGGCCGGTCCAAGCCCAAGCGCCGCCATCGCAGGCGGAGGTGCGGCAAGCCACACTGCCAAAGCCTCGGCCTCGTCCTCGGCCAGACCGGTCAGCCGCGTGCGATAATTGAACCCCAGTTCGATGCCACCCTGCGCCCCGCGATGGGTCAGGATCGGCAACCCGGCTTCGGTCATCGCATCGACATCACGCAGAATGGTGCGCGGGTCGACCTCCAGTTCCCGCGCCAGCACCGGGGCCGTCAACCGCCCCCGATTTTGCAACAACAGCAGGATTTGCAGCAGACGCGCGGCGCGCATGGATCATACCTGACAATAGACGCCCTGATTAACCCGCTATACCGCGATTCGGCGGCCAAAGGGTCACACAATGTAAAGGGATGGACGATGGCGATGATCAGCTATGGCAGCGGCTCCAAGGACGACCCCTGGGTGCTGAAAACCCCGCCCCAGTCATCAGACTACCGGGCGTGGCGCGACGAGGCGGCGCAGCAGCTGGTCTGCATGGTGGGCACCACGAAACTCGCCTATCAACTGCGCTGCCTTGAGGATCTGCACGCCATGCTGCAGGCGCGCGGCGATTGGGTACTGCTGGGCAATGCTGATGAGGGCAAGCCGGTGGCGGAAGGCTCGGTCGAGGCCTGGGCGCGGGATGACGGCAATCCGGTCGGCGGCTATTATGGCACCCGCAAGGGGTATCGCGGGCGGTTTGCCAATTACGTGCCGCCGGTCATGGAACTGCTGGGTCTGGCCGAGGTCGAACATAATGCGCGCGGCAACCGGATGCGCGCGATCTAGACACTGACAGAATCGGCTTTCCGGCCGATTGCCGGCTCTGGACAGTCGGCCCGCCTCTGGTGCCTAGTCGCGCCAGAGAGGGAGATGGCGATGATCCTGGCGTTGGATATTGGTGGGTCGCGTATCAAGGCGGCGCGGGATGGGGTGGTGCTGGGAGAGGTGGCGACCCCGCTGCACGACTTCGCCGCCTTCACCGCAGCGCTGCGCGGCTTTCTGGTGGGCGGCGAGCGGGGCGTAGCAATCTCGGTCACCGGTGTGGTGCCGATGACGGGGCCTGCCAAAGTCGCCAACATTCCCTGTCTCGATGGCCGTGAGGTCGCCGCAGACCTGCGCGCGGCCCTCGGTCTGCCGGTGCTGCTGCTGAACGATGCCGACTGTTTTGCCATGGCCGAGGTCGCGCAGGGTGCCGGGCGCGGCCATCGCAATGTATTCGCGGTGATCTTCGGCTCGGGGGTGGGCGGTGGCTTGGTGATTGACGGACGGGTGGTGCAGGGCGCAGGCGGTCATGCCGGCGAATGGGGTCATGGGCCGGTGATCCAGCAGCCTGCCCTGGCCTGCGGCTGTGGCCTGACCGGTTGTCTTGATACCGTAGGCTCGGCCCGCGGGTTGGAACGCCTGCACCGGCTTGCCACCGGGGAAACGACGGATTCAGTCGCACTTCTGGCCCGGTGGCGGGCCGGAGAACCGGTTGTGGCGGTGGATCAATGGTTGACGCTGGTCAGCGGCGTGCTGGCGATGGTCGTCAACTTGACGGGCGCTTCGGTGGTGCCGGTCGGGGGCGGTTTGGCCAACGTGGCCCCGCTGATTGCGGCATTGGACCTTGCGGTCCGGGCGCGGATATTGCGCCAGACCGATGCGCCGCTGGTCGTTGTGGCGCAGGTTTCGGCGGATGCCGGGTTGATTGGGGCCGCCGCTGCCGGGGAGGTGGAATTTGCTGCTTGAGATCTGTGTCGATGATGCCCTCGGCCTGGCCGAGGCCGTGGCAGGCGGGGCCGACCGCGTGGAACTCTGTGCCGCCCTCGGGATCGGCGGGCTGACACCTTCTGCCGGCTTGATGGCGGTGGCGGCAGGGTGCGGCGTGCCCTGCTATCCGATGATCCGGCCGCGCTCAGGTGATTTTGTCTTCACCGCGGCCGAGGTGGCGGTGATGCGGGCTGACATCCGGGCCGTGCAGGCGGCGGGATTGACCGGGGTTGTCCTCGGCGCCTCACGGCCTGATGGCCAACTGGACGCGGCGGTGCTGGCGGACCTGGTGGCCGAGGCGCAGGATCTGGACCTGACGCTGCACCGGGTGATCGACCTGACACCGGATGTCGAACAGGCGGTGGACGCTGCGGTGCAATTGGGGTTCCGGCGCATCCTGTCGTCAGGCGGCGCACTTGTGGCGCCGCAGGGCGTGGCGCGGCTGGCGCGGATGATCAAAGCGGCGGCCGGACGGCTCAGCATCATGCCGGGGTCGGGTGTTTCGGTGGCAAGCTGGCCCAGCCTGGCCGGGCTCAGGGTCAGTGAGGTTCATGCCAGTTGCGCCCTGCCGGTCAAGACCCAGGGTCGGGCGGTGGAATTCGGCTTTGTCTCGGTCGCTGAACGCCGGACTGACCGCGCCGAGGTCGCGGCGCTGAAGGCGGCGATCACGCGGCCGGGCTGAAACAATCCATGCGGGGGATGTGTGGCGTGGCGTTGTAACGAAATTGGACCTCGACAGACGCCGTGGCAAAGACCGACATCTCACAGGTTAAAGAGTGGTTACCGAAATCGGGTAACATTCGGATATATAATAGGAATTTGAAGTGTTCCACGCGTGCAAGCCGCCCCTGGGAAATGTTTCAAACCCCTGCCGCGTTTGTGAGACAAGATGATTTTGTATTTTCTCGCAAATGCGTCATCTTGCTGTGAAGCCGAAACGAGGAGCCCGCCAATGTCTTTCAAGCCCGAATACAACTGGTCCGATGTGACCCCGAAAGAAGCCTTCTTCAACCGCCGCCAGATCATCGCGGCAGCGGGGGCCGTGGCAGGCGCCGCCGCCCTCGGCACGCCAGTCTGGGCGGCCAGCCAGTATTCCACCTCGGACAAACCGAACACGCTGGAAGAGATCACCAATTACAACAACTACTATGAATTCGGCACCGGCAAGGGTGACCCCGCCGCCAATGCCGGCGATTTCAAACCCAGCCCGTGGTCGGTAGTGGTAGACGGCATGGTCGACAAACCCGGCACCTATGCCCTCGGCGACCTGATCGCCGGCCTGCCGATCGAGGAACGCATCTACCGCCACCGCTGCGTCGAAGCGTGGTCGATGATCATCCCGTGGCAGGGCTTCCAACTGTCCAGCCTTCTGGCAAGACTCGGGCCGCAGGCTGGTGCGAAATATGTCGCCTTCGAAACCATTGTTCGCCCCGAAGAAATGCCCGGCCAGAAGTCGAACATCCTTGATTGGCCCTACCGTGAAGGCCTCCGGATGGACGAGGCGATGAACCCGCTGACCATCATTGCGACCGGCATTTATGGCAAACCGCTGGCCAACCAGAACGGCGCGCCGATCCGGCTGGTCGTGCCGTGGAAATATGGCTTCAAAGGCGCCAAGTCGATCGTCAAGATCAGCTTCACCGACAAGATGCCGCAAACCACCTGGAACATGATGGCCGCAAACGAATACGGCTTCTATGCCAATGTGAACCCTGAAGTGGATCACCCCCGCTGGAGCCAGGCCTCCGAGCGACGGATTGGCGCGGGTCTGCTGGCTGGCCGGCAAGACACGCTGAAATTCAACGGCTACGGCGATCAGGTCGCAAGCCTGTACGCCGGCATGGATCTGGCAAAGAACTACTGATGCTGGACCAGATCAACCGCACCCTGCGCAGGGTGCCAACCTGGGTGATCTATCTCCTCGGTCCGTTGCCCGCTGTCTGGGTCATCTACAACGCGCTGAGCGCCATCGACCCGATCCGCGACATCGAATGGGGGCTCGGCCTGTGGGCCGTGCGCCTGCTGATCGCCACGCTATTCATCAGTCCGCTCCGCTGGGCCGGGCTGAACCTGCTGCGGTTTCGCCGTCAGTTCGGTCTGGTCGCCTTTGCCTATGTCGTGCTGCATTTCTCGGCCTGGCTGAGCATCGACATGGGGTTCAGGTGGGACCAGATCCTGAAGGACCTGTACAAGCGCTGGTACATCGTGATCGGCATGTCGGCCCTCGTCTTGCTGACCCCGCTGGCACTGACCTCGAACAACTGGTCGATCCGCAAACTGGGCGCGCAAAACTGGAACCGGCTTCACAAACTCGCCTATCTTGCGACGGGCCTGGCAATGATCCACTTTCTGATGGTCGGAAAAGTCTACACCTGGGAGGTGCTGACCTATGCCGCCATCGTGGCGGGCCTGCTGATGGCGCGTCTGGTGAAGATGGGTCCGCGCCGGATGTTGATCGGATAGGTCAAAGGAGGACGCGCGGGTCCGATCCCGCCCGTTTTCCGGCTGCTGATTCCCCGAAAACTGCGGCCGGCTGTTGGCACAGTCGGCATCTACCTCCACGAGGGCCTGGGTAACCCCAAGATATTGTGGATAAATCGGGAAATGCGAAAATAATGCGACGCAATGCGTTTTTCCTCTTGCGGGTTCGGGCCGCCCTCCGTAAATAGCGCCTCACCGAAGCGAAACAGTGACGGTGACGGGAACGGACGGAAGCGAAAGCAACCCGAAACACCCCGGAAAATCTGAAGACAAGGCGGACGAGGATCGCTAGGAAACTAGCGCCCTTCGTGTTTTTTGTCGGAAGATCGCTCTTTGAAAAGTATAATTTGAAGGGATATGTGGGCGGTTTGGGCGTTTCGGC
>JBDTQR010000099.1:0-16058 GCA_039932095.1 bacterium | reverse complement strand
CGCAGTTTGTCTTCCATCGCGATCGGCGCGATCAGGGTGACGTTGAACTTCAGATTGTCGCCCGGCATCACCATCTCGGTGCCGGCCGGCAGTTCAACCGTCCCGGTGACGTCGGTGGTGCGGAAGTAGAATTGCGGACGATAGTTGGCGAAGAACGGCGTGTGACGGCCACCCTCTTCCTTGGTCAGGATATAGGCCTCGGCTTCGAACTTGGTGTGCGGTGCCACCGATTTCGGCTTGCACAGCACCTGGCCACGCTCGACACCGTCACGTTCAATGCCGCGCAACAGCACGCCGACGTTGTCGCCCGCCTCGCCGCGGTCCAGCAGCTTGCGGAACATCTCGACGCCGGTGCAGATCGACTTCTTGGTGGCGTGGATGCCGACGATTTCAACTTCGTCGCCGACGTTCACGACCCCGCGCTCGATCCGCCCCGTGACAACCGTGCCACGGCCCGAGATCGAGAACACGTCTTCGATCGGCAGCAGGAACGGCTGGTCCACAGCCCGGGTCGGGGTCGGGATATAGTCGTCAACCGTCTTCATCAGCGCGCGGATGCTGTCCTCGCCGATGTCCTTGCGCTCGCCGATCATCGCCTGATGGGCCGAACCCTTGGTGATCGGAATGTCATCGCCGGGATAGTCGTAGGACGAGAACAGCTCGCGCACTTCCATCTCGACCAGTTCCAGCAGCTCTTCGTCATCGACCAGGTCGACCTTGTTCATGTAGCACACCATGTAGGGAATGCCGACCTGACGGCCCAACAGGATGTGTTCACGGGTCTGCGGCATCGGGCCGTCAGAGGCCGCGACAACCAGGATCGCGCCGTCCATCTGGGCGGCACCGGTGATCATGTTCTTGACGTAGTCGGCGTGGCCGGGGCAGTCGACATGGGCATAGTGCCGGGCAGGCGTCTCATATTCGACATGCGCGGTCGAGATCGTGATGCCACGTGCCCGCTCTTCCGGCGCGCCATCGATCTGGTCATAGGCGCGAAATTCGCCGAAATACTTGGTGATCGCTGCGGTCAGCGTCGTCTTGCCATGGTCGACATGGCCAATCGTGCCGATGTTGACATGCGGCTTGTTGCGTTCAAACTTTGCCTTGCCCATCTGGGTCACCCTTGTTTAGGGGGCCGCAGCGGACCCCGATCTACACGGGCGGCGACTTATGCCTGACTGTCGGGAAAATCAAGCGTCACTTGGCAGGTTCCGTCACGGCGACCGGTGGCAAGCCAAACCATTCGGGGTGTTCCAGCAGATATCTCTGCACCGCAAGCGCGCCACGATAGGCCATCTTGTCCATCTGCTGCTTTTTGGTCTGGGTCAGCCCCGACCCGATGAAGCTTTCGGGTGACACGCCCTCGACCATGGTCAACTGCTTGCCACCGGGGTTAAGCTCGGTCTGCGTCGCATCGTCGAACACATGCACCGTGATGATCAAGGCCGAACGTGGCGAGGCGACCACCGGAATTCCCGGCGGCGCCAGCACATAGCCGTCGATGTTGATGCCGAAATTGTAGATGTGGTTGCCGTCATAGCGGCCAAAACGGTCGACCATGGCCTGCTTCATCGACGTGACCCATTCTTCCTCGGTCACCTTGCGCGAAATGCCCGGCACCTGCGCGGTGTCGGCCAGCACGATGTTCAGACCCATCACGAAATCGCCCAGCGGCACCGGCGGTTTCTTCAGATCATTGGTGTCACAGGCCGCCAGCACGACCAGCATCAGACCCAAAGCAAAGTTGCGCAGTCCCGTCATCACACGATTCTCCCGTCGCCGTCGCGGCGTTTCAGCCGGGATAAACGCGGGCTTGCCGCATGGCAACCTTCACCTCAGATCAAGCGAACCTCCGCTTACCCGCACCGGTGCGCCTTTATGCCCGCTCACCTCCACCTCGATCCGCGACGGCGCGCCCATATCCTCGCCCTGACGGATCACGAACCGCCCGCCGCCTTGCAACCCCGGCCAGTCCAGATCAACCAGCAACCCGCCCAAGGCCGCCGCTGCCGCCCCGGTGGCCGGATCCTCGACGACGCCACCACTGGCAAAGGCATTGCGGGCGACAAAGACCAGCGGGCTTTCGCAGAACAGCAGGCTGATTGTGGTCAACCCCTCAGCCAGCATCAGTGCCCTCATGCCCTCAAAGTCATAGTCCATCGCCGCCAGCACCGCCCGGTCATGCAGTGCCAGCACACCATGGGTCACCCCGCCATGTGCCAGGTGCGGCCGCAAGCCCGCGTCCAGCACTTCTGCGTCCCAGTCGAACAGCGCCAGCAGTGCCACCACCATTCCGCGCGGCATCGCCCGCGACCAGGTCGGTGGCGAGGTCAGCGTCGCTCGCCATCCAGCCACCCCCTCGGCCACCTCCACCGATATGTCCGCCCCTGACAGCGCCAGCCCATAGCGTCCCGGCCCGAACCGCTGCCCCAGCGCGCAACCCAGCGCAATCGTCGCATGACCGCAAAACGCCACCTCACCCTCGGGCGCAAAGTAGCGCACCGTCCAGCCGCCCGGTGCAGGGGCGGCAAAGGCTGTCTCGGAATAGCCGACCTCGCGGGCCACCCGCTGCATATCGTCGCGGGACGGCAGGGTGTCGCCAATCACCACGCCAGCCGGATTGCCGCCCAGCCCGGCTTCGGCAAAGGCCGCAATGCGTTGAATATCCATTCCAGTACTCCTTTCCATCACAGAACCATATCGCCGCCGCCCTGCCAAATGCCGGTTTCTGATCCGGTGCATCACAGCTCCTGATGACCCTTTGCCCGCCCGCCTCGATCACCTATATGGATGGGATCGGAGGCCTGATGGGCAAGATTGACCACCCAACCGCTGACATGCCGGCCAAGGTGCCGCTGGGCATCACTCCCTTGGGCGTCTGGGGCTCGTTCCGCACCGGGCGTCGCAATGTGCTGGAACTGATCCCCGAGATTGCCACCCGCGCGCCGATCCTGTCGGGCACCACCGGCAAACGCTGGCACATGCTGATGGACCCGGATGGGTTGAAGCAGGTCCTGCGCGACAAGGTGGACGATTACCCCAAATCCATGGTGACTAAGCTGATCCTCGGTCCCGCCATCGGCAATTCGATGTTCGTGGCCGACGGGGCAGAGTGGTTGTGGCAACGCCGCACTGCTGCACCGGTGTTCAGCCACCGCAACATCGCCGCCCTCGCCCCGGTGATGAGCGCCGCCGCAGACCGCGCCGCCACCCGCTTCGCCGCTGCGCATGGCCGCGCCATCGATGCCTTTGACGAGATGGTCACCGCGACGTTCGAGGTGATTTCCGACGTCACCTTGTCGGGCGGCGCGGGTTTTGACCGCTCGGCAGTTCACAAGGCGATCGAGGATTACATCGGCCAGTCCGCCAAACTTTCCGTCCTCGACATCATGGGCGCGCCCGCCTGGGTCCCCCGCCCCGGCCGGATCTTCGCCGCCACCACCATGCGCCAGATGAAACAGACCGCCGACTCCGCGATCCTCGGCCGCAAAGACCGTGGCCCGTCAACCATCCCTGACCTTCTCGATCTGCTGATTGCGGGCGAAGAGCCTGCAACCGGCCGCCAGATGACGGTGGATGAACTGCGCGACAACCTGCTGACCTTCATCGTCGCGGGGCATGAAACGACGGCCCTCACCCTCGCCTGGTCGCTCTACCTATGTGCCTTTGACCCGAAAATTCAGGCCGCCGCCCGGGCCGAGGCGCAGGCCGCCCTTGGCACCCGCGCCGCCACCACCGCCGACATCCCCAACCTGCCGCTGATCCGCCGCATCGTGGATGAGGCGCTGCGTCTCTACCCCCCAGCCGCTTTCCTCGCCCGTACCGCCCAGAAGCCCGACACCTTGTGCGGGCGTGAAATTCGCCGCAACGACACCATCGTCCTGCCAATCTATGCCCTGCACCGCCACCACGCCCTCTGGCAAAACCCCGACGCGTTTGACCCAGACCGCTTTCTCACCCCCCCACAGCGTTTTTCCTACCTGCCGTTCGGCGACGGCCCCCGCATCTGCATCGGCGCATCTTTCGCCTTGCAAGAGGCCGTCATCATCCTCGCCACCTTGCTCGCCCGTTTCAAATACACCCTGATCCCCGGCAAAGCCCCCAAGCCGGTGATGATCCTGACGCTGCGGCCACAGGGCGGCGTGTGGTTGGGTGTCGAGCCAGCGTAACAGGTCATTGAAATGCCCTGTTCTTGGTTGGCCCCGAATTCCCGTGCAAGGCTGAACTCCCGCCAATCCACATTTGGGATTTGCGATCTCCATCGCACCATTCCCCCGCGTAATCCTCGGCAAATCTTGACGCGCCAAGCGCAACCGCCTAAAACTGACAATAACAGTCACCTATAGGCCCGCACATGACCAAAACGCCCCGCCCGACCCACCCCCGCCGCTGGGCCACGGCTGCGCTGACCACAGTCACACTTGCCGCGCTGCCGACGTTGGCCGGGACCCGCCCACCGGCGCCCATTACCCTCGCCTCGCCCAACGCCAAGCTGTGGCTTGCCCAGAGCCAGGGCGGTGAAGGCGGCGAAAGCGGCATCGCCGCCAACGCCAGCACCGACGCCGCCTATCTTGCCGAATTGGCCATCGTGGAGGGCCACATGCTCGCCGCCGCTGACCTTTACGCCCTTGGCCTGAACGATCAGGCCGTCGACCTTTCTCTCCACCCGCAGCAGGAAGGCACGCTCGACACCTTGCGCGCCGACATCGCCGCCCACAATATGCCTGACCCCGCTCAGGCCATCACCGCCTTTACTGTCGCCATGCAAGCCGAGGCCGCCCAGACCGAGGTCAACACAGCCCTCACCGCCGTTTCAGAAGTCTTCGCCGCCGACGCCGCCGCCGAGGCCGATCAGACCCGTGCAAGGTTTGACGCCGTCGTGCTGCTGGTCAAGGCTGCCGCCGAGGAATACAACAACGCCATTGCAAACGGCGAAGTCACCGATCTGATGGGTTGGCATGAGGCGCGGTCCTTTATCGCCATCGCCCGCCGCGACCTGCAAGCCCTCGCCACCATACCCCTCTCGGCCAAGGCCGCCCCCAAGGCGCTGACCGCGCTTGACGCCACCACCGCCGTTTTCGGCGACCCGCTCGCCACCGCGCCAATGGCAGGCGACCCGCAGGTACTGCTCGGCATTGCCGCCAAAGTCGAACTCATCGCCTCATCGGTGCGTTGAATGCTGTTGATCGACAGTCTGCTGTCGCAGGCCGAGGTCGCAGCCATCCGGGCAACCGCCGCCAATCTGGCCTTTGGTGACGGCCGCGCCACCGCTGGCGCGCAGGCCAGACTGGTCAAGGCCAATGATCAGGCCCTGACTTCACCCGCCCTCGATGGCATCTTGACCAAGGTCGAAACCAGCCTCGCCGCCAACCCGCTGTTCCGCTCGGCGGCGCGGCCAAAGGCGCTGACCCGCCTGATCCTGTCGCGCTACCGCCAGGGCCAGACCTACGGTTTGCATGTCGATGACGCCCTCATGCAGGGCATCAGGACCGACCTGTCCTTCACCTTGTTCCTGTCGGACCCCGAAACCTATGACGGCGGTGCGCTGATCATCGAAGACCATTTCGAAGCCCGCGCCATCAAACCCAATGCTGGTGACCTGATCCTCTATCCCGCCGCCACCCTGCACCGCGTCGACGCCGTGACGAAGGGCGAACGGCTGGCGGTCGTCGGCTGGCTGCAAAGCCTGATCCGCGACCCGGCCCGACGCGAGGTTCTGTTCGACCTCGATCAGGCCGTCGACGCCTGCTTCGCCACCGAGGGCAAATCCGAACAGTTTGACCGCCTGTCAAAAACCAAGTCAAACCTGCTCAGGATGTGGGCTGAACCTTAAGCTCCCCGCGACCGTTACGGCACGCCGCTGAAGATGTGAAAATCCGTCAGACCAAGCGCCGTCATTGCATCGACATGGCCAAACAGATGCGACGCCGCGGCACCGTTGCCATCCTGATCAAAGTAGATGTTGCCACTGCCAGCATCATACAGGACCCGCTGGTGGCCGTTGGAAAACGTCGCGCCCTTGTGAAACTGTGACTGGGCCAGCACGCCGCCAGGATCATGCAGGAAAGCATTGTTCTCCAGCCAGATCTGGTCCTTGCCATGCTGGAAATCGGCGATTGTGACGGTGGTGATGTTCGTCGCCAAGGCAAGAAAGACGAACGCATCTGCGCCGCCTTCGCCGAACAGCGTATCATTGCCGCCACCACCAATGATCGTGTCGGCCCCGGCGCCACCGTGCAAATGGTCCGCTTGCGGAGTTCCGGTGATATGGTCCGCGCCCGACAAGAGCAGGTCCTTTTCGCCAGCCGTATCATTGGCCAGAACCCGATCAAAGAAGCCCTTAGCCGACACTGCCAGATCGGTGATAGCATAGTGAAACAGGTTGGTCCGCAGATCGAAGAAGGTCAGCTTTCCCGCCGTGACGCTCACCAATTCGCCACCTTGAAAGTTGGCGTGGATGTGATTGCCGCGAAATTCCAGCGTGGCGCCGTTGCCATCTGACCACAGCAAGCGATGCGCTGTGCTGGTGACAAGGTTGATCCCCAGTTGGCTGAGCGTGCCATCGAAATCAAAGATCACCATGTCGATCGCAAACGGTGCCTCAAGCAGAAAATTCGCCATGACAATCTCCATTCGTTGATCGCCGCAGCCTGCGCCCGAAACGGAATTCTGTCAATTTTCCGGTAGAGCTACGTCATCCGCCAAAACGAACCCAAGACCTGCCTCACGCAAGAAGCGGATGACTTGGCGAATGCTCAAAATCCGGTTAACTTCAAATCTCAACCTTTTGAAATGTAAGGATATTGCCAGGTGTCCACATGTGGACGCCCGTCGGCAGTCCTCAAAACTTGTTGTCCCTTGGAAAGCCTCTCGGCGCCATCCGCCCCGCCGTGGCCCGCGCGGCCAGCCATTCCGACAGGTCGGTCTCGCTCCGGGTCCGGCCCGCCGGATCCTTCCACGACAATCCCTTGGCCAGCTCGAACGTCGTGGCATCCGACAGCCCGCCATCCTTGTATTTCTGCAGGCGAACACCTTTGCCCTTGCCCATCTCGGGCAACTCGGCCAGCGGGAAGATCAGCACTTTCCGGTTGTCGCCGACGACCGCGACATGATCGCCCTGAACCCGGCGACACAGCGCCATCTTGACCCCGGACCCCAAAGTCATCACCTGCTTGCCCGCCCTGGTCTGGGCCAGCACCTCATCGGACCCCACGACAAACCCATCCCCGGCAGTGGAGGCGACCAGCAGTTTCTCTCCGGCCTTCCAGATCTTCAGGTCGACAATCCCGGCATCGTTGGGCAGGTCCACCATCAGCCGCACCGGCTCGCCCATCCCACGCCCTCCCGGCAGGTTGACGCCCAGCAACGTATAGAACCGCCCGTTGGCCCCGATCAGCAGGATTTTGTCCGTGGTCTCGGCATGGAAGGCAAACAGCGCGCCGTCGCCATCCTTGAACTTCTGCTCGGCGGTCAGGTCGACATGCCCCTTCAGCCCGCGAATCCAGCCCATCTGCGAACAGATCACCGTGATCGGCTCACGTTCGATCATCGCCTCGTAGCTGACCTCCTCAACCTCGCCCGCTTCGGCGAACGAGGTCCGGCGGCGACCCAGCACGGTGTCCTTGCCGAACTGCTTGCGGATATCCTCGAGCTCGGACCCGATCTTCCGCCACTGCATCCGGTCGCTGTCCAACAGATCCGCCAACCCGGCCCGCTCTTTCATCAAAGCGTCCCGCTCCGCGATCAGCTCCAGTTCTTCGAGGCGCCGCAACGACCGTAGCCGCATGTTCAGGATTGCTTCTGCCTGCACATCGGTCAGTTCGCCTTCGCCCGGCAAGGGCGGCACATAATCCTTCTCCGACATCGCCCGGACATGAGCCTTGCCCCAATCCTCGGCCATCAGGGCGCGTTTGGGATCGTCATCATAGCGGATGATGTCGATCACCCGGTCAAGGTTCAGGAAGGTGATGATGAAGCCTTCCAGCACCTCCAGCCGGTGGTCGATCTTCTCGATCCGGTGTTCCGACCGCCGTCGCAAGACATCGCGTCGGTGATCGAGGAACGCCTTCAACACTTCCTTGAGGCTGCAAACCTTCGGCACCTTGCCGTCGGTCAGCACGTTCATGTTCAGGCTGAATCGGCTTTCCAGTTCCGAGTTCCTGAACAGCGCCGCCATCAGCACCTCTGGCTCCACCGTCCGCGAGCGCGGCTCGATGACGATGCGGACGTCCTCGGCACTTTCATCGCGCACATCGGCAAGCAACGGCACCTTCTTGATCTCGATCAGTTCGGCCAGCCGCTCGATCAGCTTGGATTTCTGAACCTGATAGGGGATTTCGGTGATGATGATCTGCCACATCCCGCGCCCCAGATCCTCGACCAGCCATTTCGCCCGGGTCCGGAACGACCCGCGCCCGGTGCGATAGGCTTGCAATATCGCCTCGCGCGGTTCGACAATCACCCCGCCGGTCGGAAAGTCCGGCCCCGGAATGATCGCGGCCAGGGCATCATCCGCCAGATCCGGGGCTTTCAGCAGCGCATGACAGCCCTGGATCAGCTCATCGAGGTTGTGAGGCGGAATGTTGGTCGCCATTCCGACCGCAATCCCGCTGGACCCATTGGCCAGCAGGTTCGGAAAGGCCGCCGGCATCACCACCGGCTCTTCCAGCGTGCCATCATAATTCGGCCGGAAATCCACGGCGTCCTCGGCCAGCCCCTCCATCAGCGTCTCGGCAATTGCCGTCAGCCGTGCCTCGGTGTAGCGGCTGGCAGCTGGGTTATCGCCGTCGATATTGCCAAAGTTGCCCTGCCCATCAACCAGCGGATACCGGACGTTGAAATCCTGCGCTAGCCGCGCCATCGCGTCGTAGATCGCGGCATCGCCATGCGGATGATAATTGCCCATCACGTCGCCGCTGATCTTGGCTGATTTGCGGAACCCACCGGTCGCCGTGAGCCTGAGTTCGCGCATCGCGAACAAGATCCGGCGGTGGACCGGCTTCAACCCGTCCCGCGCGTCCGGCAGCGCCCGATGCATGATCGTCGACAGGGCATAGGTCAGGTAACGCTCACCGATCGCCCGGGCGAGCGGTTCGGACAGGGTGACAGGCTCTGCCTTGGGATCATCTTCGTCGTCGGACATGCAGGTTGTCTAATTCGCCCCCGATCTCGGGTCCAGCCGAAAAGACATTGCGTCTTTGCGGTCCGACTTCGGCGGAACTTATGGATCACCCGGCGCGTTGTGTGGTAAAATCAACCATTGATGTGTGGTTCAGGTGTAAAAAAATGATTCGATTGACCCTATTGCTTTGCGCGGGCCTGTATGTTGGGCTGATGGTCCTCGGCGAAGATCACGGCCAGAGACGCTATGGCCTGATGATGGCCGACAAGCTGAAACCATCGGCGGAGGTTCAGGCTGAGGCCGAGCCTGTTGCCGTGATGTTCGTGCCAGCTCAGCCTGTGATGAAACCGGTGGTTGCCCCGGCTGAAGCCCCTGTCGCGCAGCCCAGCGATGTCCTTGCCCCGACTTTGGTGTCCGCCACGCCTGACACCGCGCTGCCGGCTCCAGAAGTACCGGGCGGTGTGCTTTACACCGTGACGGCCAACATCGCCAATGTTCGCAGCGGGCCCGGAATTGATTTTGGCGTGGTGGGATCGGTAACCCACGACGAGGAAGTGCTTGTTGTGGCCGAGGACAACGCCGTGGACGGCTGGTCCAGGATCCTGGTCGAAGGTGACGGAACCGACGGCTATGTCGCGACCCGTTTGCTGCAGATCAGCAACTAGGCCCTTACCTTACCTGACGCTTCGGTGCAGTCTCCCGCCGTCCAACCGGCTGTGGGAGACCTTGATTGCCACGTTCCATCCTGATCACCGGCTGCTCCACCGGCATAGGCCACGCGGCGGCGCATGGCTTAAAGGCCCGGGGGTGGCGGGTGTTTGCGACCTGCCGCAAGCCCGAGGATTGCGCCCGTCTGCAAGCCGAGGGGTTGGAAAGCTTCCCGCTCGACTATGCCGATGAGGCAAGCATCACCGCTGCCGTGGCCGAGGTTCTGACCCGGACCGGCGGCACGCTCGATGCGCTGTTCAACAACGGCGCCTTTGCCTGCCCCGGCGCGCTGGAGGACCTGCCGCGCGGAGCGCTGAGGGCGATATTCGAGGTCAATCTGTTCGGCTATCACGATCTTGCACGGCAGGTGATCCCGCCGATGCGGGCGCAGGGTTCGGGGCGGATCATCAACTGCTCGTCGATCCTCGGCCTTGTCGGGGCCAAGTGGCGCGGCGCCTATGTGGCCACCAAGTTCGCAATGGAGGGGTTGAGCGACGTTCTCAGGATGGAAATGGCGGGGACCGGTATCGAGGTTATCCTGATCGAGCCGGGGCCGATCACCTCGAACTTCCGCAAGAACGCCATTCCGCATTTCGAACACTGGATCGACTGGAAGGGCTCGCCCCGGCGGGTTGAATATGAGGGGTTGTTGCAGCGGCTTTACGGCAGTCGGGGGCCGGACCGGTTCGAACTGCCCGCCTCGGCCGTGACGGCGGTTCTGGAGCGTGCATTGAAGGCAAAGCGGCCAAATCCGCGCTACTATGTGACCACGCCGACCCATTTGGCGGGGCTGGCCAAGCGGCTGCTGCCGACCCGACTGCTCGACTGGGTGATTGGGAAGGGGTGACATTTTGGCGCTGTCATTTCCTGCGGTGGCGTCTATGTCTTGGCAAAGCGACTGCCGTTTTACGGAATTTGTTCGTGAACAAGGATCGACGCCATGAACCACCCGCTATTCATCCTCGCCACCGTGGTCTGCCTGATTGTTCTGGTCATCCTGATGATCGGGATCGGGGCCTTTACCAAGGGTGGCGAGTTCAACCGGAAATACGCCAACAGGCTGATGCGTTACCGGATCATCGCGCAGGCTTTGGCGGTGCTGGCGATCGTGCTGTTTGCCTGGGCCAAATCGCGGGGGTGATGGAATGGTTGTGTTGTCGAAAATCTATACGCGGACCGGTGACAAGGGCGAGACTGGTCTGGGCGATGGTACGCGGGTGCCGAAATATGACCTGCGGGTAGCGTCCTATGGGACTGTGGATGAGACCAACGCGACCGTCGGCCTTGCCCGGTTGCAGGGTGAGATGGACGGGGCCCTGGCCCGGATCTCCAACGATCTGTTCGACTTGGGAGCCGATCTTTGCACGCCGGACATGGAGAATGATGCCACCGCCCCCTATCCACGGCTGAGGATGATCGCTTCGCAGGTTGACCGGCTGGAGGCCGAGATTGATGCGATGAATGCGCGGTTGACCCCGCTGCGGAGTTTCATTCTGCCGGGGGGAACGCCCCTTGCCGCCCAGCTGCATCTGTGCCGCACGGTCTGTCGGCGGGCGGAAAGGCTGGTGGTGGAATTGGCCTCGCAGGAGCCGGTCAATCCGGAGGCCGTCCGCTATCTGAACCGGCTTTCGGATTGGTTTTTCGTCGCCGGTCGGATCGCGAACGAGGACGGGGCGAGGGACGTTCTTTGGGTGCCGGGGCTGACGCGGTAAGGTGTCCAGATCTGGACGCTTTACAAGTGCTTGTAAAATCAATGGCTTGAGTTCCAGAAATTTACCCTGCGTTACCCTTCGAGCGGCACCCAGAGCTCATAGCCGCCTTCGCCGGTCATGCCATTGAAGGCGGGCGGGTAGTATTCGACCGACGGGCCGCGCCGGGGTTTGAAATCGGGGCGGGACAGCCAGTCGGAATAGACCTCGGCCCAGGCGGCGTTTATCGTCGAGATGTGGCCTTTGGAGACAAACCGCGCGTAGCGACCCGAAATGGTGACAGCGGAAAAACCGTTGGGCAGGGTCGCATTGGCCGGGGTTTCCTGGCCACAAATATAGTCGAACGTCGCCATATCGTCGGAGAAATTGTAAACGACGCCATAGTAGTCATCGCTGGCGACGCCGGGGACGCGGGTGCCATCCTCGTTGTAGTCGACCCATTGCGCGGGGATCTTGACACGGGTCTGCATGTCATAATTGCGCGATAACCCGGCTATGCGCATGGATTTCAGGGTTTGCAGGGTTGGTTGCGTCAGGACTTTCGACATTCTGGACCTCGGTTGTTGGGGTTGCGTGAGCGGCAGGTTGTCCACCGCGCCAAGGCGGCGCAGGGCGGTTGGGGTCAGGCCGTATTCGGCCCGGAAGGCGCGGCCAAACGCCTCGTGGCTGGCGTAGCCTGCGTCGAGAGCGATGGTCAGGACCGAAGCCTCGCCGTAAGCCAGTGCTTCGGCGGCGCGGGTCAGACGGCGACGCCAGACATAGCGCATCACCGGTTGGCCGGTCGTTTCGGCAAAGACCCGGGCGAGATGGAAAGCCGTGACGCCCGCCTTGTCGGCCAGATCGTTCAGCGTCTGCGGCGCTGACGGGTTGCTTTCGATGAACCACAAAGTTTTTCCAACCAGCGACATGACATCCTCCTGTGGCCCTTGATGCCAGTGCTTTTGCCGGCTGTCTTGACCGCACTTGACCCCGAAAGCCGATTTGTCGCGGCGAACGTGGCGTCCCTGCGACACCCATTGTCGATTTTGATCTGTTGTGATGGCGCGGGACCGTTTATGACCCTGCCATAGTTTGCAGCGGCCCTAGGGGCCCGATCATGGAGATTTGCGCGATGAAGGTGCTGGTGCCCGTCAAACGTGTGATCGATTACAACGTGAAGGTCCGCGTCAAGGCGGACGGCACGGGCGTCGATCTGGCGAATGTGAAGATGTCGATGAACCCGTTTGACGAGATTGCCGTCGAAGAGGCGATCCGGCTGCGGGAAAAGGGCGTCGCGACGGAAGTGGTCGTGGTGTCGATTGGCGTCAAGCAATCGCAGGAAACCTTGCGGACGGCTTTGGCGATGGGGGCCGACCGCGCTATCCTGATCGAGGCGGCACCGGACACGTCGGTGGATATCGAGCCGTTGTCGGTTGCCAAGCTGTTGGCGGCTGTCGTGAAGGATGAGGCTCCGGGTCTGGTGCTGTGCGGCAAGCAGGCGATTGACAATGACATGAACGCGACCGGGCAGATGCTGTCGGCGCTGCTCGGCTGGTCGCAGGCGACCTTTGTGTCCGAGTTGTCTGTCGATGGTGACGCCGCAGTGGTGACGCGCGAAATGGACGGCGGTTTGCAGCGGATTTCGGTGAAGATGCCGGCGATCGTGACGGTCGACCTGCGGCTGAACGAGCCGCGCTATGCGTCACTGCCCAACATCATGAAGGCCAAGGCCAAGCCGATGGCTTTGAAAACGCCGGCAGATTACGGGGTAGATGTGGCACCGCGGCTGACCGTCTTGAAGACGGTTGAGCCGGTGGGCCGCAAGGCGGGCGTCAAGGTCGGCTCGGTGGACGAGTTGATTGCAAAGCTGCGCGATGAAGCGGGGGTGATCTGAGATGGCCGTACTGTTGATTGCAGATGTGAATGAAGGCGCTTTGGCGACCGATCAGGTGGCCAAGGCTCTGGACGCCGTGAAATCGCTGGGTGAGGTGCATGTGCTGGTCGCGGGTACCGGTGGTGACGCTGCGGCAGCAGAGGCGGCAACTTTGGCCGGAGTTGCCAAAGTTCTGTTCGCCGACGACCACGCCTATTGCCACGGCATGGCAGAGGCGACCTCGGCCCTGGTGGTCGGGTTGGCTGGCGGCTATAGCCACATTTGTGGGGCGACGACGGCGTTCAACAAGAACGTGCTGCCAAGAGTGGCCGCAATGCTGGATGTGATGGTGATGTCGGATGTGACAGCGGTGATCGATGCCGAGACGTTTGAACGGCCGATCTATGCTGGCAACGCCATTCAGACCGTCAAGTCGGGTGACGCGACCAAGGTTTTCACCGTCCGGACGGCAGGCTTCACGGCCGTTGGCGCGGGTGGGTCTTCCCCGGTCGAAAAGATTGGTGGGCCGGGCGATGGCGGATTGTCGGCCTGGGTCGAGGACCGGGTGGCAACCTCTGACCGGCCCGAACTGACCTCGGCTGGTGTGGTGGTGTCGGGCGGGCGCGGAGTTGGCTCGAAAGAAAGCTTCGATCTGATCGAGAAGCTGGCCGACAAGTTGAACGCGGCGGTTGGGGCGTCGCGCGCTGCGGTTGACAGTGGCTATGCGCCGAATGACTGGCAAGTCGGGCAGACCGGCAAGGTGGTCGCGCCGAACCTTTATGTCGCCGTGGGGATTTCCGGGGCGATCCAGCATCTGGCGGGCATGAAGGACAGCAAGGTCATCGTTGCGATCAACAAGGATGAAGAGGCACCGATCTTTCAGGTGGCCGATTATGGGTTGGTCGCAGACCTGTTCACCGCCGTGCCCGAGTTGATCGAGAAGCTGTAATCGCGCCGTCGCTACGCTGTGTGAATTCGGGCGGGCCGTGGTGGCCCGCCCGTTTCATTTCAGCACAGTGTCGAGCGCTACCAGCAACTGGTTTGCCACCTCGCGGTGCACCGACGGGCCGGGCAGGGCGCCGGCGGCGAGTGCCTCCAGTGCCGCAAAGGCCATGCCGTCCAGTGACGTGGTGCGCGAAGCCTCAGAGGCGACGGACTCGACATAGGCCATTGCCTGTGGCCGCAATTCGTCGATCATGTCGCGGTCCACGAACATCGGGTCACGGGTCAGTTTGCGTCTTTGACCGGCGGGCGGCGGTACGTCGTCGGCCATCCAGAGCAACACCGTGCGCTTGGGCAGCCGCGCCAGCAGGTCCTGCATCCGTTGCACCCAGGCGCGGCGGAGTTCGCTGATCAGCAGTTCAAACCGCTCTTTCGACACCGTTTCGAGGCTGCCGAGCATGTGGCGGGTGAAGTGGAAGTCGGTGAAATCCACGTCGCGGTACAGCGATTTCAGCATCGGCGTCGCAGCGATGAAGCGGTCATTGCGCCGTGGATGCACTGTGTAATAGCGATTGCTGAGATTGGTAGCACCGACGACCTGCAGCACGACTGCCTCGGCGCCGCTGGCAATCTCGATCACGCCGGGTTCGTTCAGATAGACATCCGGCCCGGCATTGACGCAGCCAAGATTGACGGCACCAAAGCCGATTTCACCCTCTACCAGATCCGGAAACGGATCAGGAACGTATTTGCCATAGGTCTCGGTCCCGCCGAGAAACGCAATGTAAGGTCGGTCGAGAGACCGACGTGGTCCGCGAAACAGCAGGCGTGACGCACCGTAGTTGCACGGAAAATAGTCGAGCGCACCCTCGCCCGAGAAAGCATAGGCCATTCATCCCACCCAAGTTCATTCACACTACCCAAGGACAGGCTGCAACAGTCAGGTTTCCAAATCGCTAAAGGGCAACTTCACTGTAAATCTTAACGAATTTGCGTGGCGGGGCCGCGAGATGGCGGCTTTCGGGTCGTTGGAAGGGCGCGCGCCTCCGGCGGGGATATTTGGACCAATGTGTAGGATGGATGGGTGGGTTCAGCGCAGGACCTGCAGGCGGTCGGTCAGGGTGACTTCGCCGTCCTGTTCGACCGAGCAGAGCACGCCGCGCAGGCGCAGGTCCGGATGGCCGGGGGCGTCGAGGAAGGCGCGGGCGTCGGCACCGTAGCGCACCTTCCATTTGGCACAGCCGGCGTTGAAATGGTCAGAGACCCGCAGGACCGCAGTGCCGGCCTGAATCAGGGTCCCAGTCGGAAGGTTGGCGAGCGAGGTGTCGAGGTCGGCCACGATCGGGTCGCCGGGGTGCGGCGTGGCTTCGCGGTCACGCCAACACAGATCCATAACCCGCAGCGGCAGAATCGAGACCTGGATGCGTGGGTCGGGGTTGCCGTCGGCCAGTTTCAGCCAGGGTGCGGTGGCCCAGCGTTCGCCGGGGATACCATGGGCGCGGCTCATGGTGATCGACGGCGGGAAGGCGCGTGCGCCGTAGTCGGGGCGCAGGCAGAGACTGTGGATGATCGCGTTGGTTTTGGGCGCGGCCGCGATATGAGGCAGCGCTACCATCAGTTCGGCCGTGGTGACCTGAGCCATCATAGCGCGCCCAGCAAACCGGTTGTCGGCCAGCCGTCAGCGGGCAGGCCGTGCTTTTGCTGTTCGGCCTGCACGGCGCGGCGC
>JBDTQR010000098.1:0-16104 GCA_039932095.1 bacterium | reverse complement strand
CGCAACAATGTGGTGGCCGGGCTGATTGCAGCCTTGGGCGATGCCTATCCCGTGGTGTTGCGTCTGGTAGGGCTGGAGTTCTTCCGCGCCATGGTCGCCACTTATGTCAACAATCACCCGCCACAATCGCCCATCCTGCTGGCTTACGGCGCAGGGTTTCCCCGGTTCCTGGCCATTTTCCCACCGGTTAAATCCTTGCCCTACCTGTCCGACGTCGCCCGGATCGAGCGTGCCTGGCTCGAAGCCTATCACGCTCCGGACCAAACGCCAGCCGAGGTCACTCCGGTCCTGACGCTGCCTCCCGCCATCCTGGGCACGGTCCGGGTCAATCTGCATCCATCCTTGCGTTTGATTGCGTCGCACTTTCCGGCCTTGACGATTTGGCAAAGCAATCAGCCCGGCAACACGCCCTCGCCAGTGGATCTGGCCATCGGAGAAACCGCCATGATCCTGCGCCCACACCAGGAGGTTCTCGTGCAACCGCTCACTTTGGGTGGCACCGCCTTCTTCGCCGGGCTGCAAGAGGGCGACACGATCATGCAGTCCGCAGCAAAGGGCATCGCGCAAGACCCGGCCTTTGATTTCGCGGGCAACCTGTCGGCGTTACTACTATCCGGCGCTGTTGTTGGCTGGCAGAATGCGGCGCAGACGGGCGTTGAAGTGTGACACGGCCCAACTTGACAGTCGTGCCGCATGTTCAGCAACAGCGCGATGATCCAGCGTCGCGCGAAGTGGATTGGTCGATCCTGATGGCGCGGGCGCAGGAAGGAAACGGCGCCGCCTATGCCCGACTGTTGACAGAAATCACGCCGTATCTGCGGGTACTGGCATCCAGACGCCAAAGACAGGCAAGCGATATCGAAGATGCCGTGCAAGACATCTTGTTGACGGTCCATGCCATTCGGTCAACCTATGATCCGGCGCGGCCCTTCGGGCCTTGGCTGGTAGCCATCGCCAACCGTCGCCTGATCGACCGCATCCGGCGGCAATATCGGCACCGGATGATGGAAACGCCGTTGATGCCAGAGCATGAGACGGCTGCCAACTCTGTTGCCGCACGCGATGAAACCGCCGACCATGCCCGCCTGGCCGCCGCCATCGAGGCGCTGCCAGAAGGTCAAAAGCAGGCCATTCGCATGTTGAAGTTGAACGAACTTTCGTTGAACGAAGCGTCCGCTGCCAGCGGGCTGTCGATTGCGTCACTAAAGGTTTCTACCCATCGTGCCATTGCGCGGTTGCGCGACGCCTTCCTTTCCGGTGCCAGAAAATGATCAATACCCCCGACCTTATCGCCGCTCTTGCCGCCCAGCCTAAACCCGTGCGCCGCCTTGGATCGCCCATGCTGCGTAGTCTTGGCTGGCTGGCCGTCGCCGGTCTGGTTTTGACCGTGCTAGCGGTCAGCCACAAACTGCGCCCAGATTTCGGTTCCCGCATGCAGGACACCACCTTTCAATTGCGCCTGTTCGCCAGTGCAGCGACAGGCGTTCTGGCTTTGATTGCTGCCTTCATTCTCAGCATTCCGGGGCGGTCGCGTTTGTGGCTGCTTTTGCCGGTTCCGGCCGCCTTGGTCTGGGTTGCCAATATCGGCTACCAATGTCTGACCAACTGGGTGGACATCGGCCCAACTGGCATGACCACTGGCGAAACGGCCGACTGCTTTGCCACGCTGGTCATCATCAGCCTGCCGCTGGGTCTGACAACCCACATGATGCTGCGCCACGCCCGGCATTTCGCGACGAGCAGCGTGGCTTTCATGGCAAGTCTTGCGATTTCCGGCGTGACTGCGTTCGCCATGACACTGTTTCACGCGCTGGATGCGTCGGTGCTGATCTTGTCATTCAATCTGGTGACAACGGCAGTGTTCATCGGGGCTGGATTGGCGTTTGGCGCGGCGGTGCGCCGCTAGGGCACATTAAGACGCGAGACAAAGTGCACCGAACCCCTCGCCAATAAGCCGGCCAGCTGAGCGTCAGCATTGCTGCGTTTCCCCGCGGGAACTTTGCCTCACTAAATCTGAGCGGCTGCTTTGTGAGAAGGACCTTGAGCATGGCTGCGAGCTTGAGTGACCGCTTTGGGCCGACAGCGTTGAATACAGCCCGGTCGACGCAAAGGGCAGGGAGCGGTCCCCAGCAAATTGCAACTTCATCTCGGGAATGACGTCACAGCCGCCGTTTGCGTTTTGAGGCAAGCATGGGATTGAATAGTAAGAGCTTCCTTTCAATATTCCGATGACCAAGTTCCTATCGCTGAGAACTATACTTCAACGCGGGATAAAAGGGGGCTTTTCAGAAGCGCTTGGGTCAGGTGCGGTCAACTGTTCGGACGTACCCGCGCCGCTGATTTATCGGCAAAGGCCGCGAGTCTTGCACGCGCCTCGGGCTGGGTGTTGACCACACCCGCCACCACAGACTCGGCATAGGCCGCATCCATCGCCGACATGTTCTGCATGTGGCTGACAGCCGAGCAAATGGCGAAATTCGACAAGGGCAGGTTTTGCGCGGCTTTGCGGGCAACCTCCATCGCCTTGTCCAGGCTCGAGCCTTCGGTAATGTATTGCGCAAGACCCAGATCAACCGCCTGCTGGCCCTGATAGACCCGGCCCGTCAGCATCATGTCGATCATGCGCGCCTTGCCGACCAGATCGGTGACGCGAATGGTGGCACCGCCACCGGTGAACAACCCGCGCTGACCTTCTGGCAGGGCGAAATAGGTAGTCTCATCCATGACGCGGATATGCGCGGCGCTGGCGAGTTCCAAACCGCCGCCGACCACGGCGCCTTTAAGCGCAGCGATGATCGGCACGCCGCCATATTCCATCTTGTTGAAGGCCTCGTGCCAGCGCAGGCAAAGATGCATGAAGTCCGCAGGGCTGCGGTCGGCCTGATGATGTTCGATCAGGTCCAGCCCGGCGCAGAAGTGGTCGCCCGATCCGGCCAGCACAATGGCGCGGACACCGGCACGAGGTGCTGCGGAAAAGAACTCGACCATTTCTTCAATCGTATGCGAATCCAGCGCGTTGCGCTTGGAGGGGCGGTTGAGGGTTACAACCCAGACGCCATCGTCATGGGCCACGATGTCCAAGTTGTTGTAGCGGGCGATGTCGATTTGAATGGCCATGATGAAGTCCTTTATGGGTCAGATAGGGGCTGTGGCGCGGATGCGCTGCAACGCCGTCTCGGGCAAGATGTGGTGGGCGTAAAACCGCGCGGTGGCGATCTTGGCCGCCATGAAGTCGCCGCTTGACGCCTCGGTCACCAGCACGGACCGCGCCATCTGCCAGCCCGCAACCAGATTGCCCGCCAGCATCAGATAGGGCACGGCAGCGCCATAAGCGTCATTCGGCGCGGCGGTCAGAAGATGCGCCACAACGGCCTGAAAGTCTGCCCGCGCCGCACCAAGCAGCACCCCGATGTCTTGCGTGGCGGGTGATGCCATCAGCGCCGCCTCCGTCTCGGCAATCATCCCAGCAATCCGGCCAGCCGTGGCCCCACCGTCGCGCAGGGTCTTGCGGCCCAAAAGGTCGTTGGCCTGAATGGCCGTGGTGCCCTCATAGATCGGCAGGATGCGAGCGTCGCGGTAGTGTTGGGCCGCGCCGGCATCCTCGATGAACCCCATCCCGCCATGGATTTGCACGCCCAGCGAGGTGGTCTGCACCGCCATCTCGGTGCAAAACGCCTTGACCAGTGGCACCAGAAATTCCGCCAGCGCGGTGTCACCCAAGTCCTGCCAGCCCGCCGCATAGGCGGCCAGCGCGCGGCAGGCTTCGGTCGTGGCGCGCATGTGGTTGAGCATCCGGCGCACATCGGGGTGCTGAATAATGGCAACCGCACCCGGCGCGCTGCCATCCACCGGGCGGCCTTGCACACGAGTGCCCGCATAGGCCAGCGCCTGCTGAAAAGCGCGTTCAGCAATCGCAACCCCTTGAACACCCACGGCAAAGCGGGCGACGTTCATCATCGTGAACATATATTCCAGCCCGGCAGTCTCGACACCGATCAGATAGCCGGTGGCGCCTTGAAACTGCAAGACGCAGGTCGGGCTGGCACGCACCCCCAGCTTGTGCTCGACGCTTTGGCAACGGACGGCGTTGCGGGCGCCATCGGGCAGAACCTTGGGCACCAGAAACAGGCTGATCCTCTTGATGCCCCGCGGCGCATTCGGCGTGCGTGCAAGCACAAGGTGGATGATGTTTTCGGCCAGATCATGCTCGCCGTAGGTGATGAATATCTTGGTGCCGGTGATTGCATAGGTGCCATCCACCTGAACCTCGGCCTTGGTGCGCAGCAGCGCCAGATCGCTGCCCGCCTGCGGTTCGGTCAGGTTCATCGTGCCGGTCCAGCGGCCTGCCACCAGATGCGGCAGGTAGGTCGCCTTTTGCGCTTCGGACCCGAAGTGCCGCAAGGCCTCGATCGCGCCATCGGTCAGCAGGGGGCAGAGCGCAAAGCTCATGTTCGCGGCGTTCAGGATTTCGCCCGCCGCAGCGCCCACGGATCGAGGCAGGCCGTGGCCGCCGAACTCCTCCGGGTGCGGCAGGCCTTGCCAACCCATGTCAACAAATTTGGCATAGGCCGCACGAAAGCCCTTGGGCGTCGTCACCGTGCCGTTCTGACAAACAGCGCCTTCACGGTCACCCGGGGCATTCAGGGGGGCGATTTCCTCGGCGCAAAACCGGCCGAATTCCTCCAGCACGGCACCGGCCATCTCAAGATCAGGCGCACCGGGGGCGATGTGGGCGAGGTTGAACAGCATGTCCTGCAAAGGCGCTTCATAAGTCATGGCTGCGGCCCCAGATAACGGGCCGCAGCCCGCAGGATGAACTTTTGTATCTTGCCGGTGGCGGTCTTTGGCAAGACCCCAAAGACCACGGTTTTCGGCGCCTTGAAATGGGCGATGTGGTCGCGGCAAAAGGCGATGATGTCGGCCTCGGTAGGCGCGGCCCCCTCGCGCAGTTCGACAAAGGCGCAGGGGCTTTCGCCCCATTTGGGATGCGGGCGGGCGACCACCGCTGCGGCCAGAACGGCGGGATGGCGATACAGCACCGCCTCAACCTCGACCGACGAGATATTTTCCCCACCCGAGATGATCACATCCTTCAACCGGTCGCGGATTTGCAGGTAGCCGTCAGGATGCACCACCGCCGCATCGCCCGACCAGAACCACCCACCATCAAACGCCTCTGCCGTCGCGGCGGCGTCCTTGTAATAACCCTTCATCACGGTGTTGCCGCGGATGGCAATCTCGCCCTGCGTCAGGCCATCACGCGGCACATCTGCCCCGGTGGCACGGTCCACCACGCGAATATCCTCAACCATGGGAAAGGTCACACCCTGCATCGCCTGCTTTTCGGCCTGCCCGGCGGCGGGCAGCGCGTCCCACTCATCCTGCCACAGACATTGCGAGATATGGCCATAGGTTTCGGTCAACCCGTAAACCTGCATCACGTCCAGCCCCAGCGCCGCGGCCTTTTGCAGGATGGCGGGGGGCGGCGGCGCACCTGCGGTCAGAACCTTGACCTTGGGGTCAAAGGGCCGCGCGTCAGGGCTGTCGCACAGCATTTGCAACACGATAGGCGCCGCCCCCAGATGGGTCACCCGGTGCGCGGCCATCGCGGCCAGCAGCTTGGCAGGCGTGGCATCGCGGGTAAAGATCATGTGGCCGCCCACAATCGCCATCGCCCAAGGGTGGTTCCAGCCGTTGCAATGAAACATCGGGACCACCGACAGATAGGTCGGATGGGGCGGCAGCGCCCACCCCGCGACCGTGCCCATCGCCATCAGATAGGCCCCCCTGTGGTGATAAATCACCCCCTTGGGTCGGCCAGAGGTGCCAGAGGTATAGTTCAGCGCCAACGCCTGCCATTCATCGGCAGGCAAGGCCCAGTCCATCGGCGGATGGGCTGCAAGCGCCTCGTAGGTGGTCTGGCCAAAGCCCGTCCCGGACACATCGGCAATATCAACAACCGGAATTTCCCTGCCGTTGATCGCAAAGGCCTGCCGCAGCAAGGGGGCAAGGGCGGTATCGCAGATCACCAGCCGCGCGTCCGAATGGTCCAGGATATAGGCGACCGTCTCAGGCTCCAGCCTGATGTTGACCGTGTTCAGAACCGCACCTGTCAGGGGCACTGCATAGTGAAGTTCAAACAATTCCGGGATGTTGGGCGACAGCACCGCAACCGTGTCGCCGCGTGCGATGCCCAATTCCACCAGCCCCGCCGCCACAGACCGGCACCGCGCTCCGGTTTGGCCCCAGGTGCGGTGTATCTCGCCATAGGTCACGGCGGGGCGGTTGGCATAGACCGTCTCGGCCCGCTTCAGGAACGACAGGGGCGACAGCGCCGCATGGTTGGCCGCATCGCGCAAGGGGGCGTCAAAGTGCTGCTGCATGGGCTTACAGGAACGGCAGTTCGACCAGCCGGGCCGCAACCGGCCCCTGATCGCGGATCACCTGGACCGTATCGCCCGCAGGAACCGAGGCGTCGATCAACGCATAGCCAATATTGGCCTTCATCCGCGGCGACCAGACACAATTGGTCATCATGCCGATGCGCTGCCCGGCCCGCAAAATATCCTCGCGGCGAAAGCCAAGGGGGGCAGGCGCCTCACCCTCCAGCACCAGCCCCAGTTGGTGGCGCTTGATCCCCTCGGCCTTGATCCAGCGCAAGGCGGCAATGCCCACCACATCATCGGCCACGTCCAGATCAACATACTTGCCCAGGCGCACCTCGAACGGGTTGGTCGCCTCGTCCGTATCGCCGCCGACCGACACCAGACCGCTTTCCGTCCGCTCTGCCGTGGCAGGCGCACCGGGGCCGATGCCCCAAGGCTTGCCCGCCTCTTTGAAGATGTTCCAAAGTTCGGTCCCGCGCGTGCCGTCCTTCAGGTAAATCTCGAACCCGCCCTGTTTTGACCAGCCCGACCGCTGCACCGCCACCGGGATGCCGTTGATTTCCGTCTCGCGGAACCAGAAGTATTTCAAGGCCCGCACCCAATCGCCCATGACATGCGCCACCACATCCTCGGCCTTGGGGCCCTGCAGCGCCATGGGCGAGACGTCAGGCTCAGACACCTGCACGTCCAGCCCCCGCTCGGCCGCAATGGCGCTGGCCCAGAACCAGATGTCACTGTCAGCGATGGAAAGCCAATACAGATCATCGGCCAGTTTCAACAGGATAGGGTCGTTGATGATGGTGCCGCGATGGTTGCACAAGGGCACATACTTGCCCTGCCCGACCTTGCAGCCCGACAGATCCCGCGGTGACAATATCTGCGCCAGACGCCCCGCATCCGGCCCCTTTAGCTGCACCTGCCGTTCCACCCCCACATCCCACTGCGACACGCCGTTGATCAGCCGCCAATACTCCGCCGCCGGATCACCGTAAGATGTCGGCATTATCATCCGGTTGTAGATGCTGGCGGCGGTCATGCCCTCGGCCACAGCCGAGGCATAAAACGGAGACGGACGCAGGCGCGCCGTGGGGAATACTTGGAACATGAAACCTCCCGTGGTTGCCCCTCAATGATCCTGCTGGCGCGGTTTGGTCAAACGACGTATTCAGGGGCAGCACCCCTACTAAAAGTTATGGCTGCATTTTGAGGCGCGATGAACCTGGACCTGCCCCCCCTGACCTGGCTGCGCGCGTTCGAGGCATCGGCCCGCACGCTCAGCTTCACCCATGCGGCTGGCGAGTTGCACATCACCCAGGCCGCCGTCTCCAAACATGTGAAGTCGCTGGAAAGCCACCTGCGCCAGCCCCTGTTTCTGCGCCGCGCGCGCGGGCTGGAACTGACCAAATCCGGCGCCGCCTACCTGCCCAAGGTCCAAGATGCGATGGAGCGGCTTGCCATCGGCACGCGTGAGGTGTTTGGCCAGCGTCCGACCAGCGCCCTGACCCTGCGCTGCGCCGTTTCATTCGCCGTCAACTGGTTGGCACCGCGCCTGCCCGACTATCTGGACCGTCATCCAACCAAAACGATCCGCCTGCTGTCCAGCGTCTGGACGGACGCATTTGACGCCGAAGATTTTGATCTGGATATCCGATACGGCACCGGGCACTGGCCGGGCTTTAACAGTCATCGCCTGACGTGGGAGACGATAACGCCTCTTTGCGCGTCGGGCCTTGCGCTGACAATTCCCGATGACCTGCGCCATCACAGGCTGTTGCACGTCCTTGGCTATCACGAAGGCTGGGGAATCTGGCTCAAGGCGGCACAGGCCGTCGGGGTCGATGCCGGATCAGGGCTGCATTTGGACACGTCGTTGATGGCATTCGAACTGGCGGCGCGGGGCGGTGGCGTTGCACTGGGCCGCAAGTCGCTGAGCGGGCTGGCCCTTTCATCGGGCCGTTTGATTGCGCCATTCGATCTGGCCGTGCCGATTGACGAGGCATTTCATCTGGTAAAGCCCGCAGGCGGCGACAACCATCCCGATGCAAAATCCTTTGTCGAATGGCTTCTGTCCGCCGCCACAGAAGGGGGAGACGTCGAAGGGCTGCGGACGTGACTTGTGGTGCGCACTCGTCCGGGCTCCTAACGGTCAAAGACAGACATGATAGGGTCAAGGGACCGCCCGCATGAAAACTGATGGACCGCTTCCGGTTAGTGGCCAATCGGTCCTGAACGTGCCCTTTGAGATGAGCACGTCCACGCTCGGGCGATCGACGCAAAGGGCAGATTCCGCACGATCGAGGTCTCTGGCGCAAGTGTCCGCTTAAGCAAAACGGCGGATCGAGTAGAAAGGCCGCAGTCGCTTTGGTTCTTCGACACTTAAAAGGGGCTGATTTCGAAAGGTCTGGTCAAACTTAGATCTCGACTTCTTAATGTCCTTGGTCGGCCGTTCTGGCAAGGGGCAGTCATGGTGGAGGCCCTCGGTCGTGGGCGCGGCATGGATGGTAAGTGGGTTCGGGCGGTCACCTCAGCCTGCGCCGGACAACTGTCCCACCTTTCTCGATTGGCTCGAGTTGCGTGAACTGGGAGGGATCGTCCAAGGTAGCAAGCAGCCGTTGCCTTTCGTTGACACCTGCCAGCCCGAGGTTGGCGCACACGAGAGTGCCGCCCGGCGACAGCCGATCAATGATGGCGTTCAACATCGAAAGGTCGGGAGCATAGCCGTCAAAGAACACCAGCCCGTAGCCTGCGGTCAGACGAGCAAGCACAGCCATGAAATCGCCCTGATGCACCGTCACCCGGTCTGCCAGACCAGCGACTGCGATGTTGTCGCGGGCAAGCCCTGCCCGAAGCGGATCGCCTTCGATGGTATCGACGCGGGCATCAGGTCGCGCCGCGGCAAGGCAGCAGGCGGTATAGCCAAGGGCGGTGCCCAGTTCCAACATTCTGACCGCGCCTGATCTTGCCGCAACCTGCGTCAGGGCCGGGCCGTCCTCGAACGTGTAGGCGTCGGAATGCGTCGCCATGCGGTGTGCCCGCGTGGCGGTCTGAAGTGCGGCGTAAGGATCAATGGTCATCTCCGCTCCAGATAAAATGCCGCAAGGTGATGGGTGGCGGCGTCAATCGTGATCGGATCTTCGTAGAATTGGAACTGTGTCTGCGCGCCCAGCCAGATCAAGTCCTTGCGCTTGGCAGGCATGGCGTCGAACAGGGCGCGCGGCACCTTTGGCCCGGAGGCGGCGCGGTTGGCGTGGATCATCAGGGTGGGGGTGGCCAGCCGCGCCATGGCCAGATCGGTTCGGGTGGTCCACAGTTCGGCCTCACTCATCGTGGCGATGCGGTTTTCCCATTGGCCGCGATGGGCGAGGAACAGGTTGCGGTCGGCCCAGGGTCGGTAATACATCCGAGCGGCGTCGAAGTTCAGCAAGACATCGGGATTGGCCTCGTCCGCGCTGTCATTGACGATCGGAAGGTAACTGACGCTGTCGTCGCGGGCATAAGTGTCGGCGGCTGCCCGACCGCGAGCAACCCGGGCCGCCACGGCTTCGGCGCTGCCATAGTACATCGCGCAAACCTCTGGTGTCAGGTAATGGCCCGCGACAAGGGCAAGGCTTTGCACCGAGGCGTCCTCAATGGCCGCAGCAATCGCCCAATTCGCCCCTTGGCACAGCCCCAGAAGGTGAAGGTGGGCCGGGTCGATCCCCGGCACTGTCGCCAGATACGCCAGTGCTGCCCGCAGATCGGTGACCTTGCGCGCGCCACTTTCCCAACGGCGCGGGCTGCCAGCGCTTTCGCCAGAGCCGCGCGGGTCGAACACCAGCGTGGCCAGACCTGCTTGCGCCAGTCGCGTGGCATATTGCATCGGGGCCTGTTCCTTGACCGTGGCAACCGGGCCAAGGATGACCACTGCGGCCTTTGACGAGCCACCCATCGGCTGGAAGAGGTTGCCGATCACGGTGTCACCTTCGCTGAGGAAACTGACACGCGACACGGTGTAAGGCCCGGCCTTGAACTGTTGGTCGGCATCCCAGCTTGGCGTGGGCTGAACCGTGTCGCTTGTGCCGCCAGACAGCGGGGGGCGGGAGGGCGAGGTTTCAGTCATGACAGTCTTTCCATCCAAGAATGTTTGGCGCGGGGTTTTGCCCCGCGCCGTTCTATTTTTCAAACGAGCCCATCTGGAACATGCCGCTCAACCAGTCCTCGACATGCCAGGTCTTGATCACCATGCCGTCCTTGAACTGGTGAATGTCCACCGCCATTATCTTGAACGGACGGCCCTTGGAGGCAAAGCCCGCAAAGGGGGCGGCTTGCGTGCCCGAGATGGTGGAGCGCACGATCACATACTCACCCGCGTCGATGATCTGGTCGTTCACGACGCTCAGATCGGAAAACATGGTGTGATAGCCCGCGATGAACGGCTTGAACGCATCGCGGCCGGGTTCCTGGCCTTGGTTCGGCGGAATGTCGACCCAGTCCTTGGCCAAGACCTTGTCCAGCAGGTCGGGTTTGTTCTGACCAAAGGCCACGTAAAAGTTCTTGACCGTTTCGGTGTTGACGCTTTGCGCCAGCGACGGTGCGGCGAGGGCCACAAGGGTTGCCAGCGCGAACGCGCCGGTGCGAAGGGGTTGCAGGATCATGATGCGCCTTTATGGGTTGGAATGCCCTTGCACCATGACGCGTCCGGCGTGATGCTGGAAATAAATGGATCGCATAGCCATCATGCCAGAATTGAATACTCACGGTCTTGAACTTGACGACCTGCGCGTGTTGCAATCGTTGTATGAGACGCGCAACACCACCCGCACCGCCGAGCGGCTGAACAAAAGCCAGCCGGGCGTCAGTCGGGTGCTGGCGCGGTTGCGGCGGGCTTTGGGCGACCCTTTGCTGGTGCGGGCGCCGGGCGGCATGGTACTGACCGACCGCGCCTTGGCCCTGCGCGAGCAGTTGTCAGAGGTGCTGACCGGGATCGAAGGTTTTCTGGCCCCAGCCGCCTTTGATCCGGCACAGGCCCGCAGGGTGTTCCGGCTGGCCACGACTGACTACGGCGCGCTGGCCATTCTGCCGGGGCTGATGCCGAAGCTGGCGCGTCTGGCCCCCGGCATCGGGCTGGAGGTGCTGCCGTTTTCCACCGACATCTTTCGCCACATCGCCGAGGGCCGCTCTGACCTGGCACTGTATGGCGATGATGTGGTGCCGCTGCCCTTGCGCGCGCGGACCCTGTTCACCGAGGGCTATTCCTGCGTCATCGGCCCCACTCATCCGCTGGCCGGGAAAGCCGAGATCGGGCTGGACGATTTTCTGGCCTATCCCCATGCGCTGATCAGCATTCTGGGCGGGCGCACCGGTGTGGTTGACGAGGCGCTGGCCCTGCGTGGACTGACCCGCCGCATCAGCCTGTGGATCCCCTATTTCGCAACTGCCGCCACCGTAATTGACAGCAGTGACCTGATCCTGACCCTGCCGACACGCGGTGCGGTCGCGCTTGCGGCCAGCGGAGGCCTGCACCGCTTTGCCTTGCCACTCCCGGTGCCCAACTTTGACTACCGCCTGATCTGGCACGACCGCAGCCAGGCCGACCCCGCCCACAAATGGCTGCGCGATCTGATTTCAGAGAACTAGGTCTTCGACGTAGGCACCGAAACCAATGCAACTCAAATTGGCCAAAGAGAAGCTTCGCCCGCTGTCACGTAACCTTCTGTGGTTGCCAGAAAGTAAGGTTCATGCGTTTCTCCGAAGTTGCCGTCCGCGGGGCAAGTCAAGAATACCTGCAACTGGCAGGGTAGGTTGAGCATGAAGTGATCGAAGCAAGGGGTGTAAAGCAGACCCTCGCCGCAGATGCGACGAACGACCTATAGTCAGCTCAGCGGTGCAAGACTTCGGTCAGCAAAGGGTTGGGAAAACGCCGCGCTTGGGTGACAGCAAAGAAGGTTTCGCTGATGCCGTCCAGACGAGCCGCCTCGACCAAGGCGCCCGACTGAAGTTCGTCACGCACGACGATTGGCGGGATGATCGCGAGACCGGCATCTGCGCGTGCCAGAAGGCGGATCATGGCCATGTCGTCCACTTCGGCGGCCAGGATTGGGGTCACGTCCAAACGCGTGGTCAAGGCATCGAAGGCGGCGCGCAGGCCGGTTTCGCGGGTTGGTACGATCAGGGGTTCGGTTGACAGCAATTCTTTCAGCGTGCGCGACGCAGGGCCAACGCGGGCCGACGTGCCGATCAGCCCAACGGGCTGTTCGTCGATCCGGTGGACGAGCCACGGACTGGCGGCATCGCGGGCAGGCGCAAGGTTCGTCAGCATCACGTCCAGCGCCAATCCCTCAAGCCCGCGCAGCAATTCGTCCTGCGAGCCCGAGCGCAGAACAACCTCGACATCAGATCGCCCGATCAGGGGCCGCAGAAACTGCATCTGAAAATTGCGCGACAGGGTTGCCAGCGCGCCCACACGCAGGGCCCGCCGCGCCCGGCCCGTCTCGCGTAGGGTGGCGGTCAAATCGTCAACGGTGCGGAAGATCGCTTCGGCATGGTCCAGCGCGATACGCCCGGCCTCGGTCAACGTAAGGCCTCTGCCGCGGCGTTCAAATAGATCATGCCCAAGCGAGGCTTCAAGCGTGCGCAATTGGGTTGAGAGCGCGGATTGCGATAGGTGAAGCCCACGCGCAGCACCGGTCAGCGTGCCGTCGCTGGCGATGGCCCGAAACAGGCGCAGGTGATGCAGGTTCAGTTGCGACATTGTTCCACAAAATGGAATGGTTTCGTATAATATATGTAATTTTATAAAACTTCCGCAAGCGATAGATCTCTCGGGATGTTTCCAACCTTGGAGCCTGAAATGCCAAGTCTTCCCCTGATTGTCCTTGCCCCCCTTCTGCTTCTGGCAACAGCACTTTTGTGTGTCGCACGGCCCGGTCGCCGTCCTGGCCGCCTGCCGATTGTGGCAGAGGCCGCGACTCTGGCCACCCTTGGCCTTGGGATTGGCGGGCTTGGCCAGCTTTGGATTGCGGGGCCGCAGGTATTGAGCCTTGGCGGTGCGGCGGTCGTCCGGCTGGATGCTGTCAGCGTGACGATGGCGCTGCTGGTGTCTTTCGTCGGCTGGGTCGTCATCCGCTATTCCCGCCGCTATCTGGACGGCGAGTCGCGGGAAGGCTGGTTTCACGGGATGACCCTGACGACCATCGCGGCGGTCCTTGTGCTGGTCCAGGCGGCCAGCCTGCTGGTGCTGGTCGCAAGTTTTCTAACGGTCGGACTGGTGCTGAGGCAGCTGTTGTTGTTCTACCCAGACCGGGCCGAGGCGCAGCGGGCTGCGGCCAAGTTCATCCGGGTCTGGGGAGCGGGCGATCTTGCCCTGATCCTGGCTTCGGGGTTGTTGTGGCATAGTTTTGGCACGCTCGACATCGCCGCGCTGACGATAGAGGGTGACCTTCCGGCTCTGGCGCAGGTGGCAGTCGGGCTTTTGGTACTGGCGGCGGCGTTGAAGACGGCGGCCTTTCCGGTGCATGGCTGGCTGACCGAGGTGATGGAGGCCCCAACTCCGGTTTCAGCACTGCTGCATGCGGGGATCATCAACTCGGGCGGGGTCTTGTTGATCAAGCTGGCTGGACTGGTGCAGCACAGTTCAGGGGCCATGGCGGCCTTGGTCATGCTCGGCGGGTTCACCGCGCTGTTCGGCGCACTGGTGATGCTGACGCAAAGTGCTGTAAAGACGGCGCTCGCTTGGTCAACTGTGGCGCAGATGGGCTTCATGTTGTTGCAATGCGGGCTTGGCCTTTGGCCGCTGGCGCTTTTGCACATCGTCGCCCACTCGCTTTACAAGGCGCACGCCTTTCTGTCTTCGGGCGGTGCGGTGCGGGCGGTGAACGCCATCCGCAAACCGGGGCCGGTCGCGGTACCGGGTGTTGGTGCAGTTGCGCGTTCCTTTGCGCTGGCATTGTTGCTTTATGTCGCGGTGGCGGGGGTCATTACCGCCTTTTGGCGCGAGGAATCGCCGCAGGCGGTGGGGCTTGGCACCATGCTGATTTTTGGCGTGTCCTATCTGATCGCCCAAGGCCTAGCCGATGCCGCCCCCGGCGCGCTGACGCGACGGACGGTGGCGGCCTCGCTGGGCGCTATCTTGGCCTATTTCGGGTTCCAGATCGTGGCGCAAAGCGTCTGGGGCCCGGCCTTGCCTGCGGCGCCGGTGGCGGGACCGCTGGAATGGGCGCTGATCGTATTGGCGGTGCTGTCCTTTGGCCTTGTGGCCTTTGCGCAGGCGCTGTTCCCGCTGTGGGCGCATCACCCCTCAACCGCCGGACTGCGGGTGCATCTGGCGAACGGCCTGTACCTGAACGCGCTTTTGGACCGCCTGACCGGTGGCTTTCGGACCCAATCCAATACCTGATTCAGGAAACACATCATGTTCGTCAAACACACGCAGATCGGCCCGACGCTTGCCGCGCAGTTTCTTGAGGCCGCAGAAGCGGCGGCGCGTACAATTCCGCCGGCGTTCCCGCTGGATGCGACGGTGGCGGTCAATCCGTTTTTGGGCCAGACCCCTGAGGATCTGGCAGTTGCCTCGGCCCGGTTGAGCCGGGTCGCCGGGGTCGGCCTGACCTTGCCACGGGCAGGGCTTTTGGCAAAGGTAGTGGCTGGAGAGATCATAGAAGATGATCTTGCCGCCGCGCTGATCGCCTCACGCTCGCCGGTAAAGCCGCAAGATATGGCATGGTTGAAAATGCGCGCGCAGATGCCTGGTGCTGCACCGCAGGCGCTGCCCACGGTGGCGACCCTTGCGGCCCGGGCAACCGGCACCGACTGGCCCGCGATCATCGCCCGCAGCTTTGGCCTTTGGGCGGCGGGGTATTTCGACCGGGGGCAGGCACTTTGGACACCGCGGCCCGACCGGTCAGCCTTTGACGCGTGGCGGGAATGGGCCACGCATGACCTGACACCTGAGATCGCCGGACTCAGCGGCTTTTGCGCCCATGTCGCCGACGCGCCCGACACTGCCGAACGCGCCATCCTGCGCGCTGCAATGCGGCTGGACCTGACGGCTGAGGCGGCCGAGACGGCTTTTCACCGGCAGTTGGTGGATCTGGGCGGTTGGCCGCAGCATGCCCGCTGGCTTTTGTGGCAGGCCGAACTGACGGGCGGCACGGATGCCACGTTAACCGATCTCTTGGCGATACGGCTGATCTGGGAAGAAGCTTTGCTGGCCCATTGCCCGCGCATCGCCCCTGACTGGCGGGCGGCGGTCGCAGCACATGGCGAGCCGTTGACGCCAACGCCCGATCAGGCGCTGGACGCGATCCTGCAAGAAGCCGCCGAGCGGGCCTATCAGCGCAAATTGTCCGCAATGCTGTCCGGCCCCGCAGACCGCACCGGCCGGGCGGAATTGCAGGCCGCCTTTTGCATCGACGTGCGCTCTGAAGTGCTGCGCCGCGCATTGGAAGGCCAGTATTCCGGGATCGAGACGCTGGGTTTCGCGGGCTTTTTCGGCCTGCCCATCGCGCACCGTCCGCAAGACACCGACGACGTGCAGGCGCATCTGCCTGCCATGCTGAACCCTGCCCTTATCTCGACCAGCCATGGCGATGATGCGCAAGAGGCCGCCACCCGCATCACAGCGCGGGCCAAGCGCGCTTGGGGCCGGTTTCGGCAGGCGGCGGTCTCGTCCTTTGCCTTTGTCGAAGCGGCTGGTCCGATTTACGGCGGCAAGCTGGTGCGTGAGGCGCTGGGGTATGGT
>JBDTQR010000097.1:0-16293 GCA_039932095.1 bacterium | reverse complement strand
CAGTAGGGCAATTGCGATGGTCAGCGAAAGGGTACGCATGGTTGGCTCCGATAATCAGGGGGCCGCCAGATGGCGTCACCCATGGACATTGCGCAGATTTGGCAGGGTCAGAAGGATTGATCTGCGACACCCATTTGGGCGAAATTCCCGGCGAAATCAATGCGATTTCGGCACGGATTCACCGCGCCTTGCGGTTGCATCGCACCGCAAAAAAGAGGCCGGGCAAGATGCCCGGCCAGGTCCAACAGGGAGGAACCGCGTCATAACCCCGACCCGGCGAGGGGAAACTTTTGCAACGATCGCTGCATGCAACCAACATTACCCGAGAATCTGTCGACTATAAGTCAATATTCTGGTGTCCGTGGGCTTTTCCTCAGGACTGTTACATTCACGCTACCAATTTGTAGCCGCCATTCTCGGTGACCAGCAGTCTGGCATTGGCTGGATCATGCTCGATCTTCTGCCGCAAGCGGTAGATATGGGTCTCCAGAGTGTGGGTTGTGACCCCGGCATTATAGCCCCAAACCTCATGCAACAGCACATCCCGCGCCACAACTCCGGATTGAGCACGGTACAGGTACTTGAGAATGTTGGTCTCTTTTTCCGTCAGCCGAATTTTCTTTTCCTTGGGGTCCAGCAGCAGCTTCTGCGCAGGCTTGAAGGTGTAAGGGCCCATCTGGAAAATGGCATCCTCGGATTGTTCATGCTGGCGCAGCTGCGCGCGGATACGGGCCAGCAGGACCGGGAATTTGAACGGCTTGGTCACATAATCATTGGCACCGGCATCCAGGCCGAGAATCGTGTCGGCATCGGTGTCATGGCCGGTCAACATCAGCACCGGGCATTTGACGCCGCTCTTGCGCATCCGGCGGCAAAGTTCGCGACCATCGGTGTCCGGCAGGCCGACATCCAGAATGACCAGATCGAATGACCCGGCCTTGGCCTTTTCCATGCCCTCGGCACCATTGCTGGCCTCGAACACGTCAAAGTCTTCGGTCATCACCAGTTGTTCGCTGAGCGCCTCACGCAGGTCGTCGTCATCATCAACCAGAAGTATCTTGCGCAATGTGGCCATGTCTGCCTCCATCCATGGGGTGTTTGATCCCTTGGCGATGACATGCGCCTCGATCACGCCTCAGACAAGATTTGCAACAAATCCCTCACGCGGACGTGTCGCAGGGCCGGGAAATGTTTCAGTATGCCGGGATCGGAGGGTGGTTCATGTCATTTGACGCCGTGATTGTTTCAGGTTCTGGCGGGCGCTTTCGGGGGCGGCGGTTTGCCTGCGTCGTCGGGCGGTCGGGCATCACGCGGGACAAGCGCGAGGGTGACGGCGCCACGCCCGCCGGGACCCACCGTATCGTCGGGATGTTCTACCGGCCCGACCGTATCAGCGCCACCGCCGTTCCCGATTGGGCGATTCCGATCCGGATTGGCGATCTGTGGTCGGATGACCCGCGCGATCCGGCCTACAATCTGCCGGTCCGCTTCCCCCACCCGTTCAGCCATGAGCAGTTGCGACGGCCGGACCCGCTCTATGATCTGGTGCTGGTCACCGATTGGAACCATCCTGCGGCCGTACCGGGCCTCGGTTCGGCGATCTTTCTGCATCGCTGGCGCCGGGCCTGCGTGCCAACCGCAGGCTGTGTGGCCTTCGCACCCGCGGATCTGGCCTGGATCGCCCGTCACGTCGAGCTTGGTACAAGGCTGATCGTAAAGGGTTGAACAGTCTTCCCAAAACGGTTTGGACATCTTAATCTGACAGGAAGGGAGGATCAGACCATGGCAAGAGCGGCGTCCAAGGCGGCTGACGAAATCCTTGAGTTGCGGTTGGACCGCTCTGCTCCAGATTTGTGGCCCATGCTGGAGGCGCTGTATGGCCAGCATCCGGAGTATGACAGCTTCCGCGACAATCTGCTGGCGGCCTTGCGCAAGGGCTGGGCGGCGCGTCCGGCGGACTTGCGGCGTCTGGACCTGCAGCGTGATCTGGAACCGGACTGGTTTCAACGCCCGTCGATGGCGGGCTATGTATTCTATATCGACCGGTTTGCCGGCAATCTGAAGGGCGTGCTGGATCATCTGAATTACCTTGAAGACCTCGGCATCACCTATGTTCACTTCATGCCCTGCCTGAAACCGCGGCCCGGCGACAGTGACGGCGGTTATTCGGTGATGGATTACCGCGAGATCAATCCGGCTTACGGCACCATGGCAGAGTTCGAGGAGGTCGCCACGGCGCTCAGGGCGCGGGGGATTTCAGTCTGCATAGATCTGGTGCTGAACCACACCGCCAAGGAACACAGCTGGGCACAAGCAGCTGCGCGGGGCGATGCGCGGTATCAGGACTACTATCTGATGTTCGACGACCCTGCGATGCCTCGGCAATACGAGAAGTCACTGGTCGAGGTGTTTCCCGACAACGCCCCGGGCAATTTCACCGAATACCCGCATTTCGGCAAATGGGTCTGGACCACCTTCAATGAACATCAATGGGACCTGAACTGGGCCAACCCGCAGGTGTTTCTGGAAATCACCGAGATCATGCTGTTCCTGGCCAACCGCGGCGTCGATGTGTTGCGACTGGATGCGGTGGCCTTCATGTGGAAGCGGCTGGGTACCCGTTGTCAGTCGGAGCCAGAGGTTCACATGCTGCTGCAGGCCCTGCGCGCCTGTTGTCGGATCGTCTGCCCGGCAGTTCTGCATCTGGAAGAAGCCATCGTCTCGCCGGCCGAGATGCTGCCCTATCTGGGCCGGGGCAAGCATGACGGCCGCGAAGGCAACCTTGCCTATCACAACAGCCTGATGGTGCAGTTCTGGGGTGCCCTCGCCACCCGCGACACCCGACTGATGAGCCATGTCCTGCGCACTCACTTCCCCGACCGGCTGACCAACGCGACCTATGCCACCTATATCCGCTGTCACGATGATATCGGCTGGGCAATTACGGATGAGGATGCCCGCGCCTTGAACATTTCCGGCCCTGCCCATCGCGCCTTTCTGTCAAACTTCTTTGAGGGCAGCTTTCCCGGCACCTTTGCCCGTGGCGCGCTGTTTCAGGTCAACCAGGCGACCGGGGACAAACGGATTTCCGGGACCTTCGCCTCGCTGGCCGGGCTGGAGAAGGCGCAGATGGAGGGCGACTTTGCCGACGCAGAGCTGGCGGTGCAGCGGATCTTGCTGGGCCACGCACTGATTGCCGGATTTGGCGGGATACCGTTGATCTATATGGGCGACGAACTGGCGATGCTGAACGATCACGGCTATCTGGATCAACTGGACCATGCCCATGACAGCCGCTGGATTCACCGGCCGGTGATGGACTGGCGCGCCGCACATTTCCGTCACTCGGATGATGGGGCCTTGGGGCAGGTGTTCCGTGGGGTGAAGGATATTCTACATCGCCGCAGTCTGACCCCTGCCCTGCATGCCGCCAATCCGGTGCAGATTGTCGACAGCGGACAGGCCGGGATCTTTGGCTTTGTCCGGCAGTCGCCCACCGGCGCCTTGCTGGGGCTGTTCAACATGACCGAGCATTGGCTGAACCTGTCCGAGGCTCTGGCCCGGTCGTTCGGGGTCACTTTGATGCAGGACGCGCTGTCGGACGCGCCGGTATTTTCACATCACGGCCAGATTGCCCTGCCGCCCTATGCGCGGGTCTGGCTGACCTGAATCGGCATCGACGTTTTGTGCAAAGGAAGGAGTGCCCACGTGTGGACACGTCTTATTAGTGTTTTATTTCAATGTCTTATTTATTTTCGGTAACCTCGCCTTAACCATGCTGCGAACGGTTCGCAACTGGCCCCGCTACTGCTGTCAGGTGTAATTGCGCGCGCCGAACAGGGCAGAGCCGACACGGATATGGGTAGCACCATGGGCCACCGCCGCCTCAAAATCGCTGCTCATCCCCATCGACAGGCCGGACAAGCCATTGCGGGCGGCCATCGCGGCAAGGGCGATGAAATGTGGCACCGGGTCTTCGCCCTCGGGAGGGATGCACATCAAGCCCATTGGTGACAGGTCCATCGCGGTGCAGTCGCGCAGAAAGCCGTCGAGGTCGAAGGGCAACACCCCGGCCTTTTGCGGCTCGGCACCGGTGTTGACCTGCACGAACAGATGCGGGCAGCTGCCGCGTGCCTGGGCCAGATTGGCCAGCTTGGTCGCCAGAGAAGGTCGGTCAAGAGTGTGGATTGCGTCGAACAAGTCCACTGCCTGCTTGGCCTTGTTGCTTTGCAACGGGCCGATCATGTGAACGGCCAAAGCGCCAAACTCGGCCCGGAAACCCGGCCATTTCTGTGCCGCCTCTTGCACATAGTTTTCGCCGAACACCCGTTGACCCTCGGCCAGAACGGCGCGGACCCGGTCGTCGGGCTGGACTTTGGACACTGCAATCAGCGTCACCGATCCGGCGGCGCGGCCGGCGATCCGTTCAGCCTGCATCAGACGATTGCGGATATCGGTCAGGGACATGGAGTGCTCCGGTTCATCCAGCGGGTTGTGAACCATGCAGCTCAAAATGAAAAGAGCGGGCCTAGGCCCGCTCTTCCCAATCAGATCCGAAAGGATCAGAAGGACATCGAAGCGCCAACCATCATGTCTTCGGTGTAGTTGGTGCCGGCTTCAACCGACAGACCGCCACCGAGGTCATAAGCAGCGGTAACAGTCCACTGCAGGAAGGTGTGGTTCGCTTGGCCAGCGTCGTCGACTTCAGCCGAAACGGTCAGGCCGTTCGCGGTGTAGCCAGCGCCGAGGTCGAACGAAGCATCGTCCGTGCCGCTGTTGGTGTTGTAAGCGGCCCAGGCGTTGATGCCGTTGGCAGCGGTGTAAGCTGCTTTCAACGTCGACGACGAGTCGTTGTCGGTCGAGGCGGTCAGAGCGATCGCACCCATGGTGTAGGTCGCCGACACATCCCAGATATCGTCCTGAGCGGTTTGCTGCGAGTACGAAGCCGACAGAGCCAGAGCGCCAGCGGAGTAGCCACCCTTGACAGCCATCAGGCCGGTGTCGAGGTCAGCTTCAACGCCAACGGTGAAGGCGCCGAAGGTGCCGTCATACTGAACGTCGTACGAGCCGTCATCGGTTTCGTCGCCGTCAAAACCGTCAAGGTTGTCGGTCGAGAAGGTGATCTTGCCGAACGAACCGGCAATGTAGACCGACGGGGTGCCGAAGGAACCGCCATTGGTCGAGAAGCCATCGTCGTCAGCCAGAGCATAGCTCGGGCCCGAGGTTTCGTCGAAGGTTGCACCGAAGGTCAGGCCGCCATCGGTGGTACCCGAGAAGGTGACTGCCAGGTTGGCCGACGAGTACGAAAGCATTTTGCCGTCGCCCTTGCCGTAGCCGTTCGGATCAGCGTCACCGCCGTTTGCGGTGCCGTTTTGGGCAATGCCCATGGTCGCCGAGCCAGCCCAGGTGATATCAGCAGCGGCGAAGCCGGCGCTCATCGTCAGGAAGGTGGTCGCAAGAAGAATCTTTTTCATAGTTTCCCTCGTTGTCTCATCAAGGTGTGGCCCAACTCAGGAAGTCCGAACTGGGTATGCAGCCTATTTCGTCGTTCAGGGCCACGATTGCAACGCGAGTCAGGGCAACGCCCGGCTAACGGAAAACCATTGGTGCAGCTTTGCCACAGTTCTGCCACGGTCCTGCCCCTGCCAAGGACAAATTGCCGTTGTGGCGCAGGTTAAGCGCGGGGCCGAACCCAAGAAATACCGGAGGATCACGGCGGCAGGTCATTGTTTTGCCATGGTTGCCTTCGGCGATTCCATGGCGAATCGGGCAGGCCCCAAAAGGCTATGCGGGGAAAAGCCTTGGCACGCCGCAGGCTGTGGGCTAGACAACGGCAGACGTACACCGGGGGTCCGAATGCCGTTTAACCGCCTTTACAAGAGTGCTGTGGCCCTGCTGCTGGTGATGATCGTGTCGGCCTGTGCCGGCGGCGGTCTGACCCCGGACCCGTTGGGATCGCAGTCCGGGACCGAAATCAGTCAGGCCCAAAGTGATGCGGCGTTGGGGATCACCCGCAATGGGCCCGGCACCAGAACCACGCTGCGCGACCTGTTCAAGCATGGAGAAGACCCCAACACCACGGTCAAGGTGAACAAGTACATCTGGGAAGCGGCACTGGATGTGCTGAACTTCCTGCCGGTGGAATCGGTGGATCCGTTCACCGGGGTCATCGTGACCGGCTATGGCAGGCCGCCGGGTGGCGGGCGGGCCTACCGCGCGACCATCTTTGTCCAGGACCCGGCGCTTGATGCGCGGTCGCTGAAGCTGGCGATGCAGACCCAGGGCGGCGGCGCGGTCGATCCGGCAACCCTGCGGGCGGTGGAGGATGCCATTCTGTCGCGCGCCCGCGAACTCAGGATTGCCGACAGCCGGCTTTGACAGGCACTGACGCCAAATTGCGCCGGGCAGCTCGGGATTTGCGCTGCGCGGGCTGGACCTTGGCCCCGGCCCCGGTGTAATTCCGCCGCTGTAATGCGAAAGGGCCGGACATGTCGCGCTATGAACCTGCGGTGATCGAAGCAAAGTGGCAACAGGCCTGGGCCGAGGCTCAGATCTTTGCGGCCCGCCACGACCCGGCCAGACCCAAATACTATGTGCTGGAGATGTTCCCCTATCCATCGGGCCGCATCCATATGGGGCATGTGCGCAACTATACGATGGGCGACGTGGTGGCACGCTACAAGGCCGCACAGGGGTTCAGCGTGCTGCATCCGATGGGGTGGGATGCCTTTGGGATGCCTGCCGAGAATGCCGCGATGGCGACGGGCGTTCACCCCAAGGACTATACCTATGGCAACATAGCCGAGATGAAGGCGCAGATGGCGCCTCTGGGCCTGTCAATCGACTGGTCGCGTGAGTTTGCCACCTGTGACCCGGAATACTACGGCCAGCAGCAGTCGATGTTCATCGACATGCTGAACAAGGGGCTGGTCTATCGCAAGGCGGCGGTGGTGAACTGGGACCCGGTCGACATGACGGTGCTGGCCAACGAGCAGGTCATCGATGGCAAGGGTTGGCGGTCGAACGCGCCGGTGGAGCGGCGGGAGTTGACGCAGTGGTTCTTCAAGATCAGCGACTATTCCGGCGAGTTGCTGGCGGCGCTGGACGGGCTGACCCAATGGCCCGAGAAGGTCCGCATCATGCAGGCGAACTGGATCGGCAAGTCGCGCGGCATCGAGGTGACCTTTCCGCTGACCGCCCCGGTCGCCGGTTTGACGGCCCTCGTCTGCTATTCAACCCGGCCCGATACGTTGCGCGCGGCGTCGTTCATCGCGATCTCGCCCGATCATTCGATTGCCAAGGAGCTGGCCGCGACCGACCCCGAACTGGCCGCGTTCTGTGAGGAATGTCGCCGGATCGGCACCAGTGAGGAATTGCTGGAAAAGGCCGAGAAGCTGGGGCGCGACACCGGGCTGACCGTGAGCCATCCGATCTATCCTGACCGCAAGCTGCCGGTCTGGATCGGCAACTTCGTTCTGATGGACTACGGCACCGGCGCGGTTTTCGGTTGCCCGGGACATGACCAGCGCGACCTGGACTTTGCCCGAAAATACCGGCTGCCGGTGTCCAAGGCGTTTGATCTGCCCGGCGGCACGCCCGAGTTGGCGGACGTTGCCCTTGTGCCGCCGAAGACCGAGCCAGTGGTCTATATTGACCACTTCGCCGGGATCACCGCGGCCACCAGTGCCGAGGGCATTGACGCAACCATCGACTGGATGGACGCCCATGGCCTTGGCAAGGGACAGACCCGATACCGCTTGCGCGATTGGGGGATTTCGCGGCAGCGCTATTGGGGTTGCCCGATTCCGGTGATCCACTGCGACACTTGCGGCGTGGTGCCCGAGAAGAAAGAAAACCTGCCGGTCGAACTGCCCTATGATGTGACATTCGACATTCCCGGCAATCCGCTTGACCGCCACCCGACCTGGCGCGATTGCACCTGCCCGGTATGCGGCGCGGCGGCGCGGCGCGAGACCGACACCATGGACACATTCATGGATTCGTCGTGGTACTTCGCCCGTTTTACCGCGCCCCATGCCAAGACCCCGACCGATCTGGCCGAAGCCGCCTACTGGATGAACGTCGACCAGTATATCGGCGGGGTGGAGCATGCGATTCTGCATCTGCTCTACTCGCGTTTCTTCGCCCGGGCGATGCATGCCACCGGCCACCTGCCCGCCAAGGCCATCGAGCCGTTCAATGCCTTGTTCACCCAAGGCATGGTGACACATGAGATTTACAAGACGACCGACGACAATGGCCGGGCGGTCTTTCACCTGCCGGAAGACATCAGAAAACTGGCGATTGATGGCAATGTGGTGACGGTTCTGAAGAGCCGTCTGACCGACATCGGGATTGATCCGGAAACCCTCGAAATTCCTGAAGACGCCCTCGATGCGATCACCCTGCTGGCTGAAATGCAGGTCGAGGTCGTTCCTTCGGCCAAGATGTCGAAGTCAAAGAAGAACGTGGTTGATCCGATGAACATCATCGGCTCGTTCGGGGCCGATACCGCAAGATGGTTCGTGTTGTCGGACAGCCCGCCGGAGCGCGATGTCGAGTGGACGGCTTCGGGGGCGGAGGCGACCAACAAGCATTTGACGCGGGTCTGGACCCTGTGCACCCGGATTGGCGACATGCCGGCGGATCACAAGGGCGAGGGTGACGACGCCTTGACGCGGGCGACGGCCCGGGCGGTACATGAGGTGACACAGGGGATCGAAGGGTTTGCCTTCAACAAGGCCATCGCCAAGTTGTATGAATTCACCAATATCCTGTCGAAGTCCAATGCCTCGACCCGTGCAATGCAGGCTGCGATGCAGACACTGGCACAGTTGATGTCACCAATGACCCCGCATATCGCAGAGAGCATCTGGGCCTCTGTTGGCGGGGTGGGGCTGTGCGCGCAGGCGCCGTGGCCGAAGGCGGACCCTGCCCTGCTGGTCGATGACACGATCATCCTGCCGATCCAGATCAACGGCAAGCGCCGGGCGGAAATCAGCGTGCCGGCCGATTTGGCCGCAGCAGAGGTTGAAAAGATCGCACTTGCGAACGAGGATGTGCAGAAGTTTCTGGCCGGGGCTACGGTGAAGAAGCTCATCGTGGTTCCGGGGCGCATCGTCAATGTTGTCATCTGAGGCGAATTGCGGCGTGACTGCGAAAGCGGAGCAATCGAAATGAACGCAATTCGCCCTGACAGACGCGCTGTCCTTGTCATGCTGGCCCTCGCAGGCTGCGGGTTCACGCCAGCGTTTGGCACTCGCGGGGCGGCGCAGAAGCTGATGGGGACGGTGCGGGCGGGTGTTCCGCACAATGGCAATGATTTCAACTTCGTCAGGCGGATTGACGAACGATTCGGCCCGCCCGATGTGGGCCTTTACGACCTGAGCTACAGCATCACGACGACGTCGAATGGCGTGGCGATCACGCCGGATGGGGCGATTACGCGCTATAATCTGAGCGGACGGTTGGACTGGACGTTGACGCGGCACTCGGATGGGCTGCGGATGGCAGGCGGGACCTTTGACACGTTCACCTCCTACTCGGCAACTGGGTCGACGGTGGCGGGGCTCGCGGCGCGCGAAGATGCCGGGCGGCGGCTGATGGTCATACTCGCCGATGAGGTGGTGGCGCGGCTGACTGCAGAGGCCGCCGGATTCCCGGCATGAAGCTGACCGGGGTCGACGCCACGCGCTATCTGGCCAAGCCCGATCCGGCACGGGCCGGGCTGTTGATCTTTGGTGCCGACGCGATGCGGGTGGCATTGAAACGGCAGCAGGCGATTGCCGCATTGGTCGGACCGAAGGGTGAAGAAGAGATGCGGCTGACCCGGATGGCCGGGGCTGGCCTGCGCAAGGATGCCGCACAGCTCTTGGACGCGGTCAAGGCGATCAGCTTCTTTCCCGGGCCGCGGGTGGTATTTGTCGAAGAGGCGACCGACACGGTGGCAGAGGCGATTTCGGTGGCACTGAAGGACTGGCAGCCCGGTGACGCGACCATCGTGGTAACAGCGGGCAATCTGACGGCGAAATCCGCGCTGAAAACGCTGATGGAAAAGCATCTTGCGGCGGTTTGCATCGGGCTGTACGACGATCCCCCAAGCCGGGAAGAGGTTGACGGGCTGCTGGCGACAGCGGGGCTCAAGACGTTCGACCCAGCCGCACGGGCCGAGATTGACACCCTGTCGCGGGCTTTGGATCCCGGTGATTTTCGCCAGACGGTGGAGAAGATCGGGCTCTATAAATTCCGCGATCCGTCACCGCTGACTGTGGCAGAGATTGACGATCTGGCGCCGGGCACGGTGGAGACCGAGGTGTTTGATGTGGTCGCCGCAGCGGTGGACGGCGAGCCGGTCAAGCTGGGCCTGCTGATGCGGCGGCTGGAGGCGCAGGGCGTGCAGGCCGTGACGCTGTGCATCCAGACCCTGCGCTATCTGAAGGCGCTGCATGTGGCGGCTTCTGATCCGGGCGGGGTGGCCGCCGGGATTGCGCGCAGTTTCGGCTTTGGCAACCGGCGAGGCGTCATGCAGGGTCAGGCGCAGAAATGGAGCCGTGCCGCGTTGGAGCAGGCGCTGTCGCTGGTGGTGGAAACCGACCTGACGCTGCGGTCAACCTCGCGTGCGCCCGCGATGGCAGTGATGGAACGGGCGCTGATCCGCATTGCGATGATGAAGAGGTAGGCGATGTACACAGTGATCGGAACCGCCCGCACCCGCACCGCGCGGGTCTTGTGGCTGCTGGAGGAGTTGGGTCAGCCCTATGACCACCGGCCTTTCGCGCCGCAATCGGCAGAGGTTGCGGCGCATAATCCGTCTGGCAAAGTGCCGGTGTTGATTGCGGATGGCGTCACATTGACCGACAGTTTCGCGATCCTGACTTACCTTGCCGACAAGCATGGCCAGTTCACCTGTCCCGCCGGAAGCCTTGACCGGGCGCGTCAGGACGGGTTCAGTGGCCTGATCCTGGACGAATTGGAGGGGCTGTTGTGGACCTCATCCCGTCACAGTTTCGTCCTGCCGCCGGACTTGCGGCTGGCCGAGATCAAGGTGTCGCTGAAATGGGAGTTCGAGCGCAACCAGGCGCGGCTGGCAGACCGGATGGCGGGGCCGTTCGTGATGGGCGACCAGATGACGGTGCCGGATATCCTGTTGGCCCATTGCCTGTCCTGGGCCAAGGCCGCCAAATTCCCCGAAGTCGACCCGCGTCTGGCAGACTATCACACCCGAATGCTGGCGCGCCCGGCCTGGACCCGGGTTCTGGCACGCTAAGTCAGGATGCAGGACAGCCCTTGATCTCGACCGAATGATCCTGGCCGATGACCGTGACGGTCACGCCCGACCGGTCGAGCGCAAACGGCGCCCCGGCCTGGGCCACCAGATCGGTTGCGGCCTGCAGAACCCCGCCGTCACGACTGGCCGTGGCCTCGGCCACCCAGACCGTGCGATCGGCGACCTCGAACACCACGGTTTCCGGGTTGCCCTGTGGTGGAATGGCGATCAGCGCGGTGATGTGCAACCCGTCGGCGATCGGCGCCACGGCACACCGGATGTCTTGCAATTCCGCAGCCTTGGCGCTGACCGGGCCTAGTTTCAGCGCGGCGGCGATCTGCCCATCCTCGGCCCCCGACGCGGCGAGATTGGCCGACAGCGACAGGCTCGCCGGCATGCAGATGTCTTTGCAGATGCCCAGTTGCATTTGCAAATGCAAGCTGACCGGCTTGGCAGGATCGACCGGCGTCACCTCCACCGGCAGCATCAATTCATCCAGATAACCGATGCTTTGCATGCCGTTCAGTACGATGACTTGCGGGCTGGGCCAATGCAACGCCACCGACCCGACATTCTGCGAGCCGGACCAGTCGAACTGCGGCGGAATCCCCGCCTCTCCGGGCGCGCGCCAATAGGTCTTCCAATGCGGTGCAAGGGTCAGGGTCAGACCGGCCATGTAATGGCCGTTGCCCATCTGCCAGCCCGGCATCAACTCTGCCGCCAGCACATCATCCTGGGTTTCCGCCAAGGCGGGCACGGCGGTCAGGGCCAGAAGGCCAACGAGAGCAAGCTGTTTCATCCGGCGGACAATAGGGGGAAGGCTGCCGCAGGGGAATTCACTTTCCGGCGACGGTTCCGTGAGACTGTTTCGCAAGACTGGGTCGCCAGACCGTGACCCGGGATTGGGGCACGAAACTGCCGACGGCTTTTTGCGGGGGGTTGAGCCGCTGGGACGGTTGGACCATTCTTGGGTAAAGCGGGAAAGGTGCGATTCGATGGATCTGGCGGGAAAGCTGATTGTGGCCATGCCAGCCATGGGCGACCCGCGCTTTGAACGTTCCGTCATCCTGATCTGTGCCCATTCGGATGAGGGGGCCATGGGGCTGATCATCAACAAGCCAGTGCCGGATTTCAGTTTTTCGGAATTGCTGGGCCAGTTGAAGATCACCAAAAAGGCCAAGGGTCGCGACATCCGGGTGCATTTCGGCGGCCCGGTGGAGCGTGGGCGCGGCTTTGTTCTGCATTCGGCCGATTACCACGGCGGCAATGCCACCACGCCGGTGCGCGGCGGTTTGGGCATGACGGCGACGTTGGATGTGCTGGAGGCTCTGGCGCAGGGCGCGGGGCCGAAGCAGGCGCTATTGGCGCTCGGTTATGCTGGCTGGGGCGCAGGGCAGTTGGAGGCAGAGATCGGGCGCAATGACTGGCTGGTGTCCGATTCTGCGGAAGATCTGATCTTTTCCGCCAAGGACAGCGGCAAATGGGCCGAGGCGATCCGGCTGATGGGGATCGACCTGATCACGCTGTCGCCCAGTGCGGGCCACGCCTGAGCTTTTTCCCAAGCCGACCCCCTGCCTGACCCTTCCCCATGGGGAGGGGACGTAGTTCGGGGTCAGTGGTTCTATTGGCAGGTGTGGCGCGGGGGCTTTCGGAATTTACCTGGGAAACTCGGGCGTTACGGGGCGGCCGGAACAGGTATATCAGGCCCATATTGGTCGCGGACTTGGCGCGTTGCAAGAGGTGATGATGAAAATGCCCTATCTCGAAAGAGTCATTTCGATCAAGGGTCAGACCGGTGCTTGACGCGTTGGTGATTGGCGCGGGGCCGGCTGGGCTGATGGCGGCCGAAGAACTGGCAAGGGCCGGGCGAAAGGTGGTGATCTGTGAGGCAAAGGCGTCGCCGGCGCGGAAGTTCCTGATGGCAGGGAAGTCGGGATTGAACCTGACCAAGGATCAGAATTTCAGCGTCTTTTCCGGGGTTTATGGCTCATCACCGCTTCTGCCGATGCTCACCGATTTCGGGCCGTCGCAGGTGATGGACTGGTGCCGGGGGCTGGGGGTGGACGTGTTTACCGGGTCGTCGGGGCGGGTGTTTCCGAAGGCCATGAAAGCCTCGCCGTTGCTCAGGGCGTGGTTGGGACGGTTGGGGGCGGCGGGGGTGGAGCTTCGGACGCGGTGGCGGTGGACGGGGTTTGAGGACGATGGGTTTCGGTTTCAGACCATTGCATCTGTTGAGGTTTTGCGGGCTCGGGTGACGGTGCTGGCTTTGGGCGGGGCGTCCTGGGCGCGGCTCGGGTCGGATGGGGCCTGGGTGCCGTGGTTGGCAGAGAAAGGCGTGGAGATTCAGGGGTTTGAGCCGGCGAACATGGGGTTCCGGGTGGACTGGTCAAGTTATATGGAGCGGTACTTTGGGCAGGCAGTGAAGGGATGCGTGCTCTGTGTCGGGCGGCGGCGGGAGGCCGGAGAATTTGTCATATCCTCCAAGGGATTGGAGGGGGGCGGGATCTATGCGGTGTCGCGGGATATGCGCGAGGGGGCGGCGTTGACGTTGGACTTCCTTCCCGATGTGTCCGAGCACAAGGCGAGGGAGCGGCTGGGGCAGATGAAGCCGGGGGAGACCTTTGCCAACCGGTTGAGAAAGCTGGGTTTATCGCCGGTTGCCCTAGCCCTGGCTTTGGAGTTTGGCCGGGGGATGGACCCTTTGCTCGCCGCCAAGGCGTTGCCTGTGCGGCATCAGGGGCCGCGGCCGCTGGATGAGGCGATTTCCACGGCGGGTGGGGTAAGTTTCACCAGCGTTACCAACGGGTTGGGGCTGAAGGCGCTGCCGGGAGTGTATGTTTGCGGCGAGATGCTGGACTGGGAGGCGCCAACCGGGGGCTATCTGTTGACCGGATGTCTCGCGACCGGGCGCTGGGCCGGACGTGCAGCAGGGGTTAACGGGGGGTGAACGTCCTAGATTGGCGCTACAATGGCGCTACAAAGCCAGTCACATATGATAGCCGGGGCCAAAACGTTTGGCATTCTGGTTTGCAGCTTGCAGAAATAGCGGCGCGCCAAGCCCTGCCGTACCCCAGGAGTATCCGGTCGTTCGCGCGTGTGGGGGGGTTACTTCCCGCCGCCCGCTGTCTCGCTCCCGCCGCGCGTCAGGTAATAGGCGGCGAGGATGGGGAAGAAGGTGGCGAGGAAGACCACCATGGCGACGACATTGGTGACCGGGCGTTGGCGCGGTCTCACCAGTTCTTCGAGCATCCAGATGGGCAGGGTCGATTGCTGGCCTGCGGTGAAGGTGGTGACAATGACTTCGTCAAACGACAGGGCGAAGGCGAGCATGCCTCCGGCGAGGAGAGCTGAGCCAAGGTTGGGGAGCAGGATGTAGGTGAAGGTCTGGAAGGCGTTGGCGCCCAGGTCGGCGGAAGCTTCCATGACGCCTCCGCTGAGCCTGCGGAAGCGGGCGACGGCGTTGTTGTAAACGATGACGATGCAGAAAGTGGCGTGGCCGAGCACGATGGTCAAGGTCGAATAGGGGATGTCCATGATCGAGAAGGCAGAGCGGAGCGAGATGCCGGTGATGACGCCGGGCAAGGCTATCGGGAGGATCACGAGGAGGCTCAGCTGATCGCGGCCGAAGAACCGCGTGCGGGACATGGCGGCAGAGGTCAGGGTGCCGAGGATCAGGGCCAGCAGGGTCGAGATGGTGGCGACCTTGAGGCTGAGGAGCAGGGGCGGCCAGATGTCGGGGCGGTTCCAGGCGACGGCGAACCATTTCAGGGTCAGGCCGGGGGGCGGGAAGGCAAAGCTGCGTTCCTCGGTCGTGAAGGCGTAGAGGAAGATCAGCAGGATCGGCAGGTGCAGAAACAGGAGGCCCGCGAAGGCGGCGAGTTTGAGGGGGAGGTTAGAGCGCATCGAAGGCTCCGGCGCGTTTGGCGAGCGTCAGGTAGAAGAGCATGATCAGGATCGGGACCACCGCGAAAGCGGCGGCGAGGGGGACGTTGCCGGCGGTGCCTTGCAACTGGTAGACCGCCATGCCGATGAAGCTGGCGGAATTGCCGATGATCTGCGGGATGATGTAGTCGCCGAGGGTCAGCGAGAAGGTGAAGATCGAGCCCGCGATGATGCCGGGCATGGCGAGGGGCAGGGTCACGGTGCGGAAGGTTTGCGCGGCGGTGGCGCCGAGGTCGGCGGAGGCTTCGAGCATCGAGGTCGGGACACGTTCGAGCGAGGCCTGCATCGGCAGGATCATGTAGGGCAGCCAGACGTAGCAGAACACGAGGAAAGTGCCGAGGAAGCTGGTCGACAATGAGTTGCCGCCGATGCCAGGGAGGCTGAGCATGGCGTTCAGGAGCCAGTCGGTGTGGGTGGCTGTGGCGGCCCAGGTGATGATGCCCTCTTTGGCGAGGATCAGTTTCCAGGCGTAGACCTTGACGAGGTAGCTGGACCACAGGGGCAGCATGATGCCGAGGTAGAAGGCGGCTTTCCAGCGGCCGCGGGCGTAGCGGGCGGCGTAGTAGGCGATCGGGAAGGCGATGATTGCGGACGCCAGGGTGACGGCGGCGGCCATCAGGACCGTGCGGGTGATGACATCGAAGTTGGAGGGGCGCAGCAGTTCGGCATAGGTTTTCAGGGTGACCTCTCGGACGATGAGGCCGGAGAACTCGTCGATTGAATAGAAGGACTGCAGCAGGAGGGCGGCGAGAGAGCCGAGGTAGATCACGCCGAGCCAGAGGAGCGGCGGGGCGATCAGCAGGATCAGCAGCAGCGTGGGGCGGCGCCAGAACAGGGTGGTCAGGCGGTCGGCGGGGCCGCGGGGGGGAGAGATGGCGTCAGTCATTGCGGGCCTGGGGAGGCGGGGAGCCGTCGGCGGGGATATTTGGTGCCAGAATGACTGGGGGGGCGAGCGGGTATCGGGGGGGCGGACAGAACGCCAAAGGAAATGGTCCGGGCGCCGGCAGCCTCCAGTCAGCAGGCGGGTATGGCGGCAGTGGCGGGCCGTTCAATGCCAATGCCGGCGGGATCACGTACGGTTCGTC
>JBDTQR010000096.1:0-16373 GCA_039932095.1 bacterium | reverse complement strand
TCACCGACCGCCGCATCGTCACCTTCGGCTTCAACGCCCAGGCCGATGTCCGCGCCCTGAACCTGACCTATGACAACGGCACCGCCCATTTCGACGTCGCCCTGCAAGGCGAAGGCCCCGACCACAAGATCGAGGGCCTGACTCTGCCGATGCCCGGCAATCACAACGTCTCCAACGCCTTGGCCGCCATCGCCGTCGCCCGCCATCTTGGCATGAAAGCCACCGAAATCCGTGACGCCCTGGCCGGTTTCGCCGGCGTCAACCGCCGCTTCACCAAAGTGGCCGAGGTGAACGGCGTCACCATCATCGACGATTACGGCCACCACCCGGTCGAAATCGCAGCCGTGCTGAAGGCTGCCCGTCAGGCCACCAAGGGCCGCATCATCGCTGTCCACCAGCCGCACCGCTACACCCGCCTGCACTCGCTGTTCGAAGAATTCTGCACCTGCTTCAATGAGGCTGACGTCGTTGCCATCGCCGACATCTACGCCGCCGGCGAAGACCCGATCCCCGGTGCCTCGCGGGACGACCTCGTGGCCGGCCTGATCGCCCACGGCCACCGCCACGCCCGCGCCCTCATGGATGAAACCGACCTCGCCCGTCTGGTCCGCGAACAGGCGCAACCCGGTGACATGGTGGTCTGCCTGGGTGCCGGCTCGATCTCCGCCTGGGCCAACGCATTGCCCGCCCGTTTGATGGGCAAGGCCGCCTGAGCGCCAAATTCTCGGAAGATCTTTGCAAATTTCTTCCAGGAATTTTACCCCGACCACGCCTTCGCCGCAATATTGCCCCACGCGTTCCCCACCACGGCCCGCTTCTTCCGCCTAACTTCGGCCCAAGCCCAATCAGCAGGAGCCGCCATGCCCACCCTCAACCCCCTGACCATTGGCGCAATCTGGGTGATCCTGGTTGCCGTCACCGCGATGATGCCGATGCGCCGCCAGATCTGGCTTGGCCTGCCATTGCTGATCGCCGCCCCGGTGCTGCTGCTCTGGATCGGCCTGACCCACGGCTTCATCTGGGTCGCCATCGGCCTCTTCGCCTTCCTGTCGATGTTCCGCCGCCCGCTGAACTACCTGACACGCAAGGTCCTCGGCCTGCCTTTGCCCGAACTGCCCCCCGAACTGCGCCGTAAAGCGGCCTGACCCATGCTCAGCCAAACCGCCCCCCTTATCGCTGCGTGCCTTTGGCTGATCCTCGCCAATCTGATCGCGATGTTCCCCTCCAAGGACTACCACTGGCGCAACGCCTACCGCCTGATGGCCCTCGGCGCCCCGCTGACACTCTGGCTGGCCGAGACCCAAAGCCTCTGGATCGCCCTGATCTTCCTCGCCTGCGCCTCCAGTATCCTCAGATGGCCGCTGTGGTACGCATGGAAATGGGTGCGGGGACTGGGCAAGACTGTCTGACGTCGCCCGATCCGGTTTGATTTGACCCAAGGCACGCTGTAGTGGCTTTGTAGCGGCAATGTAGCCGGTTTGTAGGTCGTTCATCTGTGGTTAGCGCCCCCTACATCTTGTGTGTCCAGACGCTTGCACAACCACGCCCGCATGATTAACAAAGCGCCATGCAAAGCCTTCCCACCCCCCGCGGCACCCTGACCCCAAATCGCCCCCTGTCGGACCTGACCTGGCTGCGGGTGGGTGGTCCGGCGGACTGGTTGTTTCAGCCCGCGGATGAGGCGGATCTGGCGCAGTTTCTGGCCGAACTGGACCCGGCCATCCCGGTTTTTCCGATGGGGGTGGGCTCCAACCTGATCGTGCGTGACGGTGGCCTCAAGGCCGTGGTGATCCGCCTCGGTCGCGGGTTTAATTCCATTGAGGTTCAAGGGGATAGGGTCATTGCGGGGGCAGCCGCGCTTGATGCCCATGTGGCCCGCAAGGCTGCTGAAGCGGGCCGCGACCTCACGTTCCTGCGCACCATACCCGGCTCCATCGGTGGCGCGGTGCGGATGAATGCGGGCTGCTATGGGTCTTATGTCTCTGATGATCTGGTGGAAATCCGGGCCGTATCCCGTCAGGGCGCGGTCATCACGCTGACCAAAGCCGACCTTCACCTCGCCTATCGGCAATCGACCCTGCCCGAGGGCTGTATCATCACGCAAGCGGTTTTCCGCGCATCATCTGGTGATCCGGCTGCATTGGATCACAAGATGCAGGACCAACTGGCCAAACGCGATGCCAGCCAACCCACCAGGGACCGCTCTGCCGGCTCCACCTTCCGCAACCCGGTTGGCTATTCCTCGACCGGAAAAGCCGACGATGCCCATGATTTGAAGGCGTGGAAGGTCATCGACGCCGCAGGCATGCGCGGCGCGAAGATCGGCGGCGCGCAAATGTCGCCGATGCATTCCAACTTCCTGATCAACACCGGTGGCGCAACTGCCGCCGATCTCGAAAATTTGGGGGAGGCAGTGCGAAAAAAGGTTTACGAAGCAAGCGGTATCACTTTAGAGTGGGAAATCATGCGCGTCGGTGAACCGGCGGCAAAATAACAATAAATCCGGCAAAAGTCCGGGTGAGGCAGTGATGGTGGGCAGTTCTGCAACAGCAGGCGCCCGCGTGGCGGTACTGATGGGTGGGGCTTCCTTGGAACGGGAGGTTTCCCTGTCAACAGGGCGCGAATGCGCCAAAGCCTTGCGGGTCGCAGGATATGACGTGGTCGAGCTTGACGCTGGCCCCGATTTGGTTGCACGTCTGACCGACATCAAGCCTGCCTGCGTTTTCAATGCCTTGCACGGTCGTTGGGGTGAGGACGGCTGTGTTCAGGGCCTGCTGGAATGGCTGCGCATCCCCTATACTCATTCGGGCGTGCTGGCCTCAGCCCTCGCGATGGACAAGGCGGCGGCCAAGGCGGTCTATGCTTCTGCTGGCCTGCCGACTGTGATTTCCGTTCTCGCCTCCCGTGATGAGGTCAGCCAAACCCACATCCTGCCGCCGCCTTATGTGGTCAAACCTAACAACGAAGGCTCCTCGGTTGGCGTCTATATCGTTCGCGAAGGGTCCAACGCACCACGGCTGGCAGCGAACATGCCGGATACTGTCATGGTGGAAACCTACGCACCGGGGCGGGAGTTGACGGTGACCGTGCTGGGCGACCGCGCCTTGGCAGTGACTGACATCATCACCGACGGCTGGTATGACTATGACGCCAAATACAAGCTCGGCGGCAGCAGGCATGTTGTCCCGGCCAACCTGCCGACGGAAGTCACTGCCGCCTGCCTCGACTATGCCCTGCGCGCCCATAATGCCCTTGGCTGCCGCGGACTTACCCGCACAGATTTCCGCTGGGATGAAAGCAGTGGAGCTAACGGTCTGATTTTGCTTGAAACCAATACGCAGCCGGGGATGACGCCGACCTCGCTCGCCCCGGAACAAGCCGCTTATTGTGGCATCAGTTTCCCCGAATTGTGTGACTGGATCGTGAGGGACGCGTCATGCAATCGTTAGGCCGCGCCCTGCCACTGCGCCGCGACCCGGCACCAAGCCGCTGGGCGTACCGCATGCAACGCCTATGGTTGACGCCCTTGTTCCGCGTCACTCTGCGGGTCGGCCTGCCGGCCTTTATCCTGACCCTCGCCGCCGGGATCTACCTGTCCGACGCCTCCCGGCGCGACGCATTTGGCCAGAAATACACATCCATCAAATCCAGCGTCGAACAGCGGCCGGAGTTCATGGTCGGCCTGCTGGCCATCGACGGCGCCTCGCCCGAATTGTCCGACGCGGTGCGGGCCAAGTTGAACCTGACTTTACCGCAATCGCGCTTTGACCTTGATCTTGAGGCGTTGCAGGCCAAGGCCGAGACCCTCGACGCGGTTGCAAGCGCTGAATTCAAGGTTGGCACCGGCGGTGTATTGCAAATCGACGTCACCGAGCGGGTGCCGGCTTATGTCTGGCGTTCGGATCTGGGTCTGGTTCTGGTTGACGCCACCGGCCACCGGATTGCCGGTCTGCGCGAACGGTCCGACCGCTCGGACCTGCCACTGATCGCGGGTGAGGGGGCCGACCGGGCCGTGACCGAGGCCGGAGCAATCATCGCAGCCTTGGGCCCCCTGAAACCCCGCCTGCGAGGTCTGGTCCGCATCAGTGACCGTCGTTGGGATGTGGTGCTTGACCGCGACCAAACCGTGCTTTTGCCCGCCGACCAGCCGATTGACGCGCTTGAGGCGATGATCGCGCTGAACAAAGCCGAAGACATTCTCGCCCGCGACCTGATTTCCATCGACCTGCGCAACGAACACCGACCTGTGCTGCGCCTGGCGCCCTTCGCTCTTGAACAACTGCGTCGCGCTCAGGGCATTGCCCCAACGGAGTCAAAAACATGACCGACCTCTACCAGTCCCAACGTGCCATGCGCCATATGCGCCGCGCCGCCATGCAGCGTGGCGTCATTGCCATTCTGGACGTCGGTACCTCGAAAATCGCCTGCCTGATCCTGCGGTTCGACGGCCTGGAGGAGACGCGAGAGACGGACGGCGTCGGTTCGATGGCGGGGCAATCGAACTTCCGGGTGATCGGGGCCGCCACCACCAAATCACGCGGGGTCAGGTTTGGCGAAATCTCGGTGATGAATGAGACCGAACGCGCCATCCGCACCGCCGTGCAGGCCGCACAGAAGATGGCCAATGTCCGGGTAGATCACGTCATCGCCTGCTTCTCGGGGGCTGAACCGCGCAGCTACGGATTGGCGGGCGAGTTGGAGTTGCAGGATTCGGTCGTTACCGAGCAGGATGTCGCCCGCGTCATGGCCGCCTGCGATGTGCCCGATATTGGGGAGGGGCGCGAAGTGATTCACGCCCAGCCGGTCAACTTCGCCCTCGACCACCGCACCGGCCTCGCCGACCCGCGCAACCAGATCGGCAACCGCCTGGCTTGCGATCTGCACCTGCTGTCGGTTGAGGCGTCGGTGGTGCAGAACCTGCTCTACTGCATCAAACGCTGCGACCTCGACCTCGCGGGCATTGCCTCTTCGGCCTATGTCTCGGGGATTTCCAGCCTGGTCGAGGATGAACAAGAGCTCGGGGCCGCCTGCATCGACATGGGCGGCGGTTCGACTGGCATCTCGATCTTCATGAAAAAGCACATGATTTACGCCGATTCGGTGCGTCTCGGCGGCGATCACGTCACATCCGACATTTCCAAGGGCCTGCAAGTGCCGCTGGCTGTGGCCGAGCGGATCAAGACTAAGCATGGCGGCGTCCATGCCACCGGCATGGATGACCGTGAGATGATCGAGATCGGCGGCGACAGCGGCGACTGGGACAAGGACCGCCGCCAGATCAGCCGGACCGAGTTAATCGGCATCATCCGGCCCCGCGTCGAAGAGATATTGGAAGACATAAGGGTGCGGCTCGACGGGGCAGGGTTCGATCATCTGCCCAGCCAGCAGATCGTGTTGACCGGCGGCGCCAGCCAGATCCCTGGCCTTGACGGCATGGCCAGCCGCATCCTCGGCCAGCGGGTCCGCATGGGTCGCCCGTTGCGCGTGCAGGGACTGCCACAAGCAGCCACAGGGGCGGCGTTTTCCTCAACCGTCGGCCTCTGCCTGTTCGCCGCCCATCCGCAAGACGAATGGTGGGATTTCGACATTCCGGCCGAACGCTATCCGGCCAGATCGCTGAAGAGGGCCTTCAAATGGTTCAAAGACAACTGGTGAACCGCAACATCCTGACAACTTGGCGACATGCCGGGTCAAATGTGGCACAAATCCCCAGATTTTGTGGCGACTGGAATATTTTCGCGTGACCTTCGTGCGGGTTGTGGATAGAATCGTGGATAATTCGGCCTTCCTTACGGTTTCGGTGGGTCGAAAATGGGACGAAGTGGCAAATAACAGCAGCACATGGCAGCTGCGGCTCAACAAAAAACGGCGGGACCTACAATGACATTGAATCTGACAGTGACCTCGCAGCGCGAAGAGTTGAAGCCGCGCATTACCGTTTTCGGCGTCGGTGGCGCCGGGGGCAACGCGGTCAACAACATGATCGACAAACAGCTTGAAGGTGTCGAATTCGTCGTCGCCAACACCGACGCGCAGGCCTTGCAACAAAGCCGCGCCCATTCGAAAATCCAGATGGGCCTGAAGGTGACCGAGGGTCTCGGCGCAGGTGCTCGCCCGACTGTCGGGGCTGCTGCCGCAGAAGAAACCATCGAGGAAATCGTCGACCATCTGGCCGGTGCCCACATGTGCTTCATCACCGCAGGCATGGGTGGCGGTACCGGGACGGGTGCCGCCCCGATCATCGCGCAGGCCGCGCGGGAACTGGGTGTGCTGACCGTCGGCGTTGTGACCAAGCCCTTCCAGTTCGAAGGCGCCAAGCGGATGCGGCAGGCCGAAGAGGGCATCGAAGCCCTGCAGCGTGTGGTCGACACTCTGATCGTCATCCCCAACCAGAACCTGTTCCGCCTCGCAAATGAGCGGACCACCTTTACCGAGGCGTTCGCGCTCGCAGATGACGTGCTCTATCAAGGGGTTAAGGGTGTCACTGACCTGATGGTCCGCCCTGGCCTGATCAACCTCGACTTCGCCGATGTCCGCGCCGTCATGGACGAAATGGGCAAGGCAATGATGGGGACGGGCGAAGCGACTGGTGAAAATCGTGCGGTTCAGGCCGCTGAGAAGGCCATCGCCAACCCACTGCTGGACGAAATTTCGCTCCACGGTGCCAAGGGTGTGCTGATCAACATCACCGGCGGCTATGACCTGACCCTGTTCGAACTGGACGAGGCCGCCAACATCATCCGCGAAAAGGTCGATCCCGACGCCAACATCATCGTCGGCTCCACTCTGGACACCGAGATGGAAGGCACGTTGCGCGTTTCGGTCGTCGCCACTGGCATCGATCTCAAGAAGGCCAAGGAAGAGGTTCCGGTCGCCCGCCGTTCGATGGCGTCCCCGTTGGCGCCTTTCACCGCCCCAGCGGCCCCGGAAGTTCGCCGTGAAGCCCCGATGACTCTGGCGCCCGCTCCGGTTCAGAGCGCACCTGAACCGACCCCGGTCATGGAAGAGGCGAGCGAAGGCAATCTGTTCGAAACCACCGACTTCGAAACCGAGGAAGAGGTCGAATCCGACGAGGTTCCGGCCCCGGCCTACCGCCCGCAACCTGCAATCGAACGCCAACCCGCCGCCCGTGACGCCGAAGCCGCAAGCTTTGTCGCCCCGCGCCCGCGCGCTGCCGGCTCACCGTCGCCCGAGGCACTTGCCCGCCTGCAGGCCGCCGTCAGTCGCTCGCCAGCCACACCCGCACCCGCACCCGCGGCCCGGCCCCAGCAGGCCGCACCAGCGGCATCGGTGCGCCAAGCCGCCGGCAAACCAGCCGAACGGCCGCGCTTTGGCATCGGCAGCCTGATCAATCGCATGGCTGGTGGTCACGCCGAACCGTCCGCGGACCGCAGCCCTGCCAGCCGCCAACAACCGCCCGTCACCGCCTATGATGACGAGGCCGAATTGTCGGCAGATCAGGAACGCATCGAGATTCCGGCATTCCTGCGCCGTCAGGCGAACTGACGCCACTGTAACGGCACTGTTGAAAGCCCGGGATCGCTCCGGGCTTTTGGCTTTTAAGACAGTGTGTTAGAGAGTGCGTTCGCTCTGTTACACTTGGTCACAAAGAGTGAGTTGTGAATTCGCCCTCGGAGTCCTAGCTAGGTCCTATACCCGCGAAGAGTGAATTGTCGCAGGACCCATGAGGCGAGCAAGTGCAGAACACGGTAAAATCAGCAGTGACCTTTGACGGTCTGGGCCTGCACAGCGGCGTCCCGGTTCGTATGGTCGTGCGTCCGGCTGCGGCAGATCATGGCATATGGTTCCGCCGCACCGACCTGACTGACGGTGACCAGATGATCTCCGCGCATTGGGATACGGTTGTGCCCTCGCGCCTGTGCACCCTGATCGCCAATGACGATGGTGCCAGTGTGTCGACCATCGAGCATATCATGGCCGCATTGGCCGGTCTGGCTATCAACAACGCCCTGATCGACATCGACAACGCCGAGGTGCCGATCCTCGATGGCTCTGCCGCCCTCTTCGTGGCCGCGATTCTGGAGCGCGGAGTTCAGCCTCAGATCGCCCAGACCCGCGCCATCCGCGTGCTGAAAACCGTTGAAGTTCGCGATGGCGAAGCTTTGGCCCGCCTTGAACCGGCTGAGATGCTCGAAATCGACTTTCGCATCGAATTCACTGACCGTGCCATCGGACGGCAGTCGCGTCGGCTGAATATGGCCAATGGCGCCTTTGTCCGCGAGTTGTCCGACAGCCGCACCTTCTGCCGCCAATCCGACGTCGACGCCATGCGCGCCAAGGGTCTCGCCTTGGGCGGCACGATGGACAATGCAGTGGTGTTTGACGGCGACAAGATCCTGACGCCCGGCGGCCTGCGCCACCAGGATGAGCCTGTTCGCCATAAAATGCTGGACGCTTTGGGCGATTTGTCGCTGGCTGGTGCCCCGCTGCTGGCGCGTTACACCGGCATCCGGGCGGGCCATGCCCTGACCAATCGCCTGCTCCGCAAGCTGTTTGCCACGCCGGGGGCATTTGCGATTGACGATTGTGACACCTTGGCTGGCGGGAAACTGCCCGGAATTGGCGTTCACCGCGGCGACCTGCCCAGCTTTGCCTGAAACTCGGGCCGTCCTGACGTCATCTCGGTGAAAGCCGTTTTGCGCCTCGGATTTTTCTGTGCTAGGAGAAGTCAAAGCGCGATGACCGGATCAATCGGGTCAGTCCAATTGGGGTTGAGGGTACAAGAACGATGGCAGGCGTAGGGTCAGGCGCAGCGCTGAAACTTGGCATCGTGCTGCTGGTGGTGTCACTTTCCGCCTGCAAGCCCGTGCACAAAGAATTGGCTCTGGAAAATTACACCGCGGAAGACATCTTCAAACGCGGCGAACTGGAGCTTGAGGTTAACAAGAAACCCAAGGACGCCCTCCTGTATTTCCAGGAGGCGGAGCGGCTTTATCCCTATACCCAATGGGCCAAACGTGCGCTGATCATGCAGGCCTTTACCCTGCATCAGACCAAGAACTACGAAGAAGCCCGTGTCGCGGCGCAGCGCTATCTTGACTTCTATCCGGGGGAAGATGATGCCGCCTATGCGCAATACCTGCTCGCCCTGTCCTACTATGACCAGATCGATGAGGTCGGACGCGATCAGGGTTTGACATTCCAGGCGCTGCAGGCCTTGCGTGTCGTGATCGAGCAATATCCGAACAGCGAGTACGCCAAATCGGCGATTCTGAAGTTCGACCTCGCCTTCGACCATCTGGCCGGCAAAGAAATGGAGATCGGCCGCTATTACCTCAAAGACCGCCACTACGCGGCGGCGATCAACCGCTTCCGGGTTGTCGTGCAGGATTTCCAGACCACCACCCAGACGGCTGAGGCGTTGGAACGGCTGGTGGAGTGCTATCTCGGCCTTGGCCTGAATGATGAGGCGCAGACCGCCGGTGCCATCCTCGGCTTCAACTACCAATCGAGCCCGTTCTATCAGGACGCCTTCAACCTATTGAAGAACCGGGGTCTTTCGCCTGAGGCCAAGGGCACCAGTTGGCTGGCCACAATCTACCGGCAGATGGTCAAGGGCGAATGGCTGTGACGGCCCGCCACGGTCTGGCCCATGCTGCGCGCGCTTAGCATCAGGGATGTGCTGATCATTGACCGGCTGGACCTGGCGTTTCAACCGGGTCTCAATGTGTTGACCGGTGAGACCGGTGCTGGCAAATCGATCCTTCTGGATGCGCTCGGTTTCGTGCTGGGCTGGCGGGGCCGAGCGGAACTGGTCAGGGCAGGGGCCACGCAGGGCGAAGTGAGTGCGGAATTTGACCTGCCGCCGGGTCACGCCGCCCGCGCGGTCCTGATCGAAGCGGGCTTCCCCGAAACGGACGAGTTGATCCTGCGGCGGGTCAATTTCGCTGATGGCCGCAAATCGGCCTTCGTCAATGATCGACGGGTATCGGGCGAGGTGCTGCGCGACCTGTCCGACACGTTGGTTGAACTCCACGGCCAGCACGACGACCGCGGCCTGCTCAACCCGCGCGGCCACCGCACGTTGCTCGACAGCTTCGCCGGCCTTGACACCCAACCGCTCCGCGCTTCCTGGCGTGCCCGCAGCGCCGCCCGCGCCGCCCTTGCCGACGCCGAAGCCTCGGTCGCAATGGCCCGCGCGGAAGAAGATTTCCTGCGCCACGCCGTGGCCGAACTCGACAAACTTGCCCCCGATCCCGGCGAGGACGCCCATCTCGACACCCGACGCCGGATGATGCAGGCCTCCGCCCGCATCCGCAGCGACATTGTCCGCGCCCGGACCGCTTTGGATCAGGGGGCCGAGGTCGCGATGATCGACGCCCAACGCTGGCTGGAAGGTGCCGCCGACAGTGCCGAGGGTCAGCTTGACAGCGCCATCGCCGCCCTGTCGCGTGCTTTGATCGAATTGGGTGAAGCGCAATCCGGGGTCGAGGCGACCCTTGACGCGCTCAACTTCGACCCGTTCGAATTGGAAGCGCTGGAAGAGCGGCTGTTCGCCATCCGCGCCATGGCCCGCAAGCACGGGGTGCTGCCGGACGACCTGAACGGCCATCTCGTCGCCATGAAAGCCAAGCTTGACGCGCTGGACCACGACTCCAAAGGCCTGATAACACTGGAGAAGGCTGTGCAGGCTGCCGAAGCGGACTATAGCCGCCAAGCGGCGCAAATAACCCGCGACCGGCGCAGTGCAGCCAAGGATCTTGACAGGGCCATGGCGCAGGAACTGGCCCCGCTGAAGATGGAGCGAGCGGTGTTTTCGACCGAGATCACGGTTGCCGACCCCGGCCCGGACGGCATGGACGCCGTGACTTTCACCGTCGCCACCAATCCCGGCGCGCCATCGGGTCCGCTGAACAAGATCGCCTCAGGAGGTGAACTCAGCCGCTTTCTGCTTGCTCTGAAGGTCTGTCTGACCGGCACGACGCCCGGCCTGACCATGATTTTTGATGAGATTGACCGCGGTGTCGGTGGCGCCACCGCCGATGCCGTCGGGCGGCGATTGCAATTGCTGTCGACCTCAGGTCAGGTCCTGATCGTCACGCACAGCCCGCAGGTCGCGGCACTGGGGGGACATCACTGGCGGGTCGAAAAGCAGGTTGTAGGCGAACAGACCCTGTCCACGGTCGTCCCGCTGCCGCCGCCGGCCCGTGTCGAGGAAATCGCGCGGATGTTGGCCGGTGACACCATCACCGACGCGGCACGTGCAGCTGCCAAGGCACTGCTAAACCAAAGCTGAAAAGCACAGACTGACGGCCCGCCAACCTTCGGCTCGGGCCAGCAGCACCGCTGTCAGAACCGCGCCGAAACGCGGCAACTCCTTGCCCGCCTCATCCCGTGCCCCGATCACCACGAACCGTTGGTGCTGCACGGCACCCCCCGGACCGATCGGCCGCAACCGCGTCCGCCCTGACACCAGTCGGGCCTTTGCCAGAGTGCCGGCGAATTCCCGGTCAAATATCTGGCGGGCCTCGTCGGCATCTTCAGCTAGGGCCCCGGTCAGCGACACAACCTCGGCGTCCGCCGTCAGCATCTCGACCAGGGCAGCCGTGTTCTGCGCCGCAAACGCGGTGGCAAAGAGCTTGGGAAAATCCTCTGGCGTCATGCCCGGGCCATCCGGGTCATCTCCACCGCCAGATCGCCATAGCCGGTAAATCGCCGTTCATAGGCCAGCCCCAATCGCCGTGCACAGTCTTCCGCCTTGGCATCCAGAGCCGTGTCATCGGTCTGCGCCTGATAGACCAGCTTGGTGTAATTGCCAAAATACATGTCGCGCAGTTCTGGATGGCGGTCCAGGCCCATCGGCCGCCAGACAAACGCATCAAACTGCCGGACCAGAAAGTCAGTCAGATAAAACGCCGTGAATTCAGTTTCTGACTGTCTGAGGAAGATCTCGTTGCCTTCAAAAAACGAATAACAATGCGGGCCGGAAAGCATATCCACCCCCAATTCCTTGCACTTTTCGAACAAAATCCCTCCCGTTCCGCAATCGGCATACAGGATGAATATCGTCTCGTATCTGTCCTTGTGCAAAGCCACCGCCCTCTCGACTTCGGCAGTGATCTTCTCAGGATAGAGGTGCAATTTCGCAGGCAGGCATTGCAGATCGATATGCTCCCAACCATTCAGCCTCTTGAGGGCCAGAACCTCATGGGCCAGGGCACCGCAGGCGATCAGCAGGATGCGGCCCTGGGCGACAGCGGTCAGGCCTTGCTCGGTCAGGACCGTGTCGTCCAGCGTCACCATTTCAATCTCCGCACCGCCACCGCCGCCAGCAATGCGGCCAGAGCAAGCCAGAGGAAATTCAGACCCAGCCACGTGGCCAAGGCAATCGTGACCCCAGCAGCGGCGATCACGGCGATCAGAAGTACGGCAAAGGTTTGTACGGGCATCAGCGCCTCCTCACCCGCAAGATGGGTGCAGGGCATTGAAATTCCAAGTCCGAAATCAAAAGGCCCCAGACGCTGGTCCGGGGCCTTGACCAAAGGGGTTGCCAAATCAGGCGTTCGGACGGTTGTGCTTGCGCGCGACCAAGGCCTTGGCGGTTTCCACCGCGACGGCGGCATCCCGGCAATAGGCGTCGGCGCCAATCGCACGGCCAAATTCCTCGTTCAGCGGTGCGCCGCCGACCAGGACGATGTAATCTTCCCGCATGCCGCGCTCTTTCATCGTGTCGATCACCACCTTCATATAGGGCATGGTGGTGGTCAGCAGGGCTGACATGCCCAGGATGTCGGGCTGTTCTTCTTCCAGCGCCGCCAGATACTTGTCGACCGAATTGTTGATGCCAAGGTCGCGCACCTCGAACCCCGCGCCCTCCATCATCATGCCGACCAGGTTCTTGCCGATGTCATGGATGTCGCCCTTGACGGTGCCGATCACCATCTTGCCCATCCGCGGCGCGCCGGTCGCGATCAGCAGCGGCTTCAGGATGGCCATGCCACCCTTCATTGCATTGGCGGCCAGGAGAACCTCGGGCACGAACAGGATGCCATCTCGGAAGTCGGCACCGACGATGGTCATCCCCGCGACCAGAGCCTTGGTCAGCGCATCATAGGGCGCCCAACCACGGGCGATCAGAATGTTCACCGCCTCTTCGATCTCTTCCTTCAGGCCGTCATAAAGGTCGTCATGCATTTGCAGGACAAGCTCGTCGTCAGAGAGTTCGGAGAGGATGATTTCATCGTCGGCCATTTGGGCGCTCCTTGGGCAGGTCAGTCGTCAATGGGCTGAAAGCCCCGGGCGGACTTTTCGAATTGCGACATGCCCCGGATGAAAGCCGACAGCATTGAATGTGACAAGCAGAATCCTATGGCCATTGTTCCCTTTATGTTCTAGTTTGGCTGAATGCAGCCCAAGGATAACAGTATTTTGCCAGGCCAGCGTCTTAGGGCACGCGGGGCGGGCAGCAACGACGCTGGTCGGTTCGAACCGCGTGGGCGGGTGGCCTATGACGATGGCTGGGACATTCCGGAGGATGAGCGTCTGGTCTTAACCGAGGTTCGGGTCGAACGCCCCCGGTCCGCCATTACCTACAATCGCTCGCCGGACCTGCCGTTTGACCGGTCGATCAATCCTTACAGGGGATGTGAACATGGTTGTATCTACTGTTTCGCCCGGCCGACCCACGCCTATCTGAACCTGTCGCCGGGGTTGGACTTTGAGACCAGGCTGATTGCCAGGCCCGGCATTGGTGCGGTGCTGGAGCGGGAGTTACGGTCCAAATCCTACAAGGTGGCGGTGATTGCGATCGGGACCAATACCGACCCGTATCAGCCCTGCGAGGCCGAATATGGTGTGATGCGCGAGGTTTTGCAGGTTCTGGCGGCGTTCCGGCATCCGGTGGCGATCACGACCAAGGGGGCGTTGATCGAGCGGGATCTGGATATTTTGACGCCGCTTGCAGTGCAAGGCCTGGTCCGGGTCGGGGTGTCGGTCACCACGCTGGACCCGGGGCTGGCGCGGAAAATGGAGCCGCGGGCCCCCTCGCCGAAGCGGCGGCTGGAGGTGATCCGGCGGTTGTCCGAGGCTGGGATTGGTGTCCGGGTGATGGCGGCGCCGATCATTCCTGGGCTCAGCGATCATGAGTTGGAGGCGATCCTTGAGGCCGGAAAAGGGGCGGGGGCGCAGGCGGCGAGTTTCATTTCGATCAGGTTGCCGCTGGAAGTTTCGGCGTTATTTCAGGACTGGCTGGCGCTGAACTATCCTGACCGGGCGGCCAAGGTGATGGCGCGGATCAGGGAATTGCATGGCGGCAAGGATTACGATCCAGAATGGGGCAAGCGGTTTCGCGGGGAGGGGTTGTGGGCCGATCTGATGGCGCGGCGGTTCAAGTTGGCCTCGGCCCGGTTGGGAATGGATGGGGTGCTGGATCCGCTGCGGGTGGATCTGTTTGAGAAGCCCCTCAGGTCCGGGGATCAGATGAGCCTGTTTTGATCGATAGCAGGAAAAAGTGTCCGACTGCGGGACTCTATATTTTATCTATCAAAATCAATGTATTGCTGCCTATCGTTTGCCATAGCTTAATGACGTTGCGAATGGTTCGCAACTTGCGTGGCAGTTCGGTTTGGCGGTAGGGCCGGGGTGAACCCCGCCCTATGTTGCGGCTGGGGTGCATCCGGTTTGGTTCAGCCGCGACGGCCGCGACGCTCGCGTTTCGGGTCGCCGGACGTGTCGCCGGTGCCATCGGACGCGGATGAAAACGCGCCGAGTTTGGCCTGGATCGCCTCGACCGAGGGCGAGGGGCCGCGTGGCCGGGTTTCCAATGCGTGGCGCATCGCGGCAAGGTGCTCGGGCATCGTGCCGCAGCAGCCGCCAATGATCCGGACCCCGGAGTCGCGTGCCAGCACGGCATATTCGGCCATCAGGTCAGGCGTGCCATCATAATGGATATGGCCTTCGTGGTATTTCGGAATCCCGGCGTTGCCCTTGGCGATGATCGGGCGAGCGGTACCCGTCGCCTCAAATCCCAGCACCGTTCGCATCAGGTCGGACGCGCCAACACCGCAGTTCGCCCCGAACGCCATCGGCGGATTGGGCAGCTTTTCCACCATCGCGGCCAGCGAAGCCGAGGTGATACCCATCATGGTACGGCCAGCGGTGTCGAAACTCATCGTGCCACACCATGGCATCCCGGCCAAGGCGGCGGCCTCGGCGGCAGCGGCGTACTCCTCGAAGGCGGACATGGTTTCGACCCAGAGCACGTCGGCACCGCCCTCTTTCAGACCCTCGGCCTGTTCGTGGAAGATCGCGACTGCGTCTTCATGGGTCAGGTTGCCCATCGGCTGAAAAATCTCGCCGGTCGGGCCAACCGAGCCAGCCACCACGACCGTCCGGCCAGAGGCGTCGGCAATCTCCCGGCCAAGCGACGCGCCAATCCGGTTCAACTCGCGCACCCGGCCCTGAGCGCTGTGCAGTTTCAGCCTCGCAGCATTGCCACCGAAGGTGTTGGTCAGAAAGATGTCAGACCCGGCATCCACGGCAGATTTGTAAAGCTGGCGGATGTTGTCCGGCTGGTCGACATTCCAGAACTCGGGCGGCTCTCCGGCCGACAGACCCATGTTGAACAGATTGGTCCCGGTGGCACCGTCCGCCATCAGCCAGTCGCGCGATGCGAGCAGTTTGGAAAGGGTGTCGAGTGCCATTGGACGATCCTTCAGAGTTCGGACATCAGTTGCGCCTTGGCAACCGGGCCAAGTTCAACCAGTTTGGCGCGAATGACGTCCGCCGTGGCCTTGCCAGCCAGATCGGTGGCCACCTTGCGCACGACATCTTCGCTGCCAGCTTCTTCGAAATCGGCAGTCACCACTTCCATCGCATAGGTGGCGGCGTCGTCGCCAGTTTTGCCCAGCAGACCCGCAGCCCATAGGCCGAGCAATTTGTTGCGCCGCGCTTCGGCGCGGAATTGCATGTCGGCGTCATGGGCGTATTTGGATTCAAAGGCGTTTTCGCGATCGTCGAATGTGGTCATTGTCTGGCCCTCGGCTGCTGGAATGGTCCTATCCCATATGCCTTCCCGAAGCCCGCGCCGCAAGGGGAAGCCTGCATTGCCTTGCGACGGTTGCGCCTTTGGCCTATAGCGCTGTCTGAACCGGACCGGGCCTCACGTCCCGGTCTTTGGGGTTTTGGAGAGACTATGGCACGGCGCAAGAAGGTCTACGAAGGCAAGGCCAAAATCCTGTACGAAGGCCCCGAGCCCGGCACATTGGTGCAGTATTTCAAGGACGAGGGCACGCCGATGCCGTCGGCCCCCTTGGTCAGCCCGGCAGCGGCGGAAGGCAAGGGCGTGCTGAACAACCGGTTGAGCGAGTTTTTCATGACCGGGTTGAACTCGATCGGGGTGCCAACGCATTTCA
>JBDTQR010000095.1:0-16375 GCA_039932095.1 bacterium | reverse complement strand
CCGCCGGGGCGTCGGTCAGTGCATGGCTGTCTTCCCAGTAGAAATGCGGATGGTCGTCCATCCGGGTGTCGAAATAGCTGCGCGCGCCGTCCACCACGACCTCATTGATCAGGCCCGCCGTACAAAACGCCCTCAGGGTGTTGTAGACCGTCGCAAGGCTGACCTTTTCACCCGACGCGGTCGTCAGCGCATACAGGCTTTCGGCGGTGACATGGCGGTTCTCACCGTCGCCCACCAGCAAGGTGGCCAAGGCCAGCCGCTGCCGGGTTGGTCGCAGGTCGCCCCGCGCCAACCATGACGTCACCAGCCCATGTTCTGCCGCACCCATCTGTTCGCCTTTGCTTTTTGCGTCGCCACCATACCGCCGATCCGCGCCACTGTCCAAGTCCGTTATGTCCGCTTCAATCTGAGAAGCCCGAACCCGCCAAGCGCCGCAGCCGCCGAGGCCACCAAGACCCCCAGCCGCACCTCATCCATGCGCAACCCCTCGCCAAAGCTGAGGCCGCCGATGAACAGTGACATGGTGAAGCCGATCCCCGCCAACAGCGCGATCCCCGCCATATGCGCCCAGGTCGCCCCCTCCGGCAACCAGGCCCGCCCGATCCGCACCATCAGGAATGTCGCCCCCATCACGCCGACGAACTTGCCCAGCACCAGCCCCAGGCCTACCCCCATGGTCAGCGGCGAGGCCAGGGCGTGCAGCGACATGCCGTCGAGGTTGAGCCCGGCATTGGCAAAGGCGAACAGCGGCACGATCAGGAAGCCGACATAGGGTTGCAATCCATGTTCCAGCCGGTGCAGCGGCGAATGGCCCCGGTGATCGGTCAACGGAATGAAGAATGCTGTTGCAACCCCGGCCAGTGTCGCATGAACGCCGGATTTCAGCACCAGAACCCACAGGATCGTGCCAAGCAGCAGCGCCGGAGCCACCCGATGCGCCTTGCTCCAATGCAGCAGCGCCAGACCAGCGAGCGGAAACAATGCCAGACCCAGATACATCAGTTGCAAATGGTCGGTATAGAAGATCGCGATGATCAGGATCGCACCAAGGTCGTCCAGAATGGCCAGGGTCAGCAAGAAGGTCTTCAATCCATCCGGCAGCCCCTTGCCGACCAAAGCCAGCACGCCCAGAGCGAAAGCGATGTCGGTGGCGGTCGGAATAGCCCAGCCGCGGACCTCGCCGGCATAGTTGAACGCCAGATAGATCAGCGCCGGCACCACCATGCCGCCAAGCGCCGCCATGCCCGGCAGCACGATGTCGGATGGCCGCCGCAACTTGCCCTCCAGCACCTCACGCTTCAATTCCAGCCCGATCAGAAAGAAGAACACCGCCATCAACCCGTCATTGATCCATAGGATCAAGGGCTTGGTCAGCCCGGTCCCACCAAGCGTGATCGACAGAGGCGAGTCCAGCGCCGCCAGATACCACGGCTGCAACGGCGAATTGGCGACAATCAGCGCTGCACAGGTCGCAAGGATCAGGACCACGCCGCCCGCCGCCTCATGCTTGAAAAAACGCGTCAGGAAAGGTGGGATCATCATGCCTCGGCCAGTTGGGTCCGGGCCCAAGATAAGGTGATGCGGCCCAGATACAACCAATTATCCGGTTTTGTCGCCAAGCCGCCGCCGGATATCCACCCCTTGCGATCTGCCGCCCTTGCCACCACTTCTCACGGGGTGTTACACGGGTTGAAACAACCGGGGGCAGGAGCAGGCGGAATGGGCGCGTATCCGACATTCTTCGACAAGGAGGCGCTGTTGACCTGCTCGCGGGGCGAACTCTTTGGCCCCGGCAATGCCCAGCTTCCCGCGCCTCCGATGCTGATGATGGACCGCATCACCGACATCTCCGGTGACGGTGGCCAGTTCGGCAAGGGCCATGTCGTGGCAGAGTTCGACATCACTCCGGACCTGTGGTTTTTCGACTGCCACTTTCCCGGCAACCCGATCATGCCCGGTTGTCTCGGTCTGGACGGGCTTTGGCAACTGACCGGCTTCAACCTTGGCTGGCGCGGCTGGCAGGGCAGGGGCTATGCGCTTGGCGTCGGCGAGGTCAAGCTGACCGGCATGGTCAGGCCGGACCGCAAGCTGTTGCGCTATTTCGTCGATTTCACCAAGGCCATCGAAACCCGCCGCCTGACCATGGGTGTGGCCAACGGACGGGTAGAGGCTGACGGCGAAACCATCTATCTTGTGACCGACATGAAGGTCGCCCTATCTGCAACGTAATGGCTGCAACCAGATGCCTGCCACCTGATCCCGGAAAGGACATTCCATGCGTCGCGTCGTCATCACCGGCATCGGCATCATCTCCCCCATCGGCAATTCCGCGTCCGAGGTCGAGGCCTCGCTCAGGGCCGGCAAATCCGGCATCGTGTTTGCCCCCGATTATGCTGAACACGGCTTTCGCAGTCAGGTCAAAGGCCAGCCTCAGATCAAACTGGAAGACCACATCGACAAGCGCGACCTGCGTTTCATGGGGCCGGGGGCGTCCTACAACTTCCTTGCGATGAAGCAGGCCATCGCCGATTCCGGTCTGGAAGAAGGCGACATCTCCAACGAGCGCTCCGGCCTGATCATGGGGTCTGGCGGCCCTTCGACCTCCAACTTCTTTCTCGCCTTCGATGCCGTGATAAACAAGGGCGCGCCCAAGAAGATGGGTCCGTTCATGGTCACCCGCTGCATGTCGTCGACCAACTCGGCCTGCCTGGCCACGCCGTTCAAGATCAAGGGCGTCAACTATTCGATCACCTCGGCCTGCTCGACCTCGGCGCATTGCATCGGCAATGGGGTCGAACTGATTCAAATGGGCAAGCAGGACATCGTTTTTGCTGGCGGCGGCGAGGAACTGGACTGGACCCTGTCCTGCCTGTTTGACGCCATGGGCGCCATGTCGTCCAAATACAACGACACCCCCGAAACCGCCTCCCGCGCCTATGACGCAACCCGTGACGGCTTTGTCATCGCCGGTGGTGGCGGGGTCGTGGTGCTGGAGGAATTGTCCCACGCCCTGGCCCGCGGCGCCAAGATCTATGGTGAGGTCACCGGCTACGGCGCCACCTCGGACGGCTATGACATGGTCGCCCCGTCGGGCGAAGGTGGCGAGCGTTCGATGAAACTCGCCGTCGCCACCCTGCCCGAAGGCCGCCACATCGACTATATCAACAGTCACGGCACCTCGACTTCGGTGGGTGACGTGACCGAGATGCAGGCAATCCGCCGGGTTTTTGGCCGTGGTTCGACGCCCCCGGTCGCCTCGACCAAATCGCTGACCGGCCATTCTCTTGGAGCCACCGGCGTGCATGAGGCAATCTATTCCCTTCTGATGATGAACGGCAGTTTCATCGCAGCCTCCGCCAATATCACCACCCTCGATCCCGCCCTTGACCCCGGCGAAATCGTGCAGGTCCTGCGTGAAAACGTCCCGCTGGACTCGGTCCTGTCCAACAGTTTCGGCTTTGGCGGCACCAACGCGACCCTGCTGATGAGCAAATATCTCGGCTGAAGCGGTTGATTTTTCGCAGAAAAATCGATAATCGGAGGAATTCATGGCGGAATTGTTGCAGGGCAAGCGCGGCTTGATCATGGGCGTGGCCAACGAACGCTCCATTGCCTGGGGCATTGCCCGCGCGATGGCCGACGAAGGTGCGGAACTCGCCTTCTCCTATCAGGGCGAGGCGTTCGGCAAGCGCGTCGAACCCCTCGCCGCCTCGGTCGGCTCAGACTTCCTTGTCGACGTCGACGTGATGAACGACGACAGTCTGACCGCCTGCTTTGCCGCATTGAAGGACCGCTGGGGCAGCATTGACTTCCTTGTCCACGCCATCGCGTTTTCCGACAAGAACGAGTTGACCGGCCGGTTCATCAACACCTCGCGCGGCAACTTCTCCAACTCGCTCGCGATCTCCTGCTTCAGCTTCATCGACGTGTCGCGCCGCGCGGCCGACCTGATGCCGAACGGTGGCACTTTGCTGACCCTGACCTTTCAGGGCTCCAACCGCGTCACGCCGAATTACAACGTCATGGGCGTCGCCAAGGCCGCGCTGGAATCCGCCACCCGCTACCTCGCCAATGACCTCGGCCCGCAAGGCATAAGGGTCAACGCCATCTCGCCCGGTCCGATGAAGACTCTGGCCGGCGCGGCGATCGGCGGTGCCCGCGCCACCTTCCGCCATACCGAGGCCAATGCGCCCCTGCGCGCCAATGCAACGCTTGAATCGATCGGCGGCACCGCGGTCTACCTCGCCTCTGCCTATGGCGCCTGCACGACGGGTGAGATCATCCGCGTCGATGGCGGCTTCCATGTGCTGGGAATGCCGCAGCAAGAGGGGCTCTGACATGCGATCCGGTTCCGCCGGATGATTGCCCTGCTTCTGGCCGTCGGCGTGGCCGCCGGCATTTGGGTCATCTTGCGCGGCGGTATCATCGTGCCGGGGTCAAGGTCGTTTCGGCTCGCCGGCTTTGACCCCAACGCTGCCGGCCTTGGCGCGCTGGCCATCGCCGTTGCGATCTATTTTTACGGCTGGGTGTTCGGCGTGGCACTTGTGCTGTCGGTCGTCGTGCATGAATACGGCCATGTCGCCGCCTACCGGGTCTGCGGCCATTCCGATGCCCGCTTCCGCCTGATCCCGCTCTTGGGCGGCGTCGCGATCTCCAGCCGCCTGCCTGCCACCCAGAACGCGGCGTTTTTCATCGCCATCATGGGCCCGGCGATCTGCCTCGCCCCGATGGCAATCGCCTTTGCCCTGTCGAACCTGCTCTTCACGCAGACGCCAATTCTGGCTGGCATGCTTTTGATCTTCGCCATGGTGCTGGCATCGTTCAACTTCTTCAACCTGCTGCCGTTCTGGCCGCTTGACGGCGGTCGCATGGTACAAATCCTGTGCCAGACTTTTATCCCCTGGGCCACCCGGCAGGTTTCCATCGCGATGACGGTGATTGGGGCTGCCCTGGCGTGGTTCACCCATTCCTACTTCATCCTGTTCTTCATCCTGATTTCCTGGGGTGGCCTGATCCAGTCTGAAAAGCTGCTGGAGGTTCAGACCCCGATGACCAGAATGAACGCCCTGATCGCGCTCTGCGCGTACGGCTTCACTGCCGGCGCGTTCTTCCTCGGCGGTTCCTTTCTCTTGCGCGGTCTGCTCTGACAAAAGCCCTTGCCAACGGGTCGGTCAACCGATAACGCTTAGCAAGTTAGCTTTGTATTGGAACGCACCATGCCCCAGATGATCTTCGTCAACATCCCCGTCACCGATGTCGCCCGCAGCCGCAAGTTCTTTGAGGCTCTGGGCTACACCATCAACGAACAGTTCTCCGACCCGACCGCCGCCTGCGTGGTGCTGTCCGAGTCGATCTATTTCATGATCCTGAACCACGAACGGTTCCAGGGTTTCGCCACAAAACCTCTGGCCGATCCGGCCAAGGGCACATCGGTCATGGTGGCCTTATCGCAAGACAGCCGTGCCGCCGTGGACAAGATCACCGAGGCTGCGGTCAAAGCAGGTGGCTCTGAGCCCAAACCCGCGCAGGACATGGGCTTCATGTATTCCCGTACCTTCAACGACCCTGACGGCAATGTGTTCGAGCCGATGTGGATGGACCCTGCCGCTGTTCAGGGCTGATCATTGAAACTCTACTTCAGCCGCAACTATAACCCCAGGCTGGCCGTTGCGACGGCCCGCCATCTGGGCGCACCGGTCACGTTCGAGTTTGCCAGCCCGTTTTCGCCCGATCAGGCCGCGAAATTCCTCGCTCTAAACCCCAACCGCGGTCTGCCTATTCTGGTCGCAGATGATGGCACCGCCCTGTGGGAAGCCGACGCGATAGCCTGCTACTTGTCGCAGAAAGCCGGATCGGATTTCTGGCGCCAAGGTGCCGCGCAGCCTGACATGATCCGCTGGCTGAGCTGGGGCTATTGGAACTTCGTCCGCGCCTGCGACATGGTGCATTTTGAACGGGTCACCAAACAGCGCTATGGCCTCGGCCCGATTTTGGCCGACAAGGTGGCCGAAGGGCTACAGGAATTCGCCGCCGCTGCCAATATCCTGCAAGCCGAACTCTCCACCCGCGACTGGCTGCTGTCGGACGGCCTGTCCTACGTCGATTTCCGACTGGCCTGCGTTCTGCCCTTCGCCGACCTTGCCGGTCTGCCGCTGGCTGACTACCCCGCCGTTCAGGCCTGGCACAACCGCCTGATGCAACTGCCGGTCTGGGCAAACCCATTCAACGGTCTGGATGCACCGCAACTGCCAGAGATACCAAGCTGAGGGATTTTGGAGCGGGCGGCGGGAATCGAACCCGCGTCTTTAGCTTGGAAGGCTAAGGTCTTACCATTACACAACGCCCGCTGGGCTGCATCGCGGTCTAGAATATTGGTCGGGCGAGGTCAAGCCGCAACACCCTGACCCGCGCCCGACCCGCCGCCTCCAGTGAGTCCAAAATCACAGGGCCGCCCGAAAAAGAATTGGTCGTTCGTTAATTCTTTTGACAGCTTTCCGATCTGCTGCAAAATCACGGCAAGGTGGCCCCCGGGCTGCTGCGGACCAGACCAGTCAGATCAATTCAGACGGCCGACCCACGGCCGCAATCGAGCAAGAGGCAGGCCTATGATCACGACCAAAAATGGCGCAAGTGCGCCCTTCGTATTTGCATCCACGGGCGACCAACTCATCGTCAATGGGGTGATCTCGAATGTCACGGCGCCCACGACCGAAACGATCGTCTCGGCCGTGGCTGGCGTCACGGTCACCAACAAGGGGATTGTGGCGACGCTGGACGCCACTGTCGCGTCGATTGACCTGCAACTCGGCGGCACCATCACCAATTCGGCCAGCGGCTATCTTTTCGGCAAGCTGCTCAGCGGTGGCAGCCTCAGCCTGACCAATGACGGCACCATCACCGGCATCCTGGCGGTGACTTACCATGACGGCGATGCCGGCAGCACCGTCGTCAACCACGGCCTGTTCGCCTATCTGCCCAACCCGCCTGTCACCGTCATCACCCTGGGTGGCGGCAACGATGCCGTTGTCAACAGTGGCACCATCGTCGGCGATGTCGTTCTGGGCGAGGGCACCAACACCTATGACGGTCGTGGCGGTACCGTGGTCGGTACGGTCTTTGGCGGTGCAGGCGATGACACCTATTTTCTGACCCAGATTACCAACCTGTCCGACAGCGGCGGCACCGATCTGATCAACGCAAGGATGAGCTATACCCTTGGCGTCGGCTTCGAAAACCTGACGCTGGTCGGCTTCGGCAACTTCACCGGCACCGGTAACTCCAGCGGCAACCTGATGACCGGCAACACCAGCAGCAATGTCTTGAACGGCCAGGGCGGCGATGACACGTTGATCGGCGGCCTTGGCAATGACACGCTGAACGGCGGCACTGGCGTCGACAGCCTTGACGGCGGTAGCGGCGATGACCGGCTGAACACCGGCTATGGCAGCGACTTCGCCACCGGCGGCGACGGCAATGACCGGCTGATTGGCGACAACGGCTCGGACACGCTGCAAGGCGGCAATGGCAATGACACGCTGGACGGCGGTGTCGGGTCGGACGTGCTGAACGGCGGCGTCGGCAATGACGTGCTGATCGGCGGCAGCTTCGGCAGCGACCGGATGACCGGCGGCGGCGGCGCGGACAGCTTCGTCTTCCTTGGCGTCGATGACAGCCTGGCCACCCACGCTGCCGATGTGATCACCGATTTCCTGGCGGGCACCGACAAGATCGACCTGAGCGCGGTCATTGACGGCGACCTGCTGTTTGTCGACAGCGGCGATTTCAGTCTGTCTGCCGCCAGTGTCCGCTGGTTCCAGACCGGCGGCGACACGCTGGTGCAAGTTGACCTCGACCATAACGGCACGGCTGACATGCAGATCAACCTGCTGGGCCTGATGAGCCTTGGTGCCGACAGTTTCGCCCTGTAGTCAGCCGCGCTCGGCCCGGTAGCGTGCTGCCCAATTGGCAGAGACACTGTCGGCCATCCGAATGTTCCGGGCCGACATCGGCACGTCGTCCGGCAGGTCCAGATGCCGCAACACCCGTCGCGCCGTCTCTTCCGGGGCGGCCGACAACGGCTCATAGCGCAATCGCAGTGGCAGGATGTCGTGCCGCGCGAACCACGCGTCCCAAGCGCGTTCGTCCGCTTCCGCTTCGGCGATGTAACCTGAAATGGCCGCGAAATCATAAACCGGGCGGCGCGGATGCAGCGCTTCTTCAATTCCCAGATGCCACATGCCGCTGACCTCGGCCTTTTGGCGCGACACCGCCTGCGCCACCAGATCGCCGCGCGTCAACAGGACATAGCGGCAGGGGCCAAAGGTCCGTTCCAGCAGGGCAGGGGTCACGCCATCTACCCCCAATCGCCGCGCCAGCGGTGCCAGATGATCCCACATCACCCGCACCGCGAACACGCCATTTGCGCTGGACCCTGCGGCCCGCGCCGCAGTCAGATAATCCGACCAAACATAACTGCCATCTGCGCGGGCAATCCGCCAATCCGCGGCAAACTCGCCCATGTCTTGCGGACGAAACCACGATTCCGGCCACCCCGCGACCCCCGACGACCGCAGCAGCGCGCATAGCAGCGTCGACCCGCTGCGCGGTGTGGCGCACAGGATCAGGTTCATGGTGCAAGCGGCTCGATCAACTGCGGCCCCTGAGCGCGGTTGGAGTTCACCGCAGGGTCAACCCGCCATGAGTGCAACACGCCCTGCGGCGTCGGCTTCATCAGCACCGCCGCCCCATGACCGGCCTCACCAAGCCACAGCGGCCAGTCGTCAGGCTCCAGAATGACCGGCTCGCGGTCATGGATGCCTGCCATGTTCGCCCCGCCGTCCACCGTGACCATCGCCACGGTATCCATCTCGCCCCAATGCGAATAAAGCGCGCCAAATGCCATCGGTTGGCCGTCGGTCCGGGTGATGTACCACGGCAATCGGCGGCCGTTCGGCCCGGCACTCCATTCATAAAAGCCCGAAGCTGGCAGAATGCAGCGCCGCTGCCGTATCGCTTCGCGGAACGCCGGTTTCTCGGCCACAGTGTCCGACCGCGCGTTGATGATCAACGGCCCATCGGTCGGCGCCTTGTACCACGCGGGCACCAGCCCCCAGCGCATCGTCCGCAGACGCCTGCCGCCGTCCGAAGTGACCACGGCCACCGGATTGGTCGGGCAGATGTTGAACCGCGGACTTTCGGGCAGGTCGTTGCCCGGCACCGCGTCAAACAGCGCCGCCAGGGCCTCATTCGGATGGGTGATGGTGAAACGCCCGCACATCGCCCAAAGCTAGGGGCGTTTTGCCAAGGTTTCTAGAGGGCGCGAAAAGTCATGTAATAGGGCGCCCGCCCCTCGCGCAGCGCTTTCACCTCATAACGGGTGGAAATCCAGTCGTCCCATGCCACGTCGCCCTTTGACACCAGCGCAAACCCGGCTTGTGGTACCTCTTCCAGTGTCTGGCGGACATAATCCGCGATATCCGTCGCCACGCGAAACTCCGCCCCGACCGCCATCACCCGACGCAGCGCCGTCAGATAGCCCGGCGTCACGAACCGCCGCCGGTGGTGGCGCGCCTTCGGCCACGGGTCGGGATAGTTGAGGAAGCATTTCTGCAATACTCCCGTGGGCAATACCTCGAACAGATCCCGCACATCGCCCGGATGGATCCGCAGATTGGCAATCCCGGCCTGTCTGATCTTGCCCAGCAGCATCGCAATGCCATTCACATAGGGCTCGCAGCCGATCAGCCCGACCTCCGGATAGCGGGCCGCCATCTGCACCAGATGCTCGCCGCCGCCAAATCCGACCTCAAGCCACAAGGATCGCCCAGCAAATAGCGACAGGTCCACCGGAGTCCGCGCCGGGTTGTCCTCCCGGGTCACCCCGGTCAGGGTCAATGGACCAAGATCCTCGGCCAGATAGGCCTTTTGCGAAGTCCGCAGCGTCTTGCCCCGGATTCGCCCATAGAAATTCCGCCGCGCTGCTGTAGGATCAGTCATATAAGCCCCGGTTTCGCGAAGGCGCAAATAGGCCGAAGCGGTCGGCCGGGTCAAGCAGGAAGGAAAGTCCATGGCCCGGATCATGGATCTGACAGCCGACCATGTCGCCCGTGCCCACCGACTGGTCGCCGATCCCGGCGCAGCCGCTGCCGCCCTGCACAGTGACGCCGACTATGCCGAAAAGGTGCAGGCGATCCTCGCCACCAATCCGGCCCCTGACCAGCCGATCCGCCTGTTTGCCTATGGCTCGCTGATCTGGAAACCCGAGATCCCCCACATCGCCGAGGTCGAGGCGACCGCCCATGGCTGGCATCGCTCGTTCTGCCTCAAACAGACCCGCTTTCGCGGTGCGCCCGATCTGCCCGGCCTGATGATGGTGCTCGACCGCGGCGGCCAGTGCAAGGGCATGCTCTATACCCTGCCAACCGAGGATCAGTCCGGCCAGCTTGACCGGCTGTTTCGCCGCGAATTCACCGTCAAACCGATCACCAACATGCCGCGCTGGATCACAGTCACGGTGGGTGGCCAAAAGGCCGCCGCCTTGGCCTTCGTGATGAACCGCGCCTCGGCCAATTACGCCGGGCGTCTTGCCCCGGAGGCCGTGGCCGACGTGCTGTCAAAGGCCTGTGGCCATGTCGGCAGCGGCGCGGAATACCTTTTCAACACCGTGAGCCATCTGGAGGCGAAGGGCATTCATGACAGCGCCCTTTGGCGGCTGCAAAGACTGGTCGCGCAGCGCATCGAAGCTGCTCCTCCCGCGGCGCAGGGTCATCCCCGCCCGCGATAGGGCGCCACGCCCTGATCCGGCAACCACACCCCTTCAGGCACCGCCCCGGTCTGCCAGAACACGTCAATCGGAATGCCGCCGCGCGGGAACCAATAGGCGCCGATGCGCAGCCATTCCGGCTCCAACAGACCAACCAGCCTCTTGCCGATATCGAGCGTGCAATCCTCATGGAACGCCCCGTGGTTGCGAAAAGCATGCAGATACAGTTTCAGCGACTTGGATTCCACCAGCCAGTTGCGCGGCACATAGTCGATCACGATATGGGCGAAATCCGGCTGTCCGGTCATCGGGCAGAGCGAAGTGAACTCCGGTGCCGTGAACCGCACCACGTAAAGGGTCCCGGCGTGGGACGCGGGCACCCGCTCCAGCACCGCCTGATCAGGGCTGGCGGGCAGGGCGGCGGACTGACCCAACTGGGTCAGGCCGGAAACATCGGTTTGGGTCATCGGGCAGCCTCCTGCGTGTCGAACCCCAGCTCCGTTGCCCGAAATCCGTCGCCGTGGCAAGGTTCAGCCAGGCGGCATGATGTCGTAGGTCTTCAGCGCGGGGTCCAGATGGTCCCAGACCTGCGCACGCGCATGGTAGGTTGCGAAATCGGGCTTGTAGAGGCTCGGGTCGTCCAGCGTCGAGGCGCGCACGGCCAACACATCGGGCTGCGCGGCAAAGGTCCCATAGACTGCCGTGCCACAGGCGGGGCAAAACGCGCGGGTCTTTGTGGTACCACTATCGCCCAGCATGTCCCAAGAACTGGCAGCGCCAGTGACCGTCACTTCCGACCGCGCGAACAGGACGTGCGAGGCATGGCCGGTGCCGCTGTCCTTTTGACAGTGCAGGCATTGGCATTCCACCATCAGAAACGGCGCGGCACGGCTCTCGTAGCGGATGGCGCCACAGTCGCAGCCCCCGGTGATATTCTCAGCCATTTTGGCCATCTCCCGCCTCGGGCAATACGTTGCCGAACCGCCCCATCACGACCTTCCAGCCATCGCTCATGTTCTGATAAGCGACTGCGTTGCGCGGCAGATCAAAGCCCGCATGTTCCAGCCGCAACCGCGTGCCACCGGCGGTTGCCTCAAGTGTCATGGTTACGACCGTGTTCAACCGCGAGCCGTAACCGGCATTATCATCGGCTCCGCCAGCCCAGGAATAGGCCAGCGTGCGCTCTGGTTCCACCGTCAGCACCTGACAATGAATGGTCCCATCCCATTTGCCCAACGGTTTGGTCTGAAAGGTGAACTCCTGGCCCACAACGGCGGCAAAGCCGGTTGGCGGCATGATCCATTTCGCCATCAAACCGCCTTCGGTCAACGCCCGCCACACAACGGCGGGGGCGTGGGGAAAGGTGTCTTCCACCACAATGGACTTGGTCATTTCAGCAATGTCAGACATCGGAATCCTCCTTGGGATCAAGCTGTTGCAACAGGCGGCGCAGGTCGGTGAAGCGGTCGCGCCAGAACAGGCCGTAATGGTCGAACCAGGTGACCAGCGGCGCCAGCCCTTCGGGCGTTGCGTGGTAGAAAACCCGCCGCCCCTCTGGACGTTCGGCCACCAGACCCGCTTCGCGCAACGCCTTCAGGTGCTGCGAAACCGCCCCTTGGCTCACGCCACTGCCCGCCGTCAGATCGACCACGGTGATTTCCGCGGCCTCGCTGATCCGCTCATACAATCCGCGCCGCGTGGGATCGGCCAGGGCTCGCATCAGGGCGGAAAGATTGGGGTCCTGCATCATGCGGAATCATTAGTATATGCTAATGAATAAGTCAATGCTAATTGGTCTGGGGTTTTGGATATGAGTGAAGGAACCCGGGCCTAGCTGCGCTGAAGGAGGACAAGCCCCGCGATCATCGCCGTCAATCCCAGACCACGGGTCAGCGTGACGGTGCGGACCATGGCGCCAAATAGCCCGAACTGGTCGATCAACGTCGCCGCGATCATCTGGCCCAGAAGCACGCAGAACACGGCATTCCCGACTCCGAAGCGTGGCGCAACCCAGGTCACCGACAGCACATAGAAGGCCACAAACAGGCCGGCGAGAAACAGGCCCTTCGGCTGCACGGACAACTTGGCAAAGGCCGCCGCCTGTCCCGAAAACGCCAGCACCACCAGGCAGGCGACCAAGGCCACCGCGAACAACACGACCGAGGCCGCGACAGGTGCGCCGATCCGTCCGCCCAACTGGGCATTCAATGCGGCCAGTATCGGAATCCCGACCCCGGCCAGCAGCATCAACGCAGCATATCGCAATGTATCGCCAGTCATGTCCGGTCCTCGCCATGGCACGGCACCCCTGCGCCGCTGATGAGGCGGATACTGCCCGGACGACTTGAAAAGCGAAAGGGGCAGCGTCGCCTCTGCCCCGTCGAACTTTCTGTGGCCTGACACGTGGTTTGCCAGCGATCCTTCAGACCGCCTTCTTCAACGCCTCGACCAGATCGGTCTTTTCCCACGAAAAGCCACCATCCGCCTCGGGCGCGCGCCCGAAGTGGCCATAGGCCGAGGTCCGGGCATAGATCGGCCGGTCCAGCCCCAGATGAGTCCGGATCCCGCGCGGAGTAAGGTCCATGCAAGCGGCCACGGCAGTCTCGATCCGGGCCTCTTCAACTTGCCCGGTGCCGTGGGTGTCGACATAGATCGACAGCGGCTTGGCAACCCCGATTGCGTAAGACACTTGCAAGGTGCAGCGATCCGCCAGTCCCGACGCCACCACATTCTTCGCCAGATAGCGCGCTGCATAGGCGGCCGAGCGGTCAACCTTGGTCGGGTCCTTGCCCGAGAACGCGCCACCGCCATGCGGGGCTGCACCACCATAGGTATCGACAATGATCTTGCGCCCGGTCAGGCCAGCATCGCCATCCGGCCCGCCGATCACGAAAGTCCCGGTCGGGTTGACCCACCATTCCGTGTTTTCGGTGAGCCAGCCATTGGGCAGGATCTCGCGGATGTAAGGCTCGACAATCGCGCGAATGTCGGCCGAGGTCTGGCTTTCCAGCGCGTGTTGATGCGACAGCACGACCGACATCACCTCGACAGGCTTGCCGTCTTCATAACGCAGACTCAGTTGCGATTTCGCATCGGGCCGCAACGTCGGTTCGGTACCGGATTTGCGCACCTCGGCCAGACGGCGCAGGATGGCGTGCGAATACAGGATCGGCGCCGGCATCAGTTCAGGGGTTTCGCGGCAGGCATAGCCGAACATGATGCCCTGATCACCCGCGCCATCCCGGTCGACGCCTTGTGCGATATGGGCGGACTGCTTGTGCAGATAGTTCTGGACCTGCAGCGTGTTCCAGTGGAATTCATCCTGCTCGTAGCCGATATCCCTGACACAGCCGCGGACGATATCCTCGACCCGCTCGGTCATCACCTTCAGCGCCTGCGGGTCGCTTAGGCCGACTTCCCCCCCCACCACGACGCGTCCGGTGGTGGCAAAAGTCTCGCAGGCGACGCGGGCATTGGCCTCTTCGGTCAGAAAGGCATCCAGCACGGCGTCCGACACGCGGTCGCACAGTTTGTCGGGATGCCCCTCTGACACGGATTCAGAGGTGAAGACATAGGATTTTCGGCTCATGGGGACGTGCTCCGGTAAGGGTAAGCTGTCACGCCAGGAAGCCGTTGTGACAGGTGCAGGACGAGGTAGACGCAAATCGGCCAAGGGTCAAGCAAGCGGTCGGCGACCTTTTACCAAGATCAGCGCCAATAGTCCGGCGAGCAACACCAGAACCGGGATCTCACCCCATTTGGAATAGGGCGTGGCAGGCAACGGGCCGGGCAGGGCGGCATCGAGAAAGCCCTCGGTTCCGAACGGCAATTCCGCCGTCACCCGCCCCCGCGCATCGACAACCTCGGTGACGCCGGTATTGGCAACCCGGACCAGCGGAAGCCCTTGCTCGACTGCTCTGAGCCGGGCTTGCGCGGCGTGCTGAAACGGTCCGCTGATGGTGCCGAACCAGGCATCATTGGTGATCTGCATCAGCCAGTCGGGCCGCGACGGGCCGCGCAGATCCTGCGGAAACACCGCCTCATAACAGATCAGCGGCATCACATGGCCAAGCTTCGGTCCCAGGTCCAGCACCGCAGGGCCGGGCCCCGCCGTATAGGCATTGCCGGTCTTGGCAGAGAAGGCCGACACGCCGAACAGATCGAACGCGCTGTCTCCCAGCGGGATATATTCGCCAAACGGCACCAGATGATGCTTGTCATAGCTGGCCAGCAGCGACCCGTCCGGGCCGTAGACCTGCATCGCGTTCCAGCCGAGCCCCCCCGCGACCCGCTGCATCCCGACCGCCACCGCCGCCCCGCGCGCCGCCCCACCGATCATCGCGGGCAAGTCGGGGTTCTCGATCACCAGATAGGGCAGGGCGGTTTCCGGCCAGATCACCAGATCAACCTTGCCCATACCCTGCGTCGGCGGTGAAGCGGTCGCGGTCATCAGCCGGTCAAAGAACATCTGCGCGTGTTCAGGGTTCCACTTGGCATCCTCGGGCGCATTGGGCTGTACCAGCCGCACGACAACGCCCGGCGGCATCGGCAGAGGTTGGGCCAGCATGAACCAGCCATAGGCCCACATCGCCGCAACCACAGCCACCGCCATCGTCACCGAAACCGGTCGCCACCGGGCCAGCAGCCCGGCCGCTGCCAGCGTCAGCAGCGTCAATCCGCTCGGGCCGATCAAAGCCGCGACCTGATCTGGCGGCAGGTCTATCCAGATATGCCCGATCAGGGCCCAGGGAAATCCGGTCAGCACATAGCCGCGCAGCAGTTCCGCCACCGTCAGGGTGGTGACCAAAGCCAGCAATGGCCTGCGCCAGCCCCATGCCAGACCACAAGCCGCCGCCCAGAACAGCGCCAGTCCGAAGGCCAACAGCACCACGGCAAACGGGGCCATCCAACCGTCCTGCGCGGCGTTGACCAGAAAAGGCGAGATGATCCAGTTCAGCGCCACCGCGAAATAGCCCGCCCCGGCGAACCATCCCATCCACATTGCAGCGCTCAAGTTCTGCCCCGCCAACCGGTTCAGCAGCAATGCCACGGCGGGCAGGGTGACCCACCACAGTCCCAGAGGAGCCTGCCCCAGGGCCATCAACGCCCCCAGACCAAAGGCCATCCCGACCCGGCGCCACCCGGCAAACCGCAGGTTCAGCCGCACGCGGCACCCGACGGGCCGCTGTCACCCGACACGGTCACCCGGTCTCATCCACGGCCTGCCCCGGCAGGCGGACCCGCAGCCGCTTGATCCGGCGTGGATCGGCGTCGACCACCTCGAACTCCACCCCGCTCTCATGTGGCACGATCTCGCCCCGCGCGGGCATTCGGCCCGTGCGGACCATCACCAACCCACCCAGCGTGTCGATGTCCTTGTCGTCGTCGTTGACCCTGAGGGTCACACCAAGTGCCGGTTCAAATTCGTCCAGCGGCGCAGTGGCCTGTGCCAGAAACACCCCGGGCTTTTCCTCTTTCCACAGGTTGTCTTCTTCCTCGTCGTGTTCATCCTCGATCTCGCCGATCACCGTCTCGATCAGGTCCTCGATCGTCACCAACCCGTCAACCCCGCCATATTCGTCGATGACCAGCGCCATATGCACCCGCTCACGC
>JBDTQR010000094.1:0-16441 GCA_039932095.1 bacterium | reverse complement strand
GGCGCCGATTTCATCAAGACCTCGACCGGCAAGGAAAAGGTCAACGCCACGCTGCCGGTCACCCTGACGATGATCCGCTGCATCCGCGACTTCCAGGACCGCACCGGCATCAAGGTCGGCTACAAACCTGCGGGCGGCATTTCCAAAGCCAAGGATGCGCTGCTCTATCAGGCGCTGATGAAAGACGAACTCGGCCACCCCTGGCTGCAACCCGATCTGTTCCGCTTTGGCGCATCGTCCCTGCTCGGCGACATTGAACGCCAGCTGGAGCATCACCTGACTGGCCGCTACTCTGCCGGCAACCGCCACCCGATGGGTTAGATCATGGGCCAGATCAAGACCGGGGCGCTGCCCCGGACCCCGGAATATTTGAACCAATATGTAGGGGAAACTTGCTTCTACACATTGGCAAAATATCCCCGCCGGAGGCTCAGGCCGGCCCAAGACGCGCCGCCGAACTGGAGACAACGACATGACCGTCCGCGACATCTTTGACACCATGGACTACGGCCCGGCCCCGGAAAGCAATACCGAGGCTCTGGCCTGGCTCGCCAAACATGGCAACCGCTTTGGGCACTGGATTGACGGCGCGTTCACCAAAGCTGGCGAGACTTTCGACACAAGGAACCCGGCGACCGGGGCCACGCTCGCCGCAGTGACGCAGGGCAGTGCTGCCGATCTGGACGCCGCTGTCAAAGCCGCGCGGCGGGCCCAGCCGAAATGGGCGGCGCTGACCGGGCATCAGCGGGCGAAGACCCTCTATGCTCTGGCGCGGCTGGTCCAGAAGAATTCCCGGCTGCTGGCGGTTCTGGAGACGATGGACAACGGCAAACCGATCCGCGAAAGCCGCGACATCGACATCCCCCTCGTCGCCCGCCATTTCTACTATCACGCCGGCCTCGCCCAACTGCTGGCCTCCGAGCACTCCGACCTCCAACCGCTGGGGGTCTGCGGCGCGGTCATCCCGTGGAATTTCCCGCTCCTGATGCTGGCATGGAAAGTCGCTCCGGCCCTGGCCGCTGGCAACACCGTCGTCCTGAAGCCTGCCGAATATACCCCGCTGACGGCGCTGCTGTTTGCCGAGCTTAGCCGCGAGGCCGGGCTGCCCAAGGGCGTTCTGAACGTGGTCACCGGCGATGGCGCAACCGGGGCAGCCATTGTGGACCACCCCGATGTCAACAAGATCGCCTTCACCGGATCAACCGCCGTCGGTCGCAAGATCCGTGAGGCGACGGCGGGCACTGGCAAGGCGCTGACGCTCGAACTCGGCGGCAAGAGCCCCTACATCGTGTTCGACGATGCCGATCTTGACAGCGCCATCGAAGGCCTTGTCGATGCGATCTGGTTCAATCAGGGACAGGTCTGCTGTGCCGGCTCGCGTCTTCTGGTGCAGGAAGGCGTCGCCGACCGGTTTCATGACAAGCTGAAACGCCGGATGGACGGGCTGCGGCTCGGCGATCCGCTCGACAAATGCATCGATGTCGGCGCCATCGTCGACCCCATTCAACTGGCCACCATCACCGATCTTGTCACCGCCTGTAGCGATGGTCAGGTCTACCACGCCGCCACCAACGTACCGGTTGGCTGCTACTATCCGCCCACCCTGATCACCGGCCTCTCTGCCGCCTCGACCCTGATGCAAGAGGAGATCTTCGGCCCGGTTCTGGTCTCGATGACCTTTCGCACCCCGTCCGAGGCGGTGGAACTGGCCAACAACACCCGCTACGGCCTCGCCGCGACCCTTTGGACCGAGAATGTCAATCTGGCGCTCGACATCGCACCCAAGCTGAAGGCCGGAGTGGTCTGGGTCAACGCCACCAATCTGTTCGACGCCGCCGCCGGCTTTGGCGGCGTCCGTGAAAGCGGTTTCGGACGCGAGGGTGGCTGGGAAGGTCTGCTGGCCTATCTGAAACCCACGGCCAAACCAAAGCCCTTGCCGCAGGCCAAACCCAATCCCGAACCGGCCAAACCCGAGGTCAGCGGCCTCGACCGGACCGCCAAGCTGTTCATCGGTGGCAAGCAGGCGCGGCCCGACGGAGGCTATTCCAGGCCGGTCTATTCGCCCAAGGGCAAGCTTTTGGGCCAGATCGGTCTTGGCAACCGCAAGGACATCCGCAACGCGGTCGAGGCCGCCCATGCCGCGAAAGGCTGGGCCAAGGCCACGGCCCATACCCGCGCGCAGATCCTGTTCTATATCGCCGAGAACCTGTCAGCCCGCGCCGCGGAATTCGCCCTCCGTCTGCGCGACCTGACCGGGCGGGCGGGTGAGGCCGAGGTGGAGGCCGCCATCCAGCGTCTGTTCACCTATGCAGCCTGGGCCGATAAATTCGACGGCGCGGTGAAATCGGTGCCGATCCGTGGCATCGCCATCGCGATGAACGAACCCTGCGGTGTGATCGGCACGCTCTGCCCCGATGAGGCGCCGCTGCTTGGCCTGATCTCGGTCATGGCCCCGGCCATCGCGATGGGCAACACCTGTGTTCTGGTGCCGTCCGAAACCGCCCCGCTGGCCGCTACCGATTTCTACCAGGTGCTGGAAACCTCCGACCTGCCCGGCGGGGTGGTGAACATCGTCACCGGGTCGCATGCCGAACTGGCCAAGACGCTGGCCGGCCATATGGATGTCGATGCGGTCTGGTCGTTTTCGTCCAGCCCGCTGTCCGCCATGATCGAGAAAGAGGCCGCATCGAACCTCAAGCGAACGTGGGTCAACAATGCCCGCGTCCGCGACTGGTTCGGTCCCGACGGCGAGGGCCGCAGTTTTCTGCGCGCCGCAACCGAGGTCAAGACCGTCTGGGTGCCCTACGGCGAATAGCACCTCATGGCGCAAATCCCTTGACCGAAACCCAAGGCCGTTGGATGCTGGGCCAAAATCTTTTCAGCACGGATGGGTCATCATGTCGAAATCATCGCTTACTGCCGCCGCTTTTATTCTGTCCAGCCAGGCCGTCTGGGCCGATGTGACGCCGGACGAGGTCTGGCAGAACTGGCAGGGCATGGCGGCCGGTCAAGGCACCACGATCACCGCCGCAAGCACCGAAACCAACGGCGACACGCTGGTGGTCAAAGGCGTGGTCGTCACGATGACCGGCACTGGTGGCAATGATACCATTTCGATTGACGAATTGCGCTTTACCGACAAGGGCGATGGCACGGTCGCCATCGTGCTGCCCGACAGCTACCCCATCCAGTTGCACACCGCTGCCGCCAAGGATGTCGAGGGTGCCAAGCCGGTCGATCTGACGCTGAATGTCTCGATGCCCGGGGCCAACATCACGGCCAGCGGCGTGCCACAGTCGCTCAGCTATGCCACCGAAATGCCGGTATTCGAGGTTTCGGCAGATACCAACCAGGGTGAGGGCGACGCCGCGATGCATGTGGTCGCCAACGCCAAACTGACCGGGGTGAAGGGCAATTATCTGGTCGAGGCGGGCGAATCCGGCACCAATATGACTGAGGATTTTGCCTCCAAGACGCTGGCCGTGACGGTCAAGACCACCGGTGCCAAGCCCGGCTCGGATGTCGATGTGACCCTGTCGCTGGCCGACATTGCCGGCAAGGCCGAGTTGACCGGCATGCCGGCCACCGGGGCGGACGACTTCGAAGCGGCGCTGAAATCCGGTATGACACTCGACGCCTCGGCCAGCTATGGCATCGGGTCGCTGGACGTCACGGGCGAGGATGCCGGCGCGCCGATGAAAGTGGCGGGCACGCTGGGCGGCGGTGGCTTCGCCCTGGCACTGGACGCCAACAAGTTCCACTACGATGCCACCGGCAAGTCGGTGGCGCTGAATGTGGCGGGCACCGATGGGTCGAACGGCGAGGCATTTACCCTCACTGCCGCGCTCAGCGACCTGTCCAGCAAGATCGACATTCAGGGCGCGAACTGGTCAGCCAAGGATAGCAGCGATTTTCCGGCAGCCCTGAAAGCGGGTCTGACAGTGGCGGGCGGCAGCGGTCTTGGCGCCAGCTCGTTCGATTTCGCCGGGGGTGCGTCCGGGCAGGAAACCCGGATGAAACTGTCGCTGGGTGGCGCAGATACCGGGTTCAGTCTGGACGCCAGCAAGATGCATTTCAATCTGGGCAGCAAGGCGCTGTCCGTCAACATCGCCTCGCCCGAGATTCCTGTGCCCGACCTCAGCGCCGATCTCAGCGAACTGGCGGTCGATCTGGCGATGCCGGTGGCGAAATCCACCTTGCCGGCACCGTTTACCGTGCTGGCGAAGGTCGTCGACTTCAAAGTGGCCGACAGCTTGTGGGCCATGGTCGATCCCGCCGGCAGCCTGCCGCATGACCCGGCCACACTGATCATCGACACCAAGGGCAGCGCCACACTGACCAAAGACCTGATGACCGAGGCGACGGCGATGGAGGGTGGGTCCAGCGACTCGCCCGGCCTGTTGAACACGCTGGATATCCCGCAGATCCTCGCCCGGGTGGCGGGGGCCGAGGTGACCGCGATGGGTGCCTTCACCTTCGACAATTCCGATGTGGCGACGATCCCCGGCATGCCGATGCCATCGGGCAAGATCGACATCAAGGCCACCGGGCTGAACGCCCTGATCGACAAGCTGGTCAAGATGGGCCTTCTGCCGCAGGATCAGGCGATGCAGGGCCGCATGATGCTGTCGATGTTCGCCAATACAGATGCGGCCAAGGACGAAATCACCTCGACGCTGGAGTTCAAGGACAAGCATTTTTACGCCAACGGCCAGCAATTGAACTGATCCGCCGCGCTTCATCCCTGACGGGCCTCCGCACTGCCTCACCCCGCACGTGGCAGGCCTTCAGGTCTGGCGAGCGCGCGCGTCAGGTCAAAGCGCGGAAACCTGTCAAGGTTGACGCGCGCGGATCATCCCCGCGCAGCTGTGATGCCGCGCCCCTTGCCCCAGCCGCGACAATCGCCCATATCGGCTGGAAAGGGAGCCTGCCATGAGCCATGATCTTTCCTCGCTGACCGCAGCCCTGCTGGATCAGGCCCGCAAGGCCGGGGCCGAGGCTGCCGACGCGCTTGCCGTGGCGGGCAATTCGCAAAGCATCGACATCCGGCAAGGCAAGCTGGAACAGGCCGAACGCTCCGAAGGCGTCGAAGTCGGCCTGCGGGTGCTCATGGACGGGCGTCAGGCCTGCGTCTCGGCATCCGACGTGTCGCCCGGCACTTTGGCGCGTCTGGCCGAACGCGCCGTCGCCATGGCCCGCGAAGCGCCCAATGATCCGACGGTAGGTCTGGCCGATGCCGGACAGTTGGCGGAGGGCTGGGACGTCGCAGCACTCGACCTTGCCGATCCGTCCGACGAACCCTCGCCCAAGGCTTTGGAAACCGCCGCTCGCGACGTCGAAGCGGCGGCACTGGCCAGCGCCGGGATCACCCAGGTCGAAGCCTCGGCCGGCTGGTCGCGGCGTGACATGCATCTGGCGACCTCGAACGGCTTTTCGGGTGGCTACGGCCGGACTTCGCATTCGCTGTCTGCCGTCGCCTTCACCGGCAGCGGCACCGGGATGGAGCGTGACTGGGCCGGCGAAGGCCGTATCCATGGTTCAGACATGCCCTCCGCCGCCGAAATCGGCGCTCTGGCGGCCCAGCGCACCCTCGAACGCGCAGGCTCGGTCAAACCGCCGACCGGTGCCTATCCCGTTCTGTTCGACGAACGCATCGCCGCCTCGCTGATCGGCCACCTGCTGTCGGCGATCAACGGCGCGGTGATCGCCCGTGGCGCATCCTGGCTGATGGACGGTCTGGGCCGCCAGATCCTGCCCGCCCAAATGTCCCTCACCGAAGACCCGCACCGTGCCCGCATCGCGGGGTCGCGCCCGTTTGACGGCGAGGGCCTGCCAACCGCCCGGCGTACCATCGTGCAGAATGGCGTGCTGACCGGCTGGACCCTCGACCTTGGCACCGCGCGCAAGCTGAACATGACCTCCACGGCCAGCGCCTCCCGCGGGACCTCGTCGCCACCGTCGCCCTCGACCTCCAACATCGACCTGACGCAAGGCACCGCCAGCCGCGCCGACCTGCTGCGCGACATGGGCACCGGCCTGTTGGTCACCTCGATGATCGGCTCTACCATCAATCCGACCACCGGCGACTATTCGCGCGGCGCCTCCGGGTTCTGGGTCGTGGGGGGCGAGATCAAATACCCGGTCAACGAATGCACCATCGCGGGCAATCTGCGCGACATGCTGCTGCGGATGACCGCCGCCAATGACGCCCGCCAACACCTTTCCACCCGTGTGCCCTCGCTCTTGGTCGAGGGTCTGACCCTTGCCGGAGCATGACCTTGCCCTGCTGACCGACGCCGCCCGCGCTGCGGGTAAGATCGCCATGCGCCACTTCCGCCGCGACCCCAAGGTCTGGGACAAGCCGGGCGAGGGGCCGGTCACCGAGGCCGACATCGCCGTCAATGACATGCTGCTGGACCGACTGCGCGGCGCCCGCCCGACCTATGGCTGGCTCTCGGAAGAGACGCCAGATACCGACGAACGGCTCGATTGTGAACATCTGTTCCTGATCGACCCGATCGACGGCACCGCGGCCTTCATTGCCGGTGACAGCAGTTTTTCCCATTCCTTCGCCGTGGCGCAGGATGGCGTGGTCACGGCGGCTGTGGTCTATCTGCCTGCCAAGGACCAGCTTTACGCCGCCACACTGGACGGACCGGCCACCTGCAACGGCGCGCCGATCCACTGCAGCGCGCGTGCCGGGTTGCAAGACGCAACCCTGTTGACCCCCAAAACCAGCCTGTCGCCCGACCTCTGGCTGCAAGTGCCTCAGCTGACCCGCCATTTCCGCGCATCGGTCGCCTACCGCCTGTGTCTGGTCGCCGATGGGTCGTTCGACAGCATGCTGTCCTTGCGTCAGGCCTGGGAATGGGACATCGCCGCCGGTGCGCTGATCGCCGCGCGTGCGGGCGCCATAGTGACGAACCGTAACGGCGATCTGCTGCATTTCAACGCCGAATTGCCGCGTTCCAACGGCGTTCTGGTCGCTGCCCCCGGTTTGCACCATGTTTTGCTGGATCAACTGAAGCCGGAGTAGGCGCCGGTCATGTCACGGGACCCGGGGCCCGCCCCGGCGCGGAGGCGGCATGGGACCCTGATGGCAGAGTCTCACAAATCCATCCCGCCGGGGCCGTCTGGTGGTCATTGCCCCGGCTCTTTGTATCCGCCAGACCTGTACCAGAACGATCATTCACATGGAAATGGGCCGCCCACGGGCGGCCCTGAAAATCACTTCTTCTTCGGTGGCACAAACCGCTTCGAGGTGTCCTTGGCATCCGCCTTGGGGGCCGCCGGCCTTGCCTTGGCAAAGCTCTTGGCCTCTGCCCCATGCGATTTGAAGCCCGCCGCGCGACCGGGCTTGTCCGCCCCGCCGCCATGCGACTTGAACCCGGTCGAGCGCGGCTTGAAGCCCTCGCTCTTGCCCTCGGGCTTGGCTCCCCAAGGCGTCTTGCGCTCGCCTGCCGGCGCGTCACGCTTCACATAGGGCTTGCGATCACCGTCAGCTTTGGCGCCATCCGCTCTGGCAGCGTAAGGCTTGGCCGCATAGGGCTTGGCCGCATAGGACTTGGCATCGTCCCGCTTGGCATAGGGCTTGCGCTCGCCATCCGGTTTCGCGGCATAGGGTTTCTTCGCCCCGTCCTTGGCATAAGGCTCCCCGGCCCCCCGCGGCGCATAAGTCTTGGCCTCGGCCTTGGGATACTCGCGCTTGACATAGGGCTTCTTCTCGGCCCCATCCGCCTTGGGATATTCCCGCTTCACATAAGGCTTATTCTCGGCCTCGCGGACCGGGGCGTCAGCATGAGCAGTCCGCTCCACAGCCTCGGACACTGAGGGCACATCCTCCACCACACGCGGCGGTTTCGGCACATAGGCAGGCTTGTCGCGCTTGACCACCGTCTCTTCGCGCACCGGGCGCGCGGCCGGGGCACGGCGCTCGGGCTTGGTGGCCCGCACTGCCCGCTCGGGCCGGTCCAGATCCGGCTCACCATCCAGCTTGGTCATCGTCACGCCCGACTCCAGCTCAACCCCCTGACCGAATTTCCCGGCGGCCGTAGTCAGGATCTGCACAAAGGTCCGGTCCTCCTGCACCCGTATCGCGCCAATGCCATCCTTGGTGATATTGCCCGCTTCACAAATCTTGGGCAGCAGCCAGCGCGCCTCGGCCCGGCCTGACCGGCCAACCGATAACTGGAACCACACCGAAGGTCCGAATTCGCCGCGTTCGCGCGGCGGTGAGGCCGCAGGAACCGGCAGACTGTCAGACAGCACCTCAGGGGCAGACCGCCCGTCGCGCCACATCTTGATGAAGGCCCCGGCGATTTGCTCGGCACCGTAGCGGCCCAGAAGATTGGCCGCCAGATCGCCCTCATCACTGACATCAGCGGTCAGCGACGGATGGTCAAGCAACCGCAGATCATCGCGCTCCTGCACCTCGTCCGCCGACGGCGGCTTGTCCCAGGCCGCGACAACCTTGGCCCCCTGCAACAACCGCTGCGCCTTCTTGAACTCGGCCGGAACGACGATCAGCGCCGAAACGCCCTTGTTGCCCGCCCGCCCGGTCCGACCCGAACGATGCAGCAACGTCTCGGAATTCGACGGCAGATCCGCGTGGATCACCAGATCCAGACCCGGCAAGTCAATCCCGCGCGCCGCCACATCGGTTGCAATGCACACCCGCGCCCGGCCATCGCGCAGGGCCTGCAACGCATGGGTCCGCTCGGCCTGGCTCAACTCACCCGACAACGCCACGACCTGAAACCCCCGGTTGCTCATCCGGGCATAAAGATGGCTCACATTGGCGCGGGTCTTGCAGAACACCAGCGCCGCCTGCGATTCGTAAAACCGCAGCAGGTTGAAGATCGCATGTTCCTTGTCGCGCACCGCCACCGACAGCGCCCGGTACTCGATGTCGACATGCTGGCGCGCCTCTCCCTGGGTCTGGATGCGCAGCGCGTCGCGCTGGAAATCCTTGGCAAGCGCGGCAATCTCCTTCGGCACCGTGGCCGAAAACATCAGGGTCCGCCGCTCGGCCGGGGCCATGCCCAGAATATACTCCAGATCCTCGCGGAACCCGAGATCAAGCATCTCGTCCGCCTCATCCAGCACCACGGCGCGAATGCCGGTCAGGTCCAAAGACTTGCGGTCGATATGATCCCGCAACCGCCCGGGTGTGCCGACGACAATATGCGCCCCGCGGTCCAAGGCACGCTTCTCGGTCCGGTAATCCATCCCACCGACACAGGTCGCAATCTTGGCCGAGGCGCCAGCATACAGCCAGTCCAGCTCCCGCGCCACCTGCAGCGCCAATTCCCGGGTTGGCGCAATCACCAGCGCAATCGGGCTGTCGGCGTACAGCAACTGGTCCGCGCCCAGCAGCAATTCATCGGCAATCGCAATGCCAAAGGCCACGGTCTTGCCCGACCCGGTCTGCGCTGAAACCAGCAGGTCGCGCCCGGCGACCCCATCGCCCAGCATGGCGGATTGCACGGGTGTAAGGCTCTCGTATCCCTTGGATGCGAGCGACGCAGCCAAAGGGGCCGCGATTTGAATATCGGTCATGTCGTTTCCTGAAAAGGGGGCCGTGGCCCCATGAAGTACCCATTGCGGCACCTCATTCCCTTTCGCGTAAACAGGCCTCCTCGCCTGCACGCACCGGAACCCTCGGGCCGTGACGGGGGCCATACAGGGAAATCCATCGGCTGTATAGGGCCAGGTCACCCAGCCGCACGCCGCCGTCAAAACCCTCAGCCTCCCGCCGGAGGCGCCTAGCCAAACACCGCCGCGGCAATCTCTTCGCGGAACGGCCCGTTGCAACCCTCGAACGTCGTGTTGGTGCAACAGACCACCACTGTCCCGGACTGCGGATCAATCACCCAGTTGTGGCCCCAGGCCCCGCCCCAATCCACCGCGCCCTTCGGCATCGCCGTGCCCGCCGCCGCAGGGTCCACCGTCACCGCCCCCAGAAAGCCGAACCGCTTGCCCGCATCACTCGCCCGGCGCGGCACGTCACCGATCTGGTTGGCCAGCGCGGCGGCGCGCAAGGGCGGTGACAGGAAATCTCCCTGCAGTGCCGCCAGCAACCGCAGCACATCATCCGCCGTTCCGGCCATCCCGGCCCCGCCCGATTGCGGCGCCCGCGGCTCAAGGATCCGGTCCACCGAAAACCGCGTCTCGCCGTGGCCAACTTCTCCTGCCATCCGTATCGGCGGCGGCCCATCCCTATATGGCACCGCCAGCCGCGCCTTGTCGCTGACGCCAAATAACGTATCGACCATTCCAAGCGGCCCCGTGACATGGCGCGCCACCGCCCCTCCCACGTCGCTCCCGTTGATTTCGGCCACCACCGCGCCCAGCACGTCCAGCGACATGCCATATTCCCATCGGGTGCCGGGCGCGAACATCAAGGGCTGTTCCGCCATCCGCCGCATCACCTCGTCCAGCGACATCAGCGGTCCCGACAATCCTCTTGGATACGCCCCCGGCCCGTCATAACCCAACCCCGAGGTGTGGGTCAGCAGATCGCGGATCCGAATGACCGCCTCTGTCCCATCGGGACAGCGCGGTCTGAATCTTGGCAGAAAATTCGTCACCGGATCGTCCAGTCCAATAAGGCCAAGATCCACCATCCGCAGCACGCAGGCCGCCACGATCGGTTTGGTGACCGAGGCCAGCCGGAACACCGCGTCCCGCGCCATGCCGCGTCCGGTCTCGCGGTCCGCCAGCCCCGCCGCCCGCGCATAGGTCATCTGGCCCGGCTTTTGCACCAGAACCACGCATCCGACGATCCGCTCGCCCAAAGCCGCGTCAATCGCCGCATCCACCCGATCTTGCACCGTCATGGCCGTCCCTCCCGCTCGTTCCGGACATATTATGAGCTTCCGCTCCGCTTAACCAGTTTCCCCTTACCCTGGTTTTGCAGTAAGACCCAATCAACCCTACCGGAGCCTTCCCATGACCCAACGTCTGCATCTCGTCTTTGGTGGTGAACTTGTCGCCCCCGAGAAAAACGTCTTCCGCGATGTTTCGAAAATCCACATCGTCGGCATGTTCCCCAATTACGAAACCGCCTATCTGGCCTGGAAGGCCGAGGCGCAGCGCACTGTCGATAATGCCCATATGCGCTATTTCATCGCCAACATTCACCGCCTGCGCGAAGAGGCCAAACCCGGTTCCGCGACCGAAGCCATGACGTCGTGATCTGCTCTCACGTGATCCTGTCCTCCTGACCGTCTGACCCTCCGCCCATGTCGTATTCCCTTGGTCTGACCCTCTACAACCTCGCCGCCCGCCCCGGACCTTTTGCGCCCCCCCAGCGTCCGGCGCGTCCGGCGGGGGCGTTGGTCTGGCTGCATGCGGCAGGCGAAGAGGTGCTGGCCGCGATGCAAGAGCTTGCCCGCCACCTGATCGAAGATGACGGTGTTCAGGTCGTGTTGACCTGCACCGTGCCGTCGCACTTGCCCACAGACGCGATCCATCAGCCGCCACCACCGGATTTTCCGCCCGATGTCCAGGATTTTCTCGACCACTGGCGCCCCGAGATCGCGGTGTTCTCCGACGGAGAACTGCACCCCGCCATGGTCTACGAATGTAGTCAGCGCCACCTGCCGGTGCTGATGGTAGCGGGCCGCGCGCCCCATCTGATTCACGACCGTGACGGCTGGTATCCCGGTCTGATCAAATCCACCCTGCACGGCTTTCGCCATCTGATGGTGCTGGATGATGCCGCTGCCCGGATCTTTCGCAAACTGGGCGCCGAACCCGGTCAGATCGAGGTGACCGGCCGCATGGAAGAGGCCAGTGCCGCGCTGCCCTATGTCGAACGGGACCGCGAGGCTTTGGCCGAGGTCATGGCGACCAGACCGACCTGGCTCGCCGCCGATGTCACTGCCGACGAACTGGCAGACGTGATCACCGCCCATCGCCAGTCGCTGCAACTCGCCCACCGCCTGTTGTTGATTCTGGTGCCGCAAGACCCTGACCTCGCGCCCGACATCGCCGCCAGACTGGAGGCGGAAGAGGGCTGGCGCGTCGCCCTGCGCCGCCGCGATCAGGATCCCGATGGCGAAACCGAGGTCTATATCCCCGACGCCAGCGAATATGGCCTGTGGTATCGTCTGGCCCCGGTCACCTTTCTGGGCGGCAGTCTGCATGGCGATGGCTGTGCCCGCAGCCCGATGGAGCCTGCCGCGCTCGGTTCAGCAATTCTTTACGGCCCCAATCCCGGCATTTATGGCCCGGTCTGCGGCCGTCTTGGTGCTGCCCGCGCCGCCCGCATGGTGGCCTCTGGCCGCGATCTGGCCGAGGCGCTTGGCGACCTCTTGTCACCCGACCGCGCCGCCCGACAGGCCCGCGCCGCCTGGATCATCGCGTCCGAAGGAACCGAGGCGACCGACCGCGCCATGTCGCTGATTCGCAATCTGATGGACGGCACCGCCTGATGCGCCCGCCCGCCTTCTGGCAAAACCCGTCCAGCCAACCCGGTCTGGCTGCCCTCGCCCTGGCCCCGCTGGGCTGGCTTTACGGCGCTGCCACTGCGCGCCGGGTGGCGGGACCGGGCTACCGCGCCAAGGTACCGGTGGTCTGCATCGGCAATCTCAATATCGGTGGCACCGGCAAGACCCCGACCACCATAGCCCTCATCGAGCGGCTGCAGGCGCGCGGCCACAAGGTCGCAGTGGTCAGTCGCGGCTATGGCGGCAGCCTGCCCGGCCCGCTGCAAGTCATTGAAAACCGGCATTCTGCGGCACAGGTCGGTGACGAACCCCTGCTGCTGTCCGCCTTCGCCAGCACTTTCATCGGCCGCGACCGCGCCGCCGCCGTCCACCTGGCCGAAGGCGCCGGGGCCACGGTCATCCTGCTCGACGACGGCTTTCAGAACCCCTCGGTGGTCAAAGACCTGTCGCTGATCGTGGTCGATGCCGCCCAGGGCTTCGGCAATGGCCGCTGCCTGCCCGCCGGCCCTCTGCGCGAACCGGTGACGACCGGGCTCAAGCGCGCCGATCTGATCCTCGCCATCGGTGACGCCGCTGCACAGACCCAGTTCCGCACCACCTGGCCCGACCTTGGCAAACCCGTGCTGTCCGGTGTTCTGACCCCCTTGCAGATGGGCATGGACTGGCAGGGGGCCAAAGTCATCGCCTTCGCCGGGATCGGCAACCCCGCCAAATTCTTCGCCACCCTGCGCGGCGAGGGGGCAGAGATTGTCCGCGAAGTCGCCCTCGACGATCACCAACCGTTGTCCGAAGCCCTGATGAAGCGCCTTGAACTGGAGGCGGCAGCGCGTGGCGCGCAATTGGTCACCACCGAAAAAGACGCCGTCCGCCTGCCGCAACGCTTCCGAACCCAGGTCTTGACACTGGTCGTGCGGCTCCGGCTGGCCGACTGGACAGAACTGGACACCGCCCTGACCCGGACCGGCCTTTGACAGCCACGCCCATCCCCCTAACGAACGCTTTTTCACCCTGCCCGGCATTTCCACCGGCTCTGCTGATTTTGGCGAAGATTTCGCCCCGCCTGCGTTGACTTACCCCGCCAGCCCCCCTAAAGGACGGACTTCAAGTTTACGCCCCCGAATCTTTCGGGCTTCGGGGCATGATGGAGACCGCGATGAAGCGCACCTTTCAACCTTCGAACCTCGTCCGCGCCCGCCGCCACGGTTTTCGTGCCCGCATGGCGACCAAGGGCGGCCGTCTGGTCCTGAACGCCCGCCGCGCGCGCGGTCGCAAGAAACTGTCGGCCTGATCCTGACCGGCCCCTCCGGGGTCGGACGATGGAGAGACGCATGACACCGCCGCAGGCACCGGACAAGGGCGACACCGCCACCGCGTCCGGCCCCCCTCCGGCGGTTTCGCATTTTGTGCAACTCGAAACCCTGCGCAACCGCCCGGATTTCCTGAAAGCCGCCTCCGCCCGCCGTCAGGGCACCCCCAGCTTCATGCTGCAGGCCCGCAACCGCGCCGATGACCAGCCTGTCACCCGCGTCGGCTTTACCGCTTCCAAGAAGATCGGCAACGCGGTCACCCGCAACCGCGCCAAACGCCGCTTGCGCGCCCTCGCCCGCGACATCCTCCCCGGCCTCGCGCAACCCGGCTGGGACTACGTTCTGGTTGTCAGACCCGAGGCCACGGTGTCGCGCCCCTTCACAGATCTGCTCTCCGACCTTACATCTGCGTTGTCCTCCGTCCACCGGGACCGCAAATGACCCCCGCCGCCCGTATCCTCGCCCTGCCCGTTCAGGCCTACCGGCTGTTTCTCAGCCCTTGGCTCGGCATGGACTGCCGCTACCAGCCGACCTGCTCGGTCTACGCGCTGGAGGCGCTCGACCGCGACGGCGCGCTGAAAGGCGGCTATCTCGCCGCCCATCGCCTGTGCCGCTGTCATCCATGGGGCGGCCATGGCTACGACCCGGTCCCCGGCGCCGACCCCGAGTTTGACCGCGAGCAACACCGTTGACCCCCTTCAGCGACCCCGATGCTGTCACCCGCTACGCCGAGGGCCCGCGCCGTCAGGTGCCGGGCTATGACAGCCTGATCACGATGACCGACCTGTTGCTGTCCGAACATCTTCCCAAGGCAGCACGTCTTTTCATCCTCGGTGCCGGCGGCGGTCTTGAACTCAGCCATTTCGCCCGCAACCACCCTGACTGGCGCTTCACCAGCGTCGACCCCAGCGCCGCAATGCTTGCCCTCGCCACCCGGACCATGGGCCCCGATGCCGCCCGCGCCAACCTGATCGAAGGCTATGTCAACGACGCGCCGTTGCGCCGCCACGACGCCGCCACCTGCATCCTGACCATGCATTTCGTTCCCGTCGCGGACAAACTCGCCACCCTGCAAGCCATCCGCGCCCGACTGAAACCCGGTGCCCCCTTCATCGTCGCCCACCTCTCCATCCCCGGCGACAAAGCTGAACGCACCGTCTGGCTCGACCGCTATGCCGCCTTCGCCATCCACAATGGCGTCCCCGCCGAACGCGCCCGGGAAGGCGCCTCCAAGATCGCCGCCGAGTTGCCGATCCTCAGCCCTGCAGAAGACGAAGCGCTGCTGCAAGAGGCCGGGTTTGGCAATGTGCGGCAATTCTATGCTGGCTTCACATTTCGCGGTTGGGTAAGCCAGTCGCTGCAGCCTTAATCGCGAAAAGCCGTCTTGGGCCTTAGGCTCGGACTTTGCCACCGCAGAAAGAGTGTTGACGGAACCGAACTCACTCATCCGCCTTCTTCGCCCGGCATCAAGCGCATATGCGCGCCGGGCAGCGCCCGACCTCCCGCACGGGACGGCACCGCCCTCTGACATCGCTGAGTGACACATCTTCAGGGCCCAGACCTGCGCGGTCGGGTCCATCCACCCTTGTTCGGTCCCATGGCCTGTAACCTTCAGTCAACCGCTGATGTGTCCTGACTGAAGACGTTGATCCAGCCCGCAGCCGTCCGTTGCCAGATCGAACTGATATACATCGCCTCTGGCCGGGCTTGCCCGACGCGCAGGAAATCCGCTCGATACGACAGCACCGCGTGGTCCGCCCCCAACGCCATCACCCGCATACTGCTCAGATCATATGATTGCATCGTCGCGCCGTGTTCAAGCGATTGGACATGGTCCGCCTTCACGGCAAAACCATCGGCGTAAACTCCCAGAAAATTATCCGCCAAGGCCGCCGCGTCCGCCGCAATATCGCCACGGATCAGCGCATCCCAAACGCCGGTCTCGCATCTGCCCAGTTCCGCGAGAAGCTGTTCGTCCTGCTGTGCGCTGATCGCCGTCACTGTGTCGCTCTCCTCGGCTTCTGCGGGTCAGGTCAGCGGTGGTCGCACGGCCGACAGACCGCTCTACTTGCCCTTCACCTCAACGACCACTTTCTCCACGCGTCGCAAACGGGTCTCCGCCGCCTTGGCTTCGATCACCTGTCGCACCCATTCCTTGCGCTTGGACGGCGCACAGGTGTCAAACGTGCCCCGCAGGCCAGCGGCTTCCAGCGCCGACGCCAGATCCTCTGGCACCTCCACCACCCGCGGCGTGGTTTCAAGGGTCAGTGCCACCTCAATCGGATCGCCCGCCTTCAGGCCGGACGCCTTGCGATGGTCCGAACTGAACGGCAGCATGGCTTGCCCGTCCATGATGCCGACGGTCGTCGTATAGGCATAGCCGTTGACCGTGACCATGACTGCAGGTTTCTTGCCGCCACCAAGCGCCGCGATATGCTCAGGCGGCACCACAATGCCGGTCGGACCGGTTGTCTTGCCGCTCAGAGTGGTTTTGAAATTGGTCGTGGGCATGGTTCTGCCTCCATGGTTAGGCGATTGGCTAATCTTTTTCTCAAGTAAGGCCCCAATTGTCAAACCTTTGCGGGCGCGGCCTCCATACCCCATGCCGTTTGCGCCAACCTTTCGCTAAGGTTGATTTTCGCCGCAACATTCTGATATATAACGACAATTAAAAGCGTCCAG
>JBDTQR010000093.1:0-16537 GCA_039932095.1 bacterium | reverse complement strand
GAAAAGGCCATGATGTGTCGTTGCTTCTGGTATTGCTGCTGGCGGGTCTTGCCACTGTCCTTGGCTGGCTGATCCCGCAAAATCTGGCGGCCGGGCGGCAACGCCGGGCGGCGCGGGCCGGTTATTTCGCCGAGGTCGCGGGGGTGCTGGACGGCGCATTCACCAGGGTCGAGCCGACCGGCTTTGCCCGACTGGCCGGGCGGCGGAGGGGGGTCAGCTTTGACTTGCAGGCGCTGCCCGACACGCTGACCTATCGCAAGCTGCCGGCGCTTTGGGTGCTGATCACGCTGACCGAGCCCGTTGCGGTGCGAACCGAGATCCATATCATGGCGCGGCCCACCCAGAACGAGGTGTTTTCGCATTTCGCCCTGATGTCGGAAGCCGTGGCCCTGCCGCCGGGCTTTCCGGACGACTGCGCGCTGCGCTGCGACGATGCGGCGCTGTTGCCGCCCCGCGAGGTGATCGCGGGCCTTGCCGCGTGGTTTGGTGACCCCAAGGTGAAAGAGGTGGTGCTGTCGCCCAAGGGACTGCGGGTTGTGCTGTTGGGCGAAGAGGCCGACCGGGGCGCCTATCTGCTGTTCCGCGACGCCGAAATGGGCAAGCGTCCGTTGCCAGCCGCCCGGGTGCTGCCCTATCTGGACGTCATGACCGCGATGCGCGATGCTCTGGCGGCAAGCGAGGAGACGATGCATGGCTGAACCGCGCCCGATCAATCCCTATGTCGTGCTGGTGTCGGCCATTATCCTGCCGGGGTCGGGGCAGGTGTGGAACCGCCTGCCGTTTCGCGGGCTGACCTTTCTGTTCTTCATGGTGCTGCTCGGGGCTTTCACCGTGGTGACGGCAGGCCCCGAAATCTCGCTGGTCGGCAAGTTGTCGGGCGGCTTGTTCGTCTATGCCATCTCGATATTCGATGCCTACAAGACGGCGCGGATGCGTCAGGCCCTGGCTTTGGTTGCGCCCAAGGCCTGAAGGCTTCCGCGCAAGTCAGCCCTGCGGATAGGCGATCACGGACAGATATCGCGCGGGCAACCGGTTCAGCACTTCCGGGCCGTGGCGCGCATCGGCGTCGAAAAACAGGCTGTCGCCGGGTTTGAGGTGGAAGAGCTGGTCGCCGTGGCGGTAGGTCACCTCACCTTCGAGCATGTAGAGCAGTTCAAGCCCTTCATGCTGAAACGCCGGGAACACGTCGGATTCAGTGGTCAGCGTGATCAGATAGGGTTCGACCACGACGCCGGACGAGTTGGAGCCGATATGGCCGAGGAGGTTGTATTGATGCCCGGCCCTGGTGCCGCGACGTTCGATCTCGACATGGTCGCCGGCTTTGACATGCTGGACCTCGCGGCGTTCCTCATAGGATTTGAAGAAGGCGGTGACCGGGACCGAGAAGGCGTGCGACAAGACCTGCAGAGTGGTCAGCGACGGTGAGGTGATGCCGTTCTCGATTTTCGACAACATGCCGATCGACAGGCCGGTGACGGTCGCCAGATCGGCGACGGTCAGACCCTGCTGGCGCCGAAAGGCGCGGACCTCGCGGCCAATCGCCGCCTCAAGATTGCGTTCGGTGATGTCGCGGACCCGGTGCGGGTCCTGATCGAAGGCCGGCTTGCCCCGGGGGATCAACGGAATTGCGTCGTCGGTCATCGCATCCCCTTTTCAATCTGCGTTTGGCTATTTTCACTACTGGGAAAAATTTCGCAACGCAAGATTGTGGCTTGAAGCCTCCGGCGGGGATATTTGGGCCAATATGTAGGGGCTAGGTCAGCGAGTTTGCCGCGACGGTCAGGGCGTGCAGCAGAGTTTCGGCGGACGAGCGCGGGCCATAGAGGGTGATCGTGGTGGCGCTGCGTTTGATCAGATAGCAGCCAAGATGGTCGATGACGGTGCGGGTGGCGGCGTGGTCAGCGGCGGCACGCAGGTCGACGTTGCACAGCCGCTCCATCAGGTCGGGCAGGTTTGCGGCGGTCAGGTCGAAGCGGACCCAGGCGTCGGTCTGTTCGGTGATCGAGGCGGCGTCGTGGAAGATCGCCAGCAGGTGGGCGCGGATGTCTTCATGGCTGGCAAAAGGGGCTTCGACCATCCACATGTCCGGTGACAGCCAGAACGCCGACAGGGTTTCAGAGGCATAGCGTCCGGGGTCTGGCAACGGGACGCCGTTTGCAGCAGCGGCCCGGGTGATGTCATCGCTGCGGCCGCGCCTGGTGGCGAGCGAGGCCAAGGCGGTGTCGCTGCGTTCGGCGATGGTGAACAGGCCGATGGTGAGGGTTTGCGGGTCGGCATGGCCGAGCGGGGTGATTGGGTCAAACACGCAGGCGACTCCCGTCCGGGTCGATGAAATGCGGGCTGATTATGTCCACTTCCACCTCGGTTTTGTTGAGCAGGTTGACGACGCGCATCCGTTCGCCAAGCCGGGCGGAGCCGTTCTTCAAATAGCCGAGCGCGATGTAATGGCCGAGATGCGGCGAGAACACCAGCGAGGTCAGCCAGCCATCGTCATGCTCCGCAGTCGCGGCCATGCCGGTCTTCAGGAAATTCGAACCGGCCTGCATCGGCATGGCCAGGTCAACCGGTTTGACGCCGACGAGGCGCAGGCCGTCATCTTTTGTCAGCCCCTCACGGGCGGACAACGCCATGCCGATGGCGTCCTTCTTGCGGCTGACCATCTTGGCGAGACCCATGTTGAGCGCGGTACTTTGGCCGTTCAGCTCGTTGCCCGCGACATGGCCCTTTTCGATCCGCATCACACCGAGTGCCTCGGTGCCGTAGACCACGGCGTCGAATTCCTGGCCGGCTTGCACCAGGGCGCGGATCAGGGCGTCGCCATAGCGGGTGGGCACGGCGATTTCATAGGCCAGTTCACCGGAAAACGAGATGCGGAACAGCCGGGCGCGCAGGCCCCGGACGGTGATCTCACCGGCGGCCATATAGGGGAAGGCGTCGTTCGAGATGTCCTGATCCACCAGTTTCTGCAACAGGCTCCGGTGGTTGTGGTCATCACATATTCATTCTGACCCATCCGGGCGGTGGTGCCATCATCGAACACGATGCCATCCTCGCGCAGCATCAGCCCGTAGCGGCATTTGCCGATGCCGAGGGTTGAAAAGGTGTTGGCGTAGACCCGGTCGAGGAAGGTACCCGCGTCGGTGCCCTGGATGTCGATCTTGCCCAAGGTCGTGACATCGCAGATGCCGACCGACTTGCGGGTTTGCAGCACCTCACGGTCGACTGATTGGCGCCAGTGGGTTTCGCCGGGACGCGGCAGCCATTGGGTGCGGAGCCAGTAACCGACCTCGACAAACACCGCACCCTGCTCGGCGGCCCATTTATGGCTGGGTGTCAGGCGTTTGGGTTTGAAATCCTGACCCCTGCCCCGACCCGCCAGAGCCCCCATCGCTACCGGGGTATAGGGCGGACGGTAGGTGGTGGTGCCGGTTTCGGGGATGGTCTGGCCAGTCAGGTCTGCCATCACCGCGAGGCCGATGACATTGCCGGTCTTGCCCTGATCCGTCGCCATGCCGAGGGTTGTGTAGCGTTTCAGATGTTCGACCGAGGCATAGTTTTCCTGATGGGCGAGTTTGATGTCCTTGATGGTGACATCGTTCTGCGGGTCGACCCAGGCGCGGCCCTTGCCCTTGACGTACCAATGCGGGGTGATGGCGATGGGGGCGTCTTCGGCCTCGGGCAGCGGATGGGCCGGGGCGTTCAGGCCGAGGCTTTCCAGCGCGGCACGGGCGGCGGCATCGCCTGACGACAGGGCGCCGTGGGTGGAAAACCGGCCGGCGGCGGCCCCGGCCGTTGTCAGGTTGGTGGGCCCACCCATGCCGGGGGTGAAGGCGGCGATGGTGTCGTTCCAGGCGGGTTGCGAGCGGTGGTGGGAGGCGATGTTGAGGTTGGGGTTCCAGCCGCCGGAGGTACCAAGGGCGGTGCATTGGACGGTCTCAAGGCCGCCATTGGCGCTGCGGATGGTGATCGACGTCAGGCCGAGGCGACCGGAGCAGTCCACGACTTCGGCCCCTTGCAGATGGTGGAAGCCGGGAAGTTGCGGGCGGTTCTGGCGCGGGTCTATGACGGCCACGACATCGATGCCTTTGGCCCTTAGATCGACGGCGCTGCGCAATCCATCGTCATTGTTGGTGAATATCGCAACCTTGTCGCCGACGGCCACACCCCAGCGGTTGGCATAGGCGCGCAGGCTGCCAGCCAGCATGACGCCGGGACGGTCGTTGTTTTCAAACGGGATCGGGCGTTCGGTGGCCCCGGCGGTCAGAAGCGCCCTTTGGGAATAGATGCGCCACAGGGTCTGACGCGGTTTGCCGGGCAAGGGTTCGGGCAAGTGGTCGGAAACCCGTTCGACGGCGGAATAGATGCCGTGGTCGAAGGCGCCGAGAATGGTGGTGCGCGGCATCAGGCGGACATTGGGCAGGCTGGCGAGTTCGGCGACAGTGGCAGCGGCCCAATCGGCGCCGGGCTGGTCGCCGATGAGGAAAGTCTCGGCATTCAGGCGGCCGCCCATGCGGAAATCCTCGTCCGCCAGCAGGACGCGGGCACCGGAGCGGCCGGCGGTCAAGGCAGCTTGCAAGCCGGCAGGACCGGCACCGATGATCAGCAGATCGCAATGCAGGAAGCCCTTGTCGTAGCTGTCAGGGTCCTCCAAGCGGCTGAGCGAGCCCAAGCCAGCGGCGCGACGGATGATCGGTTCGTAAATCTTCTCCCAGAAGGCGGCGGGCCACATGAAGGTCTTGTAGTAGAACCCGGCGATCAGAAAGGCGTTGAAGCGGTCGTTGATTGCGAGGGCGTCGAATTTGAGGCTGGGCCAGCGGTTCTGGCTTTGAGCCGTCAGCCCGTCGTATAGTTCGATGGTGGTAGCACGCGTATTGGGCTCCTGCCGGGCACCGGAACGCAGTTCGACCAGAGCGTTGGGTTCCTCCGACCCGGCCGAGATCGGGCCGCGCGGGCGGTGATATTTGAAGCTGCGGCCCATCAGGCGGACATTATTGGCCAGCAGAGCGGACGCCAGGGTGTCGCCGGGGTGACCGGTGAAGGCCTTGCCGTCAAAGTGAAAACGCAAGGTCTTGCTGCGGTCGATCTGGCCGCCGGCGATGCGGTTGGATTGGGTCATGTGCTGCGACCCATCGCGCGGGCAACGTCGCGCGCCAGTTCGACCCTGGAGATGGCGTGGGTCAGGGTGTTGCGGGTGACGACCAGCCAGGAGCGGTCGCCCTGTTCGTGATACCACAGCTCGAGGTGCTCACCGGCCGGATTATCGCGGAGATAGGCGTAGTCATGCATCTCTTGCGGTGTCGCAGTCATGCCATCGGGCCGGTCGATCAGGCTGGCATCGCCGAGATAGACGAATTCCTGTGCGTCGCGGGGGCCGAGGAGGGGGTGGGTGATGATCATCGGTCGGCTTCTTTGGTGGGGGCGGACGCTCCGCGGGGAGTATTTGGCAAGGTGCAATTGCAAGGGGTCAGTGCAGGTTTGGCGTGTTCCCCATGCCTTTTTCGTCGATCATCCTGCCCTTGAGGAAACGATCGAACCGGTAGGCGGTGGCGCACTTGTGCGGTGTGTCGGTGGCCAGAAGGTGAGCAAAGCACCAGCCGGAGGCCGGGGTGGCCTTGAAGCCGCCATAGCACCAGCCGCCGTTGAAATAGAGCCCGTCGATCTGGGTCCTGTCGATGATCGGCGAGCCGTCCATCGACATGTCCATCACCCCGCCCCAGGCGCGCAGCAACCGGGCGCGACCGATGGCGGGCATCAGGGCCATGCCGCCTTCGGCGACATCCTCGATCACCGGCAGGTTGCCGCGCTGGGCGTAGGAGTTGTAGCCGTCGATGTCGCCGCCGAACACCAGCCCGCCCTTGTCGGACTGACTGACGTAGAAATGGCCGGCGCCGAAGGTCATCACGCCGTCAATGAAGGGCTTCAGGCCTTCCGACACAAAGGCCTGCAGGACATGGCTTTCGATCGGCAGACGCAGGCCGGCATGGGCCATGACCCGGCTGGACGAGCCAGCCACGGCCACCCCCACTTTGCGCGCACCAATGAAACCGCGCGAGGTTTCGACGCCAAGGATGCGGCCGTTTTCGATGCGCATGCCGGTGACTTCGCAGTTCTGAATCAGGTCGACGCCGCGTTCGTCCGCGCCGCGGGCATAGCCCCAGGCCACTGCGTCATGGCGGACCGTGCCACCACGGCGCTGGGCCAGACCGCCTTTGATCGGAAAACGGGCGTTGTCGAAATTGAGGAACGGATACATCTGGCGGATCTGGTCGCGGCTGAGCATTTCGGCGTCAGCACCGTGCAGGATCATGCCATTGCCGCGCCGGGTGAAGGCGTCACGCTGGGCGTCGGTGTGGATCAGGTTCAGGATGCCGCGCTGCGACACCATGGCGTTGTAGTTGAAATCCTGCTCCAGCCCTTCCCACAGTTTCAGCGAGAACTCGTAGAACGGCTCGTTGCCATCCAAGAGGTAGTTCGAGCGGATGATGGTGGTGTTGCGGCCGACATTGCCTGAGCCAAGATAGCTTTTCTCCAGCACCGCGATGCGGGCCTGCCGGTACTCCTTGGCGAGGTAATAGGCGGTGGCGAGGCCATGGCCGCCGCCGCCGACGATGACATAGTCATAGGCCGGCTGCGGGTCGGGATTGCGCCAGGCGGAGGTCCAGCCCTTGTGGCCGGTCAACGCCTCCTTGATAATCCTGAAGCCGGAATAGCGCATGGTGGGTCCTTGATCCGCTTGGTTCTACCTAGACCGTTGCTGACACCGGGATAGCGGCTTTTCCGCCACCGCAGGCGCAGTTTCCGCCAAACCCGTCACGATTGTGGTCGGGTTTTCCTGGGGTCGAAATGCGACAGGGTCACCACCGTCGCGGGCAGGCGTTTCTGGTGGCCGTCAAGCTTGCCGACCTCCAGTTCAGTGCCGGGATCGGCATGGGCAAGGTCGATGCGCGCCAGGGCGATCTGTTTGCCGAGCAGAGGCGAGCGGCTGGCAGAGCAGACCACGCCGACCTGCGCGCGGCCGATATGGACGGGGTCGCCGTGGCCGATGGGGGTGGCAGCGTCGATGTCGAGGCCGACGAAGCGGCGGCTTGGGTGATCCTTGCGGCGGATCAGGGCATCGCGGCCGATGAAATCGTCTTGTTTGGATTTCAGGGGAACGGTGAAGCCGATGCCCGCCTCAAACGGGTCGGTCTGGTCACTGAAATCGTTACCGGCAAAGATCAGGCCGGCTTCGATGCGGACCATGTCGAGGGCGGCGAGGCCCATCGGTTGCGCCCCAACTGCATGGACAGCATCATAGACCGCTTCAGCGTCCTTGGGGTGGCAGAAGATTTCATAGCCAAGTTCGCCAGTGTAGCCGGTTCGCGAAACGACCAACGGCGGGCCGGAGGGCGAGCCGAGGCGGGCGACGGCAAAGCGGAACCAGCCGAGTTCCGCGATGGTGGGCTGGGTCGGCGCGGTCCAGATCAGATCTTTGAGCAGGTCGCGCGAACCGGGGCCCTGCACGGCGATGTTGTGCAGCTGATCTGTGGAAGACCGCACCAGACAGGTCAACCCCAGCTTCTCTGCCTGTTCACGCAGCCAGATCCCGCCGTAATCATCGCCGCCGATCCAGCGGAAATTGTCCTGACCAAGCCGGAAGAGCGTGCCGTCGTCGATCATTCCGCCATGCGGATAGCACATCGCGGAATAGACGACCTGACCCTGCGACAGCTTTTTCACATCGCGGGTCAGGCAGTATTGCAGCAGCGCCTCGCTGTCGGGACCGGTGATCTCCCACTTGCGCAAGGGCGACAGGTCGATCACCACGGCCTTCTGGCGGCAAGCCCAGTATTCGGCAATCGGGCCGTCGCGGTAGGCCTGCGGCAGCCAATAGCCTTTGTATTCCACCATGTTGCGGGTCAAGGCCGAGGTGCGGGAATGGAAGGCCGTCTCTTTGGTCATCTGTGGCTCCGCATCTTTGGTGACGCGCCAGGCCGTGGCGCGCTGGAATTTCTCGGCACCGGCATAGGTGCGGACATGAATATCGGTCGGGTTCCAGCCATTGGCGGGCGTGGTGTCGTCCGGGCAAGAGGATGATACGCAGACCAGATCGGTCAGGGCGCGGAACAGCACATAATCGCCGGGGCGGGTCCAGGGTTCGTCGCTGATCAGCACGCCATGGCCGTCGATCGCGGTGTTGAAGAACAGGTTGACCGCCATCCAGCCGCCCCGTGGCGCAACCCCCTCGGATGCCAGCACGCGGTTGAAATTGTCCGAACAGTTGGCATGGCCGGGATAGCCGATGTCGTCGTAGTATTTCGAGGTACAGGCGAGGGCGAACGCGTCGTGGCGGCCGACGGTGTCCTGAACAACCTCGATCAGCGGTTCAAAGTCCTGATCGTAGTATTTGGAATGCAGGCCCGGCATCGAATAGGCGTGGCCCATCAGGGTGCGTGTGGTGGTGACGTCCAGCGCATGTTCGACGCCGCGGTCGAGTTTGCGGGCGGAAAATGCCTGAAAATCAGAGCATTGGCGGCCTTGCACGTCAAGGATCTGGATATAGTCGCCCGCCTTGACACGGTAGGCCTGCGCGGTGGCAGGCTTGATCCGCAGGTCAAGGCCGACATCGGCCAAAGGGTCAGGCAGATCGTAGAGCGGCTTTTGGCCGGGGTTGGCGCGGGTGACGATCACGGTGAGAGGGGTGGCCGTGTCCTGTGCCTGCGGTTGCATTGGCAGGCCGGGAGCGGCGATGGCCAGGTGGCCGTCGCGGCTGGCGGTGAGGGTTTCGCTCGCCCCGGCCGGGGTGGTCAGGTCAAACAGACGGATCGCCCCGGCCTGGGCCAGATCAATCTGGCGGCGTGCCAGACCCTGCCGCAGCCGTCCCAGACCGGCACCTGCAAGTTCACCGAGCGCAAGCATCGCTTTCAGCCCTTCGGCACTGGCGTTGGCGGCAGTGCCCAGGATACCGGCGTCGATCCCGCCATCGTCACCTGCCGCGACAAGTTCGCAGGGCTGCGCGCCCTCATCATTCGTCACCTGGATCTGGTCCCCCGGACCTATGGTCAGCAGCAAAGCGCCGCCGCCGGGCACGACATGACGTTCAACCCCGGACTGGCGGGCAAAGCCTTGCGGTGTCAGGATGCGGCTGGGGCGCGGCGGGCCGGGAAAGACGCTGGGATAGGTGTCGAGCATGGAACCTCGCAGTGAGGAATTTTAACTTGCCGTAAAACTTGTTCATTGACAAGAATATCGCGCGAGCAGGCAAGACACAAGGCGACAGAGGGACGGCATGGCAGCTTTGCTGATGGGATTGGTGGCGGCGCTGGCTTGGGGTGTGCATGATCTTCTGGTTCGCCGCATCGCGCAAGGGGCCGAGGTGATGCCGATGGTCGCAGTTGAAATGGCGGTGGCGGCGCTGTGGACCGGGCTGTTGGCCGTGGCATTCGGCAGTTGGGACGGCGGCGGCGCTTGGCCTGCCATGGCATCGGGCGTAATCTATTGCGTCGGGATTTACGGGCTTTACAAGGCTTTTGCACTGGCCCCGGTGCGGCTGGTCACGCCGATCATGGCGTCATTTCCGTTGTTGTCGCTGGCGCTTGCGGTGGCGGAGGGGCGGACGGTGACGCCGGGCGACTGGTTGGCGTCGGTGGCCGTCGTCGGCGGAATCGTCGTGGTCGCGGCGTTTTACCGCGCCGATGGCATGAGCGCGGACCATAAGGGCCGCGCGATGTTGTGGGCGCTGGTCGGGGCGGCGGGCTTTGGCGGCAGCTTTGCGTTCGGTCAGATGGCGACACGGGCGGGCGACAGCCTGACCATGATCGCCCTAGGCCGGGCCACATCGGTTGTGGTGATGGCGTTGGTGGTTGTGGCGGGCCGTTATCCCCTTGCCCCGCTGCGGCCGTTCCGTATGCCGCTTGTCGCCATCGGCACATTGGACGGCCTCGCCCTTGCCCTTGTGTTCGGTGCGGGCCACCTGCCCCATGCCGAATATGCCGCCGTAACTGCGTCGCTGTTCGGGGTGGTGACGATCCTGCTGGCCTGGCGGTTTCTTGGCGAAAAGGTCAGCCCCGGCCAATGGTTCGGCATCGCGGTGATTTTTGCGGCGGTCGCCAAACTGTCGGCAGGCTAAACGTCGGGCGGCGCAGAGCCTGACAGGCCGCGCAGGCCGCTCAGCGCCTTGCGTTCGCCTTGCGGGGTGACACCGAAAGCCTGTTCGTAATGCCGCGCCATCGGGCCGGACCTTGGATAGCCAACAGAAACGGCAATCTCGCTAAGGGTATCGGCGGAATAAAGCACCCGCTGCCGCGCCTTCCGCAGGCGAAGCAGCCGGTAAAAGCGCAAGGGGCTTTGCCCGGTTTCACGCTTGAACAGTCGTTCAAAATTGCGTTCCGACATGTCGACGGCATCTGCCACATCAGGGATGCGAAGCGGGTCCTCGATATGGGCATCGAAAAGCCGGATCGCGGCGCGAACCTTGTCGGGCAACGCGTCGGCGGTGCCACCCGCCCGCTGCACTGGCACCTTTTGCCGCGCATCCTCATCCCGCACGAAGGGATGCTGGAACCAGCAGGCCACCTCGGTCATCGTGTCACGGCCCAGACGCTCCTCGATCAGCCGGAGCATCAGGTCGAAGACGGCCCCCGCGCCAGAGGCCGTGATGCGGCGGCGTTCACGCAGGATCACGGTTTCCTGCGCCGCAATGTCAGGAAATTCCGCCTTGAACGCCGCTTCATAGCACCAATGGACCGAACAGCCATGCCCGGCCATCAACCCCGCCCGCGCCAATGGAAATATGCCGCCGGAAAACGCGCCCAGCGTCATGCCCGCCCGGTCGAACCTGCGCAGTACGGCGGGGGCGTGGCGTGCGTCGGAATAGGCGGCGTTGGGGGGAGAAATCAGGTAAAGCTGGTCCAATTCGGCCGCGTCGTCCAGCACCCGGTCGGGGGTAAAGCGCACCTCGGCGGAGGAGCGGACCGGGGCCATGGTCTCGGCCAGCAGAATCCAGCGGAAGGACCGCTGACCCGAGATTTCATTGGCCGCGCGCAGGGGTTCTATGGCTGAGGTCAGGCAGGCCATCGGAAAGCCGGGGAACATCAGGAACCCCAGGGTCAGGGGTTTTGCCGAGCCCATCAGGCGTCAGGCCACCAACCGGGTGAGGTTGGCGCACCGTCGTCATACTGCGCCAGCCATGCGGTCATCGCATCGCGGTTGCGCAGGAACCCCTTATAGGCGGCAAGGTCGGGATGCAGATCGCGCACCACCCGGTGCAGACGACGGCCCCATTTCGGTACGGTCACCAGTTCTTCGAACTTGCCGAGATAGCAGCGGATCGAAAACGCAATGGCATTTGACCGGGGCAGCCGGAACAGCGCCTGCAATTCGACCCGCAGGTGCATCTTGTCGCCCATGTTGTCTTGGGTGACCGTGCCGCGTGTCGGGCCCCATTTTGGATAGGTCTCGGGCGCGGTGTCCAGCAGTGGATTCACCGTCATCGTCCAGTTGAACCGCCGGACCGGCGAGCCGTGCTGCAGTTTCAGCAGGAATTTCAGCGCCCGGTCGAAGATCTGCTTTTCATGCGCCAGCGGCACCGGGGCATGCCATTCCATGAAGTTCATCCCGATGTCGAAATCCAGCGACCAGTCTGCCTGAGAGGTGATCATCCCGGCATCCATCCACAGATTGCCCTCCCGCTCGTCCTGCAGCGAGAAATCGCCCTGGGTCTGGCGCAGGATGTATTCCATCGGGCCGTAAGGCAGCGTGCTGTCGTCGAGGAAGGTGAACTTGTGGTCGATGCCCAGGGGCCGGTTCACCCAATGCCAGTGGTTGCCGTCGCGGGTCAGTGAAAACCACTGCGGATAGTCGCGGGACTTGGCGTCCATGATCAGTTCCAGCAGGTCCCAGCCCGCCAGCGTCATATGCGGCAGGCTCTGGCAGCGCAGCGGGTCCTCGGCCAGCACCTTGGCGCGGTCGATCATCTCGCTGACATAGTGCTCGTCGACATCGAAAGCATGTTCGAAAACCGAGCCCTTGCGGCCCGGCGTGTGCGGCTCAAGGTTCACCGCATACATGTAGTCGTCGCGATCGAACGGGAACGGAAAGCGCAGGATGCCTTCGGGTGAATTGCGATAGGTGAAGTCGTCGCGAAACGTCTCTTCACGGAAATAGTCGCGGAACGCGCCGGGCTTGAGTTCAAGCGTCATGGGTCACCTCTCCAGCACAAGTTTGCGGCCCTCGAAGCGCGACACGCAGGGCATGATCTTCTGGCCCGCCGCGATATCCTCGGGGGTCAGCCAATGGTCGCGGTGGATCAGCTTGCCGTCGCATTCCAGCACTCTGGTTTCGCATTGGCCGCAGGCCCCGCCGCGGCACAGATAGGGCGCATCGATTCCCGCCGCCTCGATCGCCTCCAGCAGGCTTTGGTGGGTGCCGACGGTGACGGTCTTGCCAGTCACGGCGAGATCGGCCTGAAAAACCTGCCCGGTGCCCGGGGCCAGAAACTCTTCGAAATGCACCGCCGCATCGGGCCAGCCGGCTGCCCTTGCCGTCACCCGCACCCAGTTCAGCATGCCCTTGGGGCCGCAGACATATAGATGAGTGCCGATGGGCTGGCGTCCCAGCAGCCCGGCAAGGTCGATCACCATGCCCTCATCGTCGAAATAAGGATGGATGCGGTCGCCGTGGGCGGCGGTCAGATCGTCCATATAGGCGGCGAGCAAGCGATTACGGGCGGCATAATGCAGTTCGAAGTGGCCGCCGAACCGGGTCAACTGCCTGATCTGGGCGAGAAACGGCGTGATGCCGATGCCGCCGGCAATCAACAGATGCTTTTTCGCTCTGGTATCGAGCGAGAACAGGTTCAGCGGGTGAGAGATCACCATGTCCAGCCCGGGCCGGACATGGTTGTGCATGTAAAGCGAGCCACCTCGCCCGGCATCGTCACGGCGAACCGAAATCGAATAGCCGCTGGTGTCTTCGGGATCGCTCATCAGGGAATAGGGGTTCAGACGGCGCAGGCCATGGTCGTCCATCTCGACCACGGTATGGGCACCACCGGAAAACGCCGGCAGGGCAGCGCCGTCGCGGGAGACAAAGCGGAAGCGGGTGATCAATTCGTTGACCGGGGTCACCTCTGCCACCCGGACCGCCAGCTTTGCGCCGCCGCTCATGTGAACCGCTCCACCGGCGGGGGTACTATGCCCGGTTGCTCGGCGTCGATGTTCACACCCTGAAAAGCGGCGAGCCTGCGCGAGTAGTGGTCGCGGACGAACAGATGCAGGCCGCAATGGCTGCATTCGAACGGATCGGTGCGGACGTTTTCGGTGATGCCCTTGCAATGGACGCATTGCACCCGCCGCACGGTGGAACCGCGATGTTCCTTCTGGATGGCGCTGTAGGGAAAGCCGGTCGCCATGATCTCACGCTCGGCCTGTCCGATCAGGCCCTCGGTCCCCGCCAGATAGAACTGGGTGCCCATATGAGCATCCATCAGCACCCGCTGCAGTCGGGGCAACATGGCGGCAACGGTTGGAGCGCGGTAGAACTGCGCCGCCCCCAACGCCGCCAGCGCCGCCGCCTGATCCGTCCCATTCGGTCCCGGCACATAGATGATATGGGTTGCCGCCAGCATATCCGTTGCTGCCGCCACCAGATCGATGACCGCCCCTGCCCCCTCGCCGTCGGCAATCACCAGATGCGCCGTCCCCGGACGCGGCGACAACTCGCCGTAGACCGGGCGGCTTTTGATTGACTCAGGAAACTCAGTCTTGCTCATTCATCCGTCTCTAAATATCCGGGCCGGGATGGGTTCATTCCGGCTTGCCAGAGGCCCTGACGACTGCGCCAGAACCACCTGTGGCATTGGGCATCAGCCCTGCACCGTGCGGCGTTCTTTCTTCACGTCATAGAACGGCAACGCCGCCGTCACGGCCCTGATCGGGCCATGGGTGCCGCAGCGCACCTCCAGCACGGTGCCGTGATTGGCGCAATCGACCGGCAGGCGGGCGATGGCGACCGTGTGGTTGTTCAGCGGCGAATGCATCGCCTGGGTGACAAGGCCGACTTGCTTGCCGTTGCGGAACACCGGTGCGCCGTTGCCGGGGGCATTCTTGCCGTCCAGCATCAGGCCCCAGATCTTGAAGCGTTCGTGGCCCTTCAGCCGGTAATGCTCTTCCGCGCCGCGAAAGCCGGTCTTGCCGGGCGAGACGGTGAAATCGAGGCCCAACTCCCACAGGGTGTCACCCGGGCCTTCGTTTTCAAACGGATACATCTCGGAATTGTCGAACGGAAAGAACAGCAGATAGCTTTCGGTTCGCAGCAGATCCAGCGTGGTGAACCGGCAGGGGATGATGCCCATGGCGGCCCCTTCCTCCAGAATCCGGTCCCAGATCATCCCGGCATCCTGCCCGCGGCAGAAGATCTCATAGCCGCGCTCGCCGGTATAGCCGGTGCGCGACAGGGTGATCGGTTTGCCGAACAGCGAGGTGCCCATATGGCCGAAATAGGCGAGTTGCCGGACGCCGGGGATATATTTCTCCAGATAATCCACCGCCAGCGGCCCTTGCAGCGACAGGTCGTGCAGGTTGTCGTCGAACCGCACCGCCACTTCACGACCAGTTGCCGCCATGGTCAGTTGTTCATGCGCGCCGCCCGAACCGTGGACGACGGTGAAGATGTTCGGCCCGAACCGGTAGATCACGCAGTCGTCGATGAACTTGCCAGCATCATTCAGCATACAGGCATAGACCGCCCGCCCCGGCATCAGCTTTTCCATGTTCCGCGTGGTGGCACGTTCGATAACATGCGACGCTGCCGGCCCGGTGATATGGACCTTCTTCAGACCCGAGACATCCATAAGCCCGGCCTTGGTGCGGATCGCCAGGTATTCCGCCATCGGATCGCCGTCATAGGACCACGCGGTGCCCATGCCCGACCAATCCTCAAGGTTCGAACCCAAAGCGCGGTGCCGGTCCATCAGGGCCGAGAATCGCCAGGAATTGGTCATGTCGGATACTCCCCGAAAGCGTTTGGTTGGGTGAAGACTGAAAGCAATGGGGTCAAAAGGCAATACTCAAATGCAAAATATTTTCTTGACAGCAAACAAAACGTCCCTGTCAGTGATGAAGAAAGGGGCGCCTGAGCGCCCCTTTTTGGTGCCGCTCAGGCTGGCAGCTGAAAGAACCAGTTGGCCCACAGGACCACCGCAGCCCCAGCCAGCAATGTCAGGTAGGGCAGCATCCCGGCCTTGCGCACGCCCAGATCGCCGTTGGTCAGGCCAAGATCCTCCAGCGCCTCCGGCGGGAACTTGCCGCCATCCTGCACATAGTGGCGAAACAGGAATACCGGGATGATCAGGGCAGCAAAGATCAGGCCAGCCCACAGCGCGTTGGAATAGCCCCAGACCTTGGCCCCTGCCCCCAGAAACAGCGCGTTGACGAAGGCCAGCACGGTGTTGACGCCGATCAGCAGCGTCGGCGCTTTCCACGGCCGCGCAATATGGCCGGAATCGATCCGGTGGATCCAGCCGGCGTTCAGGTTCAGGAAGTTGAACATGATATAGCCGACATTGGAGATCGCCAGCACATAGAAATAGCCACCAGCATCCGAGGCCAGGGCCAGCAGGAACAGGTTGAACACAAAGTCGGTGCCCATCGCGTTGGTCGGCGCACCGTGGCTGTTCACATGGCTCAGGTATTTCGGCAGCCAGCCGTCGCGCGACCCCTGAAACAGCGTGCGCGACGAGCCGGCCATCGCGGTCATGATCGCCAGAAACAGGCCGAGGATCATCAGGATCACGAAGATCTGGGTCACGGCCCGCCCGCCGCCGACCATCGACCCCAAAGCCTCGCCAATCCCGGTACCGTCAACGATGCCACCGGCCAGCATACCCTCCTGCCCCAGCACGCCCTGAAACGCGAACGGGATGATGAAGTAGAACACACAGCAGAGCAGGCCGGAAAAGAAGATCGCCTTGAAAGCGTCGGTCTTGGGATTGCGCAGTTCCGAGGTGTAGCAAACCGCGGTTTCAAAGCCGTAGGTCGACCACGCCGCGATATACATGCCACCCAGAAACAGCGTCCAGCCGCCGATGCTCCAGGTCCCGTCCACGCCCGAGTAGGACGCGGTCGGCGGCACCAGTCCGGTGACATTGGCGCTTTGGATGGCCCCGGTCAGGATCGGCACCAGGCCGACCAGCAGCAAGGGTACCAGCACGACGATGGCCAATATCTTCTGCGCCGAGGCGGTCGAGGCGATGCCGCGGTGCTGAATGGCGAACATGATCAGCATCAAGATCGCGCCGATCCCGAAGGTGGCGTTGAAATGCAGGCCGCCCAGCCCCGGGATGTTCAGCGTCAGCGCCTCCCATGTCCGGATCGCCGGGGTCAGGGCCGCGACGCCATCCTCGGCCGTTTTGCCTGCGTTCGCCGTCACCCAGTCCAGCACCGCCTGACTGTCGGTGGCGGGGATCGGGAACAGGGCATTCAGGATATAGCCCGAGGCAATCGCACAGCCGAGCGACAGCACCGGCGACCATGCGAACCAGTTGCACCACACCGACAGC
>JBDTQR010000092.1:0-16784 GCA_039932095.1 bacterium | reverse complement strand
CGGGTCTTCATTCTTTGATCGGACCACCAGTTTCGCCTATCCCTTTGCCCCCTGGCTGCGGGCATAGATGTCTTCGTAGCGGATGATGTCGTCCTCGCCGAGATAGCTGCCGGTCTGGACCTCGATCAGCACCATGTTCAGCTTACCTGGGTTTTCCATGCGGTGCACTGCGCCAAGCGGGATATAGACCGACTGGTTTTCGGTGATCAGCTTGACCTCGTCGTTGATCGTGACCTTGGCGGTGCCTTCGACGACAATCCAGTGTTCGGCCCGGTGATGATGGCTTTGCAAGCTCAGCGCGGCACCGGGATGGACAACGATGCGTTTGACCTGAAACCGGTTGCCGATGACCAGACTTTCAAACCAGCCCCAGGGTCGGTGATCGCGGGGGAAAGTTTCGGCCTGCGCGACCTTGGCTGCCTTGAGACGATTGACCGCCACTTTGACATCCTGCGCCCGGTCCTTGGTGGAGATCAATACGGCATCCGGCATGGCCACGGCCACGATATTGTCCAAGCCGATCCCAACCAGTTGCAGGCTACCGGCTTCGGATCTGAGCAGAGTGTCGGTGCAATCAATGGCCATGGCGCTGCCATGGGTCACGACGCCCACATCGTCCGCCGTCGAATCACGCCACACCGCCTCCCAACCCCCGAGATCCGACCAGATGCCGCCATAAGGCACCACACTAAGGTTGGCGGCACGTTCCATCACGGCGTAGTCAATTGAAATATCAGGCAAGACCTTCCACGGGCCGGGGGCAAGGCGGGTGAAGCCAAGATCGGTTTGCGCGTCGGCCAGGGCAGACCTCACCCCAGCCAGCGTTTCGGGGGCGTGGGCGACAAAGGCAGCAATCAGATCGGTCGTCGTGAACAGGAATATCCCGGCGTTCCACAAATGCTTGCCATCCGCCAGCATCGCCTGCGCGGTGGCACTGTCGGGTTTTTCGACAAAGCGTTTCAGCGGTTGGGCGACGGCCGCGAAGTCCACGGTCGGCTCGGTCAGTTCCAGCCAGCCATAGCCGGTTTCGGGCCGGTCGGGGCGAATGCCGAAAGTGACCAGCTGGCCGGACCGGGCCGTTGGAATGGCCGCTTGAACCGCGTTGCGGAACCGGGCGCTGTCGGGGATGACGTGGTCGGATGGTGCCACCAGCATCAGCGCCCCGGGATTGGTCGCCTCAAGTGCCAGAGCCGCGGCCAGGACGGCGGCAGCAGTGTTGCGCCCCTCAGGTTCGATCAGCACCGCCGCCGGAGCAACCGCGACTGACGCGAGTTGATCGGTCACGATGAAGCGGAAATCTGAGCCCGATACGACGATTGGCGCGGCAAAGCCCGACGCAACGAACCGACGCGCGGAGGCTTGAAACAGGCTTTCGTCGCCGGTCAGCGATGAAAACTGTTTGGGAAAACTCTTGCGGGACAGCGGCCATAGACGCGTGCCGGACCCACCGCACAGCAATACGGGGTGGACGGTATTTGTCATGTCAGGCATCCTTTTGCATTCATTTTCGTTCAGGTCCGCAACGCGCCATGGTTGGTCACCTGTGACACGTACCATGCATATGTGTCAGCAATACCTTGCCGCAATCCGATTTTCGCCTTCCAGCCCAGCCGTTCCAGGCGCGACACATCCATCAGTTTGCGCATGGTACCGTCCGGTTTTGTGGCATCAAACACCAGTTTTCCCTTGAAACCAGCGGAATCCGCCACGATCCGGGCAAGGTCTGCAATCGTGACATCGGTGCCGCTGCCGACATTGATATGGCTGAGCATCGGCTGAGTTTCCGCTTGGTAGACCTCTCTTTGCAGGTTCAGCACGAACAGACTGGCCTCTGCCATGTCATCGACATGCAGAAATTCACGCATCGGACGGCCGGAGCCCCAGATCACCACTTCATCGCAACCATCGCGCACCGCTGCATGAAAGCGGCGGATCAAGGCGGGCAGGACATGGCTGTTTTCAGGGTGAAAATTGTCACCGGTGCCGTACAAGTTGGTTGGCATCACCGACCGGTAATCGACGCCGTATTGCCGGTTATAGCTTTCGCAGAGTTTGATTCCGGCGATCTTGGCGATGGCATAGGGTTCATTGGTTGGCTCCAGCGGTCCCGTCAACAGCGCATCTTCGCGCATCGGCTGGCTGGAGGCCTTGGGGTAAATGCAGGACGAGCCCAATTGCAAAAGTCGGGTGACACCGGCGGCATAGGCCTGATGGATGACATTGCATTCGATCATCAGGTTTTCATAGATGAACTGGGCGGGCAGGCTGTTGTTGGCGTGGATGCCGCCCACCTTGGCCGCGGCGAGTATCACCACATCGGGTTTTGTGGCCTGAAAGAAGGCGTGGACGGCGGCTTGGTCGGTCAGGTTCAGGTCCGAACTCCTGCGGGTGATAAGATCATGACCACCCTTGGCGCGCAATTGGCGCAGGATGGCACCACCCACCATGCCCCGGTGTCCAGCGATGTAAATCCGGCTCATCTACGAAATCCTTGTCTTTCGGGTCACAAAATCAGTCTGACGGAACCACATCAGGCTATCCTCGAATACTGGTCGTGTCGTGTCTGGCATCACCCTGGAACCAGATCGTCGCCCTGGCTGTCCTAAGCTGACAGGACAATCAAGTTTCGAAACTGAACAGCACGTCATGGCCATGCGCTTTCAAGAAGGCATGTCTTTGGGCGGCCTTCATGTCTTCTTTGACCATCTCGGAGCACATTTCCTGGGCGGTCAACTGTGGGGTCCAGCCAAGTTGTCGCCTGGCTTTGGACGGGTCGCCAAGCAGGGTCTCCACTTCGGCCGGACGAAAGTAGCGCGGATCGATGCGCATGATGACGTCGCCAATCTTGACGGCCGCTGCCCTGTCGCCCGACACGTCGACAACCCGGGCGGTCTCGGTCAGACCCTCGCCCTCGAAGCTGATGGTCAGACCCGCTTCCGCAGCCGCCCAGCGGATAAAGTCGCGCACCGAATACTGCTTGCCGGTAGCAATCACGTAGTCGTCGGGTGTGTCCTGTTGCAGCATCAGCCACTGCATTCGCACGTAATCCTTGGCGTGGCCCCAGTCGCGCAAGGAATCGATATTGCCCATGTAAAGGCATTTTTCCAGCCCATGCGCGATGTTGGACACCGCACGGGTGATCTTGCGGGTGACAAAGGTTTCGCCACGGCGCGGGCTCTCGTGGTTGAACAGGATGCCGTTGCAAGCGTACATTCCGTAAGCTTCGCGGTAGTTCACGGTGATCCAATAGGCATACATCTTGGCCACGGCATAGGGGCTGCGCGGGTGAAAGGGCGTCGTCTCTGTTTGCGGAGTTTCCTGCACCAGACCATAAAGCTCTGAGGTTGACGCCTGATAGAACCGGGTCTTCTGATCCAGCTTGAGAAAGCGGATCGCCTCCAGCAGGCGCAGGGTGCCGATGGCGTCGACATCGGCGGTATGCTCCGGCGCCTCAAAACTGACTGCGACATGGGACTGGGCGCCGAGATTGTAGACCTCGTCCGGCCTGACCTCGGACAGGATGCGAGTCAGGTTGGAACTGTCGGTCAGATCGCCGTAATGCAACCTCAGGCGTGCATTGTCGATATGCGGGTCCTGGTAGATGTGGTCTACCCGCTGGGTGTTGAACAGCGAAGCCCGGCGTTTGATGCCATGAACTTCGTACCCCTTTTCGATAAGCAATTCCGCGAGATAGGAACCGTCCTGGCCAGTTATGCCGGTGATCAGGGCCTTCTTCATACTCATATCGACCTCTTCTAATGCAACTGCGGAAGCGTCTATCCGTCTGGAATTGGCTGTCCCGGAGGACCGGTTATGCAACCACAGGGTGTTTAGATTTAGGCTGGTACCCGTTGCAGCAGGGGTATGCAAGAAGTTCAGGCTCGGCTTGATGCAAGGGTTGCGGGTGCTGTCGGACCGCGATGCCTCCGTGAAGGTGCGGCCCAGTGGCGGACGGGCGATGAAAAACAGAGTTTGACTGTTCCCGCACCACCGGGGTTTTCCCGCGATGGCCCGAGCAAAACCGGACCGGAAAGCTGAAATATTAATCGGCATTTCCCGGTAAAGATGAAAAACGGGTCAGCCTGATGTTCCCGCGCCTCTCACCTGGACGAACCGGTAATCCCGTGACGTTCCACATTTCTGGCACTAGACTTTGTGCATGAGTCGCGCTGCGGGGACCAAGACCCCACGGGCATAACACAGGGGAGAGTTGCGATGGCCAAGGGCATGAACAAGCGCAAGGAAGTCAAGAAACCGAAGAAGGAAGCGGCCAAACCGGGAACTGTATCGACCGGTGGCAAGAACGCCGTGCAGACCACGACCAGCAAGGTCAAGGAATAGTCAGAAGGCTTCTTTCACCGCCTCCATCGCGACATAAGTCGAGGTCGAGGCCACAAAGGGCAGAGCGGAAATCCGCTCTGCCAGAACCCGGCGGTAGGCCTGAATATCGCCAGTGCGGACCTTCAGCAGATAGTCGAAGCGACTGGCGATCATGTGGCATTCCTCCACCTCGGAGATCGTCAAAACTTCCTTGTTGAAGGATTGCAGAGCAGCTTCACGGGTATCTGACAGCCGGACTTCGACAAAAGCGACATGAGCCTGGCCAATGCGCACGCGGTCCAGCCGGGCCCCGTAACCGGTGATGACCCCGCTATCTTCCAGCCATTTCATCCGCGACTGGGTTGGTGATTTTGACAATCCGATGCGGCGGGCAAGCTCGGTCGCGCTGAGACGGCCTTCGGTGGACAGGGCCGCCAGAATGGCCAGGTCGAAACGGTCAAGATCAATCGGCATGCCAATACCTCGAATTTCGGGCGAAACGGCTGCAATCGCGGTACTAATCGGGAGAACGGCCTGCCTGACCTGCGGTATCATGGCCAAATCATCAGGAGAAGCCCCATGAACAGCCCACGCCCCGACACCTGGACCACCATCGACCGTGCGGCACTTGCCGATGAGGCAGAACTGCTGCGCGATTTGCTTGCGCAGGCCAATCTTGATGCTGAGGCCCGGGCGCGCATCGTAGCGGCCGGAGCCGATCTGGTGCGACGGATTCGTGCCTCGGCCAAACCAGGGTTGATGGAAGTTTTCCTCGCGGAATACGGCCTGTCGACCGAAGAGGGTATTGCGCTGATGTGTCTGGCAGAGGCGCTGCTGCGGGTGCCGGACTCGGATACGATGGACAAGCTGATCGAGGACAAGATTGCGCCGTCTGACTGGGGCCGCCATCTGGGGCGGTCGTCGTCGTCGCTGGTCAATGCATCGACCTGGGCGCTGATGCTGACCGGCAGGGTGCTGGATGACCGTGAACCGGGGGTGGTGGGGCATTTGAAGGCGGCGGTCAAACGGCTGGGCGAGCCGGTGATCCGTACAGCTGTTGGCCGGGCGATGAAAGAGATGGGCCGCAACTTCGTACTGGGCGAGACAATCAACCAGGCATTGAAGCGGGCCGAGGAGATGGAGGCCAAGGGTTATACCTACAGCTATGACATGCTGGGCGAGGCGGCGCGCACCGAAGCGGATGCCAAGCGCTATCAGCTGGCCTATTCCGCAGCGATTGCAGCGATTGCCGGGGCCTCCAAAGGCGCGGATATGCGCAGCAATCCGGGCATCTCGGTCAAACTGTCGGCGTTGCACCCTCGCTATGAGGTTGCCCAACGCGACCGGGTGATGGAGGAACTGGTGCCGCGGGTCCGCGCTTTGGCGGCTCTGGCCAAGGCGGCAGGCATGGGGTTCAACATCGACGCCGAGGAATCCGATCGGCTGGTATTGTCGCTGCAAGTGATCGAGGCTGTGGTCAGCGATCCCAACCTGCAGGGTTGGGACGGTTTTGGCGTGGTCGTACAGGCTTACGGGCGCAGGGCAGGGGCGGTCATTGACTGGCTTTATGATCTGGCGGTCAAACTGGACCGCAAGTTCATGGTGCGGCTGGTGAAGGGTGCTTATTGGGACGGCGAGATCAAACGCGCACAGGTGCTGGGCCTGCGCTCGTTCCCGGTGTTCACCCGCAAGCAATCAACCGATGTCAGCTACATTGCCAATGCCCGCAAGTTGCTGACCATGACCGATCGCATCTATCCACAATTCGCAAACCACAACGCCCATACCGTCGCCGCTGTTCTGGATATGGCCCGGACCGGGGGTCACGACCTGCGGTCGTTCGAGTTTCAGCGGCTGCATGGCATGGGTGAGCGGCTGCATGACATCGTGTTGACCGAATTGGGCACCCGCTGCCGGATCTATGCCCCGGTCGGGGCCCACCGCGACTTGCTGGCCTATCTGGTGCGGCGTCTGCTGGAAAACGGCGCAAACTCCAGCTTCGTCAACCAGATCGTCAATCAGGAGGTGCCGGCGGAACGGGTCGCCGCCTGTCCGCTGACGACACTTGAGGCGATGGAAAGCCCGGTCAGCCATGGCATCACAACCGGCGCGCGATTGTTTGGCAACCGCGTCAATTCGCACGGCTGGGATCTGACCGACTCGGGCGATCTGGCGGCGATCGAGGCCGCCCGCGCGCCGTATCTGACCACCCATTTCGAAGCCGCCCCAAGGTTGGCCGGGCGAATGGCGGGTGGTCTGGAAGTGGAAATCCGCAACCCGGCGACCAGGGCTTTGGTCGGCACCGCGCTGACCGCCTCGATGCCGGATGTCGACACGGCCTTGCGGCTGGCCGAGCCGTGGTCTGCAACGCCCGATATCCGGGCCAAGGCGCTGCGACGGGCGGCCGATCTGTATGAGGCAGAGTTCGGGCCGATCTTTGCCGTACTGGCGCGCGAGGCGGGCAAGACCCTGGCCGATGCTGTTGGCGAATTGCGTGAGGCGGTGGATTTCCTGCGCTACTATGCTGCAGGTGCCGAGGGGCTGACTGGCCCGGCGCGTGGGGTGTTTGCCTGTATCAGCCCGTGGAACTTTCCGTTGGCAATCTTCACCGGGCAGGTGGCGGCGGCACTGGCCACTGGCAATGCCGTTCTGGCGAAACCCGCCGAGCAGACGCCTTTGATTGCCGCCCTGGCAGTGGGCTTGTTGCTGAAGGCCGGCGTTCCGGCGACCGCGTTGCAACTGTTGCCAGGCGACGGCAGCGTGGGTGCCGCCCTGACACGTGATCCGCGGGTCAAGGGAGTGGCGTTCACCGGGTCGACCGAAACTGCCCTGGCGATCCGTCGCGCGATGGCTGATCATCTCGATCCCACGGCACCGCTGATTGCCGAAACCGGTGGGTTGAATGCCATGATGGTCGACAGCACCGCGTTGCCGGAACAGGCGGTGCGCGACATCATCGCCTCAGCCTTCCAGTCGGCCGGTCAACGCTGTTCGGCGCTGCGCTGTCTGTATCTGCAGGAGGATGTGGCTGAAACGGTTGAGAAAATGCTGTTCGGCGCGATGTCTGAATTGACGCTTGGCGACCCGTGGCAGCTTTCGACCGATGTCGGGCCGGTGATCGATGGCAAGGCTCAGGCGGGCATCCGCGACTATATAGCCAAAGCGCGGGCCGAGGGGCGGGTGGTCAAGGAAATGCCGGTGCCAGAGGGGATCTTTATTGGCCCCACTGTCATACGGGTAAACAGCATTGCCGACATGCCGCGAGAGATTTTCGGACCTGTGCTGCACATCGCCCGCTTCGCGGCGGGCAAGGTGGATGCGGTGGTCGCGGCGGTGAATGCCATGGGTTATGGGCTGACCTTTGGTCTGCACACCAGGATCGATGACCGGGTGCAATCGGTGATCGAAGCGCTGCATGTTGGCAATACCTATGTGAACCGTAACCAGATTGGCGCTGTTGTCGGCAGTCAACCGTTTGGCGGCGAGGGCCTTTCCGGCACTGGTCCAAAGGCCGGTGGCCCATCTTATCTGGCGCGGTTCACTCTGAACGGCCACGCGGTCATTGCCGGGGAGGATGGGGCGGCGCGTGAGACGGCAATTGCCGCCGCGTTGCAGATGGACCGGCCCAATGTCGCGGTTACCGCAATTGTCCTGCCCGGTCCGACCGGCGAATCCAACAAGCTTACCTCGGTCGCGCGACCGCCGGTTCTGTGTCTCGGCCCGACAGCTGCGGCGGCGATGGCACAGGCCGAGGCCATCCGAGCCCTTGGTGGTCATGGGGTTGAGGCACCGGGATTGGCACCTGAGGCCCTGACCCGGCTGGAGGGTTTTTCCGGGGCGCTCTGGTGGGGCGACGTTGCGGGCGCAAGGCTCAGGGCGCAAGCCCTGGCAGCACGCAGGGGGCCGATCCTGCCGCTGATCGGCGGCATGCCCGACGCAGCCCATGCGGTGATGGAGCGCCATGTCTGCATCGACACCACAGCCTCAGGGGGTAATGCCCAATTGCTGGCCGAAGTGTCTGGTGCTTGATCTGCTTTCAAGGTCCCGGCATGGTTGATCGATGTTCCCGATCCGCGACCATAACCCCTCGACGATCACGCCCTATGTCACATGGGGTCTGATCGCCGTGAACGCTGCGGTTTTCCTGCTTGGCAATGTGGTCCAGCCGTCTGAAATCGCGCGGAACTACTTTGAGTTTGAATGGGGCATGATCCCGGCGCGGCTGTCTTATGGCCAAGGCTGGATCACGCTGCTGTCGTCGATGTTCCTGCATGCGGGCTGGCTGCACCTTGGCGGCAACATGCTGTTTCTATGGATCTTTGGCGATAATCTGGAGGCCGCGATGGGGCGGCTCCGGTATTTGGTATTCTATCTGACCTGCGGGGTGATCGCCGCAGGCAGCGAATATCTGGCGGCGCCGTGGGCGAACTATCCGGTGATCGGTGCCTCGGGGGCGATAGCCGGGGTGCTGGGCGGCTATCTGCTGCTGTACCCCAAGGCGCGGGTCGATGTGCTGATCATATTCGTGATTTTCTTCCGGGTGTTCCCGATCCCGGCCTGGATCGTGCTGGGCCTGTGGATTGCGATGCAGCTGTTTTCCGGCGCTCTCGGCCAGAATGATGGGGTGGCCTATTGGGAGCATATCGGCGGGTTTGCCGCCGGTCTGGTGCTGTGTCTGCCGCTGTGGCTTAGACAGCGGCGGATACCACCGATGACGCCAAGCCACATTCCGACGGTGCCGCGCAATGACGCGACGAAATGAAGCTCACTCGCCGCGGATCGCCTTGCTGAGCGGGCCGAACAGACCGTCATTGGCGCAAAGCACCGAACCGGTGGCCAGAATGTCATCCCCCTCGCGCACTGCCTGAACGGTGCCGCCGGCCTCGCGCACCAGGATCAGCCCGGCGGCGATGTCCCAGGCCTTCAACTCACGCTCCCAATAGCCGTCAAACCGACCGGCGGCGACATAGGCGAGGTCCAGCGACGCGGCCCCCCAGCGACGGACCCCGCCACAAAGTGGCATCAGGCGGACAAGGTCCTGGACCGAGGCCGGCAGGGTCTTCTTGGCACCGAACGGAATGCCGGTGGCAAAGAGGCCGTCCACCATGGCGCGACGGCCCGACACCCTGAGGCGACGGTCGTTCATCCAGGCCCCGGCGCCCTTTTCAGCCCAGTACATCTCATCCTTGGCGGCATCGAACACCACGCCGGAAACGATTTCACCCTTGTGTTCCAAGGCGATAGAGATTGCCCAATGCGGCATGCCGTGCAGAAAGTTGGTGGTGCCGTCAAGCGGATCGACGATCCAGCGGCGGGTTGGGTCGGCACCTTCGGTGGTGCCGGTTTCCTCACCCAGCCAGCCATAGGTCGGCCGCCCGCCCATCAGGTCTTCCTTGATGATCCGCTCGGCTTCGGTATCGGCCTTGGACACGAAATCGCCGGGGCCTTTGGAGGACACTTGCAGGTTTTCAACCTCTCGGAAGTCCTTGACCAGGGCACGTCCGGCCTTGCGGGCGGCTTTGATCATCAGATTGAGGTTGGCGCTGCCTTGCATGGGGCGATCTCCGGATGGGTCGATGGGGTCGGGCGGATTTTGGTCTAGACGGGGGCAGATACACGGGGCGTGAGCGGAAGGAAAGGGGGCGCGGGATTGTTGCCAGATTGGAAAATATCAAGGAAACATTGTGAAAAAGTTTGGTCATCTCGGGGTCGGCCGCTACACCTAGATGCAGAGGGGGCACTGCCATGCTCGGCCGAAACACCTATCCTGCCACTGTGGTGGCCGACGCACGTCGGGAATTCGCCGACCTTGCCGCCGGTTGGCTGACGATTTCCATGACATCGGCCCCGGCGGCAAGAGCCGAGGCAGAGGTGCAGATCTTCAACCAGATGGTCGTGGCGTTGGAGGGCTGGTTCGTGCACCGGCTCCGCGGGGCCGAGGGCAAAGACGGCAATGCGATGAATGAAGTGCGTTTGTTGGCCCAGGGCGTGACGGCGGGCGGGCTCTTTCCGGAGGACAAGACCATCAAGTGGCGGCCGGATGCGTCGGTGACCGGCTACCAGGCAGGCGACCGGATTGCGTTGAGCGAAGAAGTGTTTTCGCGACTGGCCGAGGTTTTTCTGGACGGGATTGCCAAGACTTACCCTGCTTGAAGTGTCGATCGGGGATAGGGGTTTCACACCCCAAGGACCCGGTTCGCCGGGTGACCCGGAATTCTCCGTGCGTTGTTCTTGTCAGAATGCAAGGGGCTATTGGCCAAGCTCTCCGGCGAAAAAGCCTTCGGGATCATCGACTTCAGTCAGGCGCTTGCCGTCGATCAGCCAGAAGCGGGAGCCGACATTGCGCACGAAACTGCGGTCGTGGCTGACCAGCAGGCAGGTCGCACCCTGGGTCAGCAGTTCGCCCTCCAACGCCTCTTGCCCCTCGATATCGAGATGGTTGGTCGGTTCGTCGAGCAGGTAGAAATTGGGCTGTTGCAGGCGGAGGAGCAGCATGGCGAGGCGGGCTTTCTGGCCGCCAGAAAGCGGGGCAAGGGGTTTGGTCTGGGCGTCCTGCCTGATCCCGGCACCCGCCAATTGACTGCGGGCGAGGGCGTCGCCGGTGTTGTAGGCCGTGACGAGGTCGAAGGGGGTCGCCAGCGGCGGAAGTTGCGCGAGGCTTTGGTCGGAATGGCCAAGGGCAAGGGTGGGCGGGGTCTTGATCATGGGATCGCCCTCGGTGATGGCGCGCAAGAGGGCGTTCATCATTTGGGTCTTGCCCGCGCCATTGCGACCGAGCAGCACGACGCGGTCGCCTTTTTCGATCCATTTCTGGCCGGTCTTGAACAGCGGGCGGCTGTCGGGGGTGGTGATCGCGGCATCGTTGAAATGGGCCAGGGCCTTGGCATGGGTGCCGGAATTGGCCAGTTTGATCGCGCCCGCCGAAAGATCCTTGTGCGCGGGGCGGGCGGCGTTTTCCAGCTTTTCTGCCCGATCTTTCAATTGCTTGGTCTTGGTGATCAACAGGTCGGAGCCGGAATTTATGCCGATGTTCTTTAGCTTCGCCGCCTGTCGGCGCAATTGGTCGGCTTTGGCGATGTCATTTTCAAACTGGCGGCCCTGCGCCTCGTCCGCCTCGGTCAGGGCGGCGCGGGCCGGGGTATAGGGCAGGGCAAAGGCGCGGCTGGCCTTGTCGCGCAGGAACAGGCTGCGGGTGGTGACAGCGTCAAGGAAGGCGCGGTCATGGGAGGCGGCGATGACGGCGGTGCCTTGCGGCAGGGCCTTGAGCCAGCGTTGCAGGAGGCCGATGCGCGACAGGTCGAGGTGGTTGGTGGGTTCGTCGAGCAGCAGGATTTCCGGTTCCGCGATGGCGGCACGGGCCAGCAGCGCGGCGCGTTGCCAGCCGCCGCTGAGCGCCGACAGAGCTTTGTCTCGGTGCTCGTCGGGGACCGTCAGGTCGTCCAGCATCACGTCGACGCGCCAGAAATCGGAGATCGGGTCAGCCAGGGCGGCCGCCACTGCGTCGCGGAGTGACAGGGCAAGCAAAGCGGCGGGGGCGTCTTGTTCCACAAGGCCGATCGTGGTGCCACGGGCGCGGGTGATGTCGCCGTGGGTTGGGTCCAGCTGGCCTGCCAGACAGCGCAGCAGCGACGACTTGCCACGGCCGTTGGCTGCGATCAGGCCGAGGCGGTCGCCGGCGTTCAAGGTGAAGGACAGATCCTCGAACAGCGCAATGCCGATGGTGAGGGACAGGGATTTGACGGCGAGAAGGGACATGGGGACGCTCCGAACAGGGAAAAAGGCGCTTCGGGGCGGATCGGTGGGCCTGAAATGCTACCGGGGCCGCCCTGCTAGATCAGCAGGGCAGAGACAGGGCCAGGACGGCGGGGCTTTGAATAGCGGGTCTTCATGGCCTTAATTTGCCGGATTGGGGCGTGGCGTCAAGGTCTTTGCAGTTTGACGGGTTCAGAGCGGCCGAGGCGCAGGAAATGCGCCATGAAGGGTTTGGCAGCGTCCTCTTCCCTTGTGGCGGCGAACAGTCGTTTGGTGATGGTGCCATCGCCGAGGGGCCTTGTGACATAGTCGGCGTTGGATTTCACATCGCGGATCACCCAGTCGGGCAGCACCGATACGCCCCGGTTGGAGCCGACCAGCATCAGGATCACTGCGGTCAGTTCGACCGGGCGTTGGGCGCGGGGTTCGACCTTGGCCTCGGTCAGCAGTTCGGTGAAGATGTCGAGTTTGTCGCGGCCGACCGGGTAGGTGATCAGGACCTGATCGCGAAAATCCGCGGCTTCGATTCGGTCTTTGGCGGCGAGGGGGTTTTGCGACGAGGCAACGAAGGTCGGGTGATAATCGAACAGCGGGTTGAAGGCGATGCCGGGCAAGGGCTCGGGGTTGGAGGAGATCACCAGATCGACTTCCTCACGCAAAAGGGCGGGAAAGGCGTCAAAGGCGAGGCCGGCGCGGATGTCGACATCAACCTCTGGCCAGGCGTGGCGGAAGAGTTCGAGAACCGGAAAAAGCCAGTCAAAACAGGCATGGCACTGAATAGCGATGTGCAGGCGGCCCGTCTTACCTGCTGATAACGCGAGAAATTCTTCTTCCAGCGCGGCAATCTCGGGCAGGATCCGCTCGGCCACGCGCAACATCCGTATCCCCGCAGCCGACAGCCGCATTGGTTTGGAGCGGCGGGCGAACAGTTCCATCCCGACCTGATCCTCGATGCCTTTGACCTGATGCGACAGGGCGGATTGCGTCATGTTGAGCAGGTCGGCGGCGCGGGCCAGACCACCGGATTGATGGATGGCACGCAGGGTGCGGAAGTGGCGGAGTTCCAGGTACATGCGGTGAACCTCATGTTCATGATGAAAACTATGAATTGGATTCACATTTGCCGATCTGCGATAAAGGGGCAAGTCAAAAGGAGCCTTCCCATGTCCGCCCCGCGCATTTCCTTCGAATTCTTTCCGCCGCAAACGCTTGACGCGTCGTTCCGGCTGTTTGAGGCGGTCCAAACTTTGGCACCGCTGGACCCCAGCTATGTCTCCGTCACCTACGGAGCCGGTGGGACGACCCGCAAGCTGACCCATGAAGCGGTGGCGACCATCACCAAGAATTACGGGCTGAACGTCGTGGCGCATCTGACCTGCGTCGGGGCCAGCCGGGCCGAAACGCTGGAGATTGCCGACAGCTATGCGGCATTGGGCGTGACCGAGATCGTGGCGCTGCGCGGTGACCCACCGAAGGGCGCTGCAGAATTTGTACCGCATCCGCAGGGTTTTGCGAATACCGTGGACCTGGTCGAGGCACTGGCCGCCACTGGCAAGTTCAAGATCCATGTCGGGGCCTATCCGGAACCGCATCCCGAGGCCGGGCATTTGCACGCCGACATTCAATGGCTGAAGCGCAAGGTTGATGCCGGGGCGACAAGTGCGATCACCCAGTTTTTCTTTGAGGCCGAAACCTTTCTTAAGTTCCGCGATGCCTGTGTGGCCGAAGGCATCAACGTACCGATCACGCCGGGCATTCTGCCGATCCAGAACTGGGAAGGTGCCAAGCGTTTCGCCGAGCGGTGCGGCGCGTTCGTGCCGCCGCGTCTGGAGGAAAGTTTCCATTACGCGATCCGTGATGGTCGCGAAGAGTTGCTGGCACTGACCCATTGCACGACGCTGTGTGACCGTTTGATCAGTGAAGGGGTAGAGGATCTGCATTTCTACACCCTTAACCGACCGAACCTGACGCGCGATGTGGTGCGGGTTCTGGGGCTGGCGCCCGAGGTTGCACTGGAAAAGGTTGCGTGAGGCTACACAGGGGCACGCGGTTCGACTAAGCTGGCCCTGAACCAGCAAAGGACCGCGCCTCGTGAGCAAACCGATCTACATCCTGAACGGCCCCAATCTGAACTTGCTGGGCCAGCGGCAGCCGGAAATATATGGCCGCGAGACGCTGGCCGACGTGGCGCTGTCCTGCTCTGATCTGGCGGATGAGCTTGCGGTTTCAGTACGTTGCCTGCAGTCCAACCATGAGGGACAGCTGATCGACTGGATCCATGAGGGGCGGCTGCAAGCCTCGGCGGTTATCATCAATGCCGGGGCGTTTACCCACACGTCGGTGGCCATTCTGGACGCGTTGAATGCGTTTGAAGGGCCGGTCATCGAGGTCCATATCTCCAACATCCACAAGCGTGAGGCGTTCCGCCACCACTCTTATCTGTCACTGCGGGCAGATGGGGTGATTGTCGGCTGTGGTACCGAGGGCTATCTGCTGGCGCTCAGGCGGGTGGTCAGCTTGCTTGCCCGGGTCTGAGGCCGGGGTGGGGTTTCGCTGGCATCCTGCGGCCCGGGTGTTCGATGGCAAGGGCGATGTGGTGACACCGGTTGCGGTGGGTCCGGCGGTGATTTCCGAGCGGCCTTCGGGGTGGGGCTTGGCGCAGGCCATTGCCGCCGGGTCGTTTCGGATTGGTGGCGACGGCGACGCGCCAAGGCCGGGTGAGTTTGAAACACTGACATCGGGAAGTTCCGGAGCACCGCGGCGCATCAGGCGCAACCCGCAGTCATGGCTGCGAAGTTTCGCTGTGAATGCGGGGCTTTACGGGATCGGGTCGGGGATATCGGTTGCCGTGCTGGGCCGGTTGACGCAATCGCTGGCGCTATATGGTGCGGTGGAGGCGGTGCATCTGGGGGCGGAACTGCATCTGCTGGATGATCTGCGACCCGACCGGCAGCGCCGTGAACTGGCCAGTCGGGAGGTGCAGACCTTGTATGCCAGCCCGGCGCAGATGCGATTGCTGGTTGAAGCTGGCGGCGCGCGGCTGGCGCTGCGGCATTTGCTGATTGGCGGGTCGAAGCTGGATCCGGGCCTGCGGATGGCGATTGCCGAGATGGCGCCGGGGGTCGGCTTGCATGAATTCTATGGCGCGGCGGAGGCGAGTTTCGTCACTCTGGCGGATGCAGATTGCCCGGCGGAGTCGGTCGGGCGGCCCTATCCGGGGGTGGAATTGCGGGTCGTTGCTGGCGAGATTTGGGTAAAAAGCCCTTATCTGTTCGAGGGTTACGCCGGCCCCGTTCCGGGAGGGGCACGGTGGGATGATGGCTGGTTGTCGGTCGGCGAGATGGGGGAGATGCGCGGCGGCCATCTGTATCTGGCGGGCCGGGCCGGGCGGATGGTGACAGTGGCGGATCAGAACGTGTTTCCTGAGGAGATCGAGCAGTTTCTGCTGGGTTTGCCGGGGGTCAAGCAGGCGGCGGTGGTGCCAAGGCGGGACGGGTTGCGCGGGCAGCATCTGGTGGCGGTCTTGCAGGGCGATACGGGGCGGGAGGCCGAAATTCTGGCGGCGCTGCGGCGGAGTTTGGGGGCGTTGAAGGCCCCCAAAGCACTGCTCTGGCAGGACGATTGGCCTGTGCTGGCATCGGGCAAGACCGACCTTCTGGCGATTGCGTCCCGGGTGGCGGGATGAGCGGGTACATCCTTGCGGCCAGGCGGACGGCAGTGGTGCCACGCGGCGGCGCGTTTCGGCATCTGTCGCTGCAGGCCTTGGCGGCGCCGGTGATCGGAGCCTGTCTGGAGGACGCTGGAATTGCGGCTGAGGAGGTTGACGAAGTCATTGTTTCCAATGCTTTGGGGGCGGGGGGCAACCCGGCGCGGTTGGTGGCACTGGCTGCGGGACTGCCTGAGCGGGTGGCCGGGCTGAGCATTGACCGGCAATGTGCGGGGGGCTTGGATGCGGTGCTGCTGGCGCGGGCGATGGTGGCCAGTGGCATGGCAGATGTTGTGGTGGCGGGTGGGGTCGAAAGCTACAGCCGGCGGCCGTTGCGGCTGGCGACGGACCCGGATGGCGGGGCTGCGCTGGAATATGACCGGCCTGCCTTCAGCCCTTGGCCGGAGCGGGATCCCGAGATGCATGTCGCGGCCGCGGCTTTGGCGGAGCGGTTGGGAATTTTGCGGGACGCGCAGGATGCGTGGACCATCGAGAGCCACCGAAAGGGCCTGGCAAAGCAGGGAATTGCGGGGGAGATCGTCGCGCTGGACGGGCAGGATCTTGACCCCTATACCCGGGTGCTGCGACCGGAAATAATGCGACGGGCCAAGGGGTTGGCGGGGACCGTCACCATGGCCAACGCGGCCGTTGCGGCGGATGCGGCGGCGTTTGTCGTGGTGGTGTCAGAACGGCGGGCGCGGGGGACGCGGGCTTTGCGGATCAACGAAGGGCTGACGCTGGGCGGGCGGCCTGAGGAGCCGGGACTGGCACCGGTGGCGGCGATCTCGCAGGTCCTGGATCGGGCGGGGATTGCGCCGGGGGACCTGCAAGTTGCTGAAATCATGGAAGCCTATGCCGTTCAAGCCATGGCCTGCGTGCAAGGCGCCGGGATTGATCCGCATGTGGTCAATCCGGGTGGCGGGGCACTGGCGCGGGGGCATCCGATCGGAGCCTCGGGTGCCATACTGGCGGTACGGCTGTTTCATCAGTTGCGGGCAGGGTATGG
>JBDTQR010000091.1:0-16793 GCA_039932095.1 bacterium | reverse complement strand
CCGGACTTCGGCCATCAGGGCGATCAGCAATTCGATATGGCGGGTGACCGAATAGCTTGCTTCGCCGGATTGGCGGATCGCTTCCATCCGTTCTTCTTCCGACAGCAACTGCCGTATGGCGCGGTCTGGCGTCGGTTGCGCGTGCAAAAGCCGGCGTAAATCGCGCTCGCGGCGGTAGTCGGTCAATCCGCACCTTGCGGCCCGGATCAACAATTGTGGCCGACGTAAATTGGCGAGCAGGGTGCGAAAATCGCTCATGACTATCTCCCTAAGGTTGAGTCTCCATCATGCACCCAAACATCCCAGCGTTGCATAAGTACCATTTCGGCCGTACGCTGGTTTCTAGTTTGTTTAGTAATTAGAAACAATTATCGCGATTGCCTCAGACGTTAAGGAAAGTGTAACCAATGCCACCCAAGGTTGCAAAATGTCAAAACCCGAACATCCGTCAGACATCATGTCCGGTCGATGTGCCGATGCAGCCCAGTCTGAGGTCCGAGTTTGCCCTGCCGGCCTGGCTGCCAGATGCCGTGCGTTTGTATCTGGATCATACCGAGGACGGCCTGTCGTTTCGCGAGATTGCGCGGCGCGGCGGGCAACATGCCTCGACGGTTCTGCGACAAGTGCGGCGATATGAGGTGCGCCGCGACGATCCGCTGCTGGACGAAGCGTTGCAGGCCCTGTCGCGCAACGGCCCGGAGCGGCGGCAGGGACCTTCCCATCATGCCTTAGCCCTGAAGGACATCAAAGCCATGTCAGCCCCAGTGCGCCACCAGACCCAGTCCATTGATGACATCACCATCCAGCGCGAAGGATTGCGCATCCTGCGCCGGATGGCAGAGCCGGGATCGGTGCTGGCCATCGCGCCGGACATGGAGAAGGCGGTCGTGATGCGGGAATTTCCCGATGGCCGCACCGCGCGGACCGGCGTGGTCGAACGCAATGTGGCACAAGCCTTTGCGCTGAAGGACTGGATCACGTGTCGCAAATCCGGTCGGGTGGCGAGTTATGAGTTGTCGGCGACCGGGCGGTCAGCGCTGAAACGGATGATCGAGACGGAAGAGGCGGGCCGGGTTGGCATGGCCGAGGCTGCGACACCGTTTGGTGTCCAGCACGGCGACTGGGGCCACCGCGAGATTGGCGACAGTGACGGCAGCAAATCGCGGGTGCGCTACAATCTGGCGGAAAGCCCGGTCGCGGTGCTGGGGCGTCGGCGCGACAAGGATGGAAAGCTGTTTCTGACGGCGGACCTGGTCGGTGCGGCAGAACGTTTGCGCGAAGATTTCGAACTGGCGCAAATGGGGCCAAGGGTCGCCCAGAACTGGGACCGCTTTCTGACGGCGGGTGACCGTGGTGGCTTTCAATCCGACAGCGGCGGGGCCGAAGGGCCACGGGCGGCGCGCGACCGGGTAGCGCTTGCGCTGCGCGACCTTGGGCCGGGGCTTGGTGATGTGGCGCTGCGGGTGTGCTGCTTTCTGGAGGGGATCGAGGCGGCAGAGCGGCGGATGGGGTGGGCGGCGCGGTCGGGCAAGATCGTGCTGCGCATCGCCCTTCAGCGCCTGCGCCGCCACTATGACGAGACCTATGGCCGGTCGGGTCCTTTGATCGGCTGAACAACCGGGCGTTAGATGCGTGTCAGACCCATGGCATGGGTCAGGCCCGCGATGCCGCCGCCGACCATCGGGGCGACGATGAACACCCAAAGCTGTGACAACGCATGGCCGCCGACAAAAAGGGCCGGGCCAATCGAGCGGGCCGGGTTGACGGAGACGCCGGTGACATTGATGCCGACCAGATGGATGGCGGTCAGGGTCAGGCCGATGGTCAGACCGGCAAAGCCAGGGGTGGCACCGGGGCCCGTCGCGCCGAGAATGACGGTGACGAAGATGAAAGTCATCACGGTTTCAAAGAGCAGGGCGGCATTCAGGGAATAAGCGCCGAGGTAGCCGGGACCGAAGCCATTCTGCGCCAGACCATTGGTCGCGATGTCGTAGTCGGCCCTGCCGGTGGCGATCATGTAGATGATCCAAGTCCCGATGATCGCGCCGACAATCTGCGCCACCGCATAGGCGACGAAACCGGCAACACGCATCCGGCCGGCCAGCACCATGCCCAAGCTGACGGCGGGGTTGAGATGGGCGCCTGACATGGCACCTATGCCATAGCTCACCGCCACGATCGACAGACCGAACGCAAAAGCGATGCCCATCATGCCGATCTGGCTGCCCATCAGCACCGCAGCACCGCAGCCAAACACCACCAGGATCATCGTGCCCAGCAGTTCGCCGATCAGTCGTTTAATCATGTGTCCCATTCCCCCGGCGTCTGGTCCAGATGCCTTGCTCGGTTTTCCCGTGGCCGTCCGTAGCGGACCCCAACGCGGCGCAGTTATGACAAGTTTTTGCGGAAGTTCACGGGAAATTTGTCAACGCCAGACCCGGGCCGAACGATTACGCGCCGATTGCTGACCGCCACGAGGTTTTTCGAAGGTGGCGCGCCAGAAAAGCAGGGGGGCCGGGATCGCCCCCCTGATCACCGGGCGTCAGTGCAGATCGAAACGGTCGAGGTTCATCACCTTGGTCCAGGCGGCGACAAAGTCCTGCACGAAACGGTCCTTGGCGTCTGCCTGAGCGTAAACCTCGGCAATCGCCCGGAGTTGCGAGTTGGAGCCGAAGACAAGGTCAACCCGGCTGCCGGTCCATTTCCCGGCCCCTGTGGCACGGTCGTGGCCTTCAAACAGGTCCTGTGCCTCGGAAGTCGGCTTCCAGACCGTGGCCATGTCCAGGAGGTTGACGAAGAAATCGTTCGTCAATTTGCCGGGCGTGGCGGTCAGCACGCCGGTGCTGCCCTGGCTGACGCCAAGCGCCCTGAGCCCGCCGACCAGCACTGTCATCTCGGGGGCCGTCAGGGTCAGCAGTTGCGCACGGTCGACCATCAACTCTTCCGCAGACACCGTGAACTTTGTGCGCAGATAGTTGCGAAAGCCATCGGCGGCGGGTTCCAGCGCCTCGAAGCTTTCCACGTCGGTCGCGTCTTGCGTCGCATCCATGCGGCCCGGAGTGAAGGGCACGGCAACGCCGGATGCCTGTTCAACACCCACCACGCCGCCCAACACGATCAGATCGGCCAGCGAGACCTGTGCGCTGCTGCTGGCGTTGAACGCCTCCTGGACGGCGGTCAGCGAGGCCAGCACCGAGGCAAGCTTGGTGGGCTGGTTGACCTCCCAATCCTTTTGAGGGGCCAGACGGATGCGGGCACCATTGGCCCCGCCGCGCTTGTCCGACCCGCGGAAAGTTGAGGCCGAGGCCCAGGCGGTCGACACCAGATCGGCGACCGACAGGCCGGTGGCGGCGATCTTGGCTTTCAGCGTGGCCACGTCGGCGGCACTGATCACCGGGCCGGTGGCGGCGGGGATCGGGTCTTGCCAGATCAGATCTTCCTCCGGGACATCCGGGCCGAGGTAGCGGACCTTCGGCCCCATGTCGCGGTGAGTCAGCTTGAACCAGGCGCGGGCGAAGGCGTCGGCGAACTTGGCCGGATCGGCCTGATAGGCGCGTGAGATCGGGCCGTAGATCGGGTCCATCTTCATCGCCATGTCGGCGGTGGTCATCATCGGCGGATGTTTCAGCGACGGGTCGTGGGCATCCACGACCATGTCCTCGGCCTCGCAGTTCACCGGGTGCCATTGCTGCGCGCCCGCCGGACTGCGGCCAAGGGCCCAGTCGTATTTGAACAGCACCTTGAAATAGCCCATGTCCCAGGTGGTGGGATTGGGTTTCCAAGCGCCCTCGATCCCCGAGCCGGTGGCATGAATGCCGACACCGGTTTCAAAACCGTTCGCCCAGCCCAGGCCCTGCAATTCCAGACCGCCGCCCTCAGGTTCGCGCCCGACCAGGGCCGGATCGCCGGCACCGTGCGCTTTGCCGAAAGTGTGGCCACCCGCGACCAGAGCGACGGTTTCCGCGTCGTCCATCGCCATCCGCTTGAAGGTTTCGCGGATGTCGCGGCCCGAGGCGACCGGATCAGGCGTGCCGTTCGGACCTTCGGGGTTCACATAGATCAGACCCATCTGCACGGCGGCCAGCGGGTTTTCCAGCTGGCGTTCGCCTTCATAGCGGCCATCGCCGAGCCAGGTGTCTTCGTTGCCCCAATAGATATCCTCTTCCGGCTCCCAGATGTCGGCGCGGCCGCCGCCAAAGCCGAAGGTCTTGAATCCCATGGAGTCCAGCGCGCAATTGCCGGTCAGCACGATCAGGTCAGCCCAGGACAGCGCGTTGCCGTATTTCTGCTTGATCGGCCACAAGAGGCGGCGGGCCTTGTCGAGGTTGACGTTGTCGGGCCACGAGTTCAGCGGCGCAAAGCGCTGCGAGCCGGACGAAGCGCCACCCCGGCCATCGCCGGTGCGGTAGGTGCCGGCGGAATGCCATGCCATGCGGATGAAGGTGCCACCATAATGGCCCCAATCGGCGGGCCACCACGGCTGGCTGTCGGTCATCAGGGCATGGATATCGGCCTTGACTGCGGCGAGGTCCAGTTTTCCGAACGCCTTGGCATAATCAAACCCTCCCAGCGGGTTGGACAGGGCCGAATGCTGGTGCAGGATGTGCAGGTTCAACTGGTTCGGCCACCATTCGCGGTTGGTCCGCGTCGCATGGCTGGTGCTGCTGCCAGCACCGTGCATTACCGGGCATTTGCCTGCGCCTGCCGTGTCATTTCCGTCCATGGCTGTCTCCTGTTCTGATCGGGATCGGGCCGGGGGCTATGCGCCCCTCGTCGCTGCCCCCTGTCTAGCAAGACCGGACCTTGAGTTTAAGTCCCATTCGCCCGGACAGGGCCCGGCCCGCGCTCTCGGGCAAAGTGTCGCAGCCGGCGGCCGGGCCGCCCCATGATGGCAAGGCCATGGGGCGGCTCGCCTTACCCTGCCTTCTTGATCGTGGTGGCGGTGCCGCGCAGCGTGCGTTCGGCGGTCGCATGGGCCTTTTCGATGGCCGCCACCATCTTCAGGATCGCCGCCTTGTCCTTGGAAATGTCGAGTGCGGCGCCTTGGGTCTTCATCGCCATGTCATAGCCTTCCTGCAGGGCTTTAAGCGGTTTGAACGCCGCCGCCGCCGCTTTCAGGTCACTTGCGGCGGCCTTCAAATCATCTTGAGCCTTTTCCAGCGCGCTGTCGCACAGCGCCGCGACCTTCTTGCCCGCAGTCACCGCAGCCGAGAAGTTCTTCTTGATATTGCGGTCGACAAACAGCATCGGCAATTCGGTAGAGGCCTTGCTTTTCTCTTGCGCTGCGGGGGCCTCTTTCAGGATTCGCGCGACGGTTTTCTGGAAATTCCCGGCATAGCCGAGGATGCCCTTGTTGACCCGCTGCTCATAATACTTGCTCGATTTGATCAGGTCGGCCTGGTTGTCGAGGGTGGTCTGCAACAGCGCCTCGATGTCCTTCTTGCTGACAGATTTGTCCTTGCGACTTTTCAGATCCTTGGCGATGGCATCATGCAACTTGCCCACGTCGTCTGCCGTCTTGGCGGCGGCTTTACAGAACGCCTCAAAATCACGGGTGGCTTCGGTCAGCATGCTGACCTGGGTGTCCAGAAGGCCGATTGCCTGCTTGAAGTCCTTGTCCTTGATGAAATCATTCAGACCGGTCCCGGTCACGCCGTTCTTGCGGGCGGTCACCATGCTTTCGGACAGGTTCTGTTCGCCCTGAAAGCAGGCGGTGTGGGCGATGCCCATCCGCTTGCTGTAGGCTGCAGCCGCGTCAAAGGCGTATTTCTGAATCGACGGAGAGATTTTCTTGTAGTCGGATTGAAATTTTCCCCACTCTTTCGCCAACGTATCCTCCTGAAATGTCATACGGGCCTTGCGCCGGGGGCAGGGCCGCCGTGAAGGAACAACTTTTCATCCATGGCGTCAAAGTATAAGTGTAGGGCCGATGCGCCGGGCGAGCCAGAACGGGCGCATCCTGTTCAAGGAGCCGGCATTGACCCCTCGTGACCTGAAGCTGCCAGAAGAGCGTCACCCCGAAAAGGCGCATCGCTCTGACAATCCGCAGCCGAAAAAACCGGACTGGATCCGGGTGCGCGCGCCGACTTCGGACGGGTACAAACGGACCCGTGACATCTTGCGCGAGAAGAAGCTGGTCACGGTCTGTGAAGAGGCCGGTTGCCCAAATGTCGGCGAATGCTGGAGCCAGGGCCACGCCACGATGATGATCATGGGCGACATCTGCACCCGCGGCTGTTCGTTCTGCAACATCGCGACCGGCAAGCCCAGGGCTCTGGACACGTTCGAGCCGCTGCGCGTCGCCCATGCGGTCAGCGAGCTGGGGTTGAAACATGTGGTGGTCACTTCGGTCGACCGGGATGATCTGGAAGACGGCGGCGCCGAGCATTTCGCGATGACGATCCGCGCCATCCGCCACCGCGCTCCCGACACCACGATCGAGATCCTGACCCCTGATTTCCTGAAATGCGCGCCCGAGGTTCTGGAGGTCGTGGTCAAGGCCCGGCCGGATGTGTTCAACCACAACCTCGAAACCGTGCCCGGCCTCTATCCCGAAGTTCGCCCCGGTGCGCGCTATTTTGCGTCGCTGCGACTGTTGCAGCGGGTCAAGGAGATTGACCCGTCGCTGTTCACCAAGTCCGGCATCATGGTGGGGTTGGGGGAGGATCGTCAGGCGGTGTTGCAGGTGATGGACGACCTGCGCGCGGCCGATGTCGATTTCCTGACCATTGGTCAATATCTGCAACCGACGCCGAAACACCACCGCGTTGACCGTTTCGTCACGCCTGAGGAATTCCGCAGCTATGAGGCGGCGGCCTATGCCAAGGGCTTCCACATGGTGTCAGCCACGCCGCTGACCCGGTCATCCTATCACGCCGGCGATGACTTTGCCCGGCTGCGCGCCAACCGCATGGTGAAGCTCGGCCGCGCCTGAGCCTTGCAAGGTCAACTTGGCGGAATGAACCGCTGAAAGATGCGGCGGAATGCCGGAGTTGCCTCCAGCTTGGCGGCGTCCCGTTGCAGATGGGGGTAGAGGCTCAGATCGACTTCGGGATGGGCGTCGCCTGTAAAACGCAGGGCGCAGGCCGCCGCAATGTCGGCATGGGACAGGCGATCAAACCAGAAGGGGCCGGAGCGGCTGGCGCGATCTGCCTCTAGTGCCTGCAGGACGGACGTGATCTGACGCCTGCAGCGCGCCTGCCAGGTTTCGGACACCTTGTCATGCATCAGGCGTTCGTAAAACAGGCCGACCGCCTTTTCGGCGAGACCGGTGGCCAGTGTGGTGGCCTTCAGCACCAGATGGCGGGCGGGTTCGGCGCGCGGGAACATCGCCACATCGTCGGGCACCAGAGTGTCGAGATAGTCGAGGATCATGTGGCTGTCGATCAGCACAAAGCCGTCGTCCAGCACCAGCGTCGGCACCCGGATCAGCGGGTTCAGGGGTTGCAGCCGGTCGGCATCGCCAAAGGTCGACCACGGGCGATGCTCGAACGCCATGCCATACAGCGTCAGCGCGATGCCGACACGGCGGGTGAACGGGCTGTCATATTGGCCGATCAGGATCATCAGGGCACCGCAGGGATTGCTTTGAGATAGGACACCACCGCATGCACGTCGCTTTCCGGCATCTTGGCCATGTTTTCCACCACATGGGCCATCGAGCCACCCGCCGAATCGAAACTGGGGGTGAAGCCGGTGGTCAGATAGCTGAAAATCTCATCCTCGGACCAGGTCAGCTTGCCGGGCGTGATGTTGGGCACCTTGCCCGGACCGTCCGGCACCGGCGCGCCCGCCAGCCATTTTGACCGGATCAGCCCACCCAGGGCATTGCGCGGCGTGTGGCATTCGCCGCAATGGGCCAGCGCCTCGGCGATGTAGCGGCCGCGCTGGACCATCGGGGTCGGCGCGTCGGGCAGCACCCAGGCCGACGAGGAGAACAGCAGTTTCCAACCGCCCAGCGACCGGCGAATGTTGAACGGGAAGCCGACCTGATGCGGCTGGCTCGGCGTCTGCGACACCGGCAGCGTGTCCATGAAGGCCTTCAGATCGACAGCATCCTGCGGCGCCATCTTGGCATAGGCGACATAGGGCATGGCGGGGAAATAGTGCTGACCCGTGGGCGAAATGCCGTCCTGCACCGCATGGACAAACTGGTCCAGCGTCCAGCCGCCGATGCCATGCGTCTTGTCGGGCGAGATGTTCGGCGCGACAAAAGTGCCGAACTGCGTCACAAAGCTTTGGCCGCCCGCCAGCACGATCTCGGCGTCACCCTCGGCCTTCGGCGCCATATGGCATGAGGCGCAGCCGGCGGCCCAGAAGACTTCCTGACCATGGACCTTGTCGCCGGTCAGATCAGCATAGGCCTCCATGCTGCGCGGATGGGGCATGGTCACCAGCCAGAACACGATCAGACCCAGTACGGCGAGGCCGAGCAATACGGAAATCAGTCGACGCATCTGGCCCTCGTGCAGGTTGGGTCTGGTTGTGGCGCAGCCTAGCGAGATTTTGGCGGTTGGAAAGCAGCCTGTGGGCCAAAGCCGCTATAACTCTGATTAAAATCAGTATTTGGGCAGTCTTGCCCGGCCATTGACTGTCAACCACGCGGGCCAGCCCCAAAAATGTTCAATCCCGGCAAGGCAAAGGCCGAGGGCCAGCACGACAATGAAAATCTTGATATGCAAGACCGAGGGCGGGCGGCGGACCCAGCGTGCCATGCGGACAAACCACATCGGATTCATGTGAGCGACCCGTGCCACTGGCCAAGGTCCTGCCAGCTTTGCGCCGAGAAATGTCCGTTGGCGCCTGATGGCGACGACAGCGCCCACAGGGTCACGCCCGGCCAGCGCGGGTCATGGCGCGGCCCGGTGGCGACGGATTTGTCGCCCAGCGCCAGCCTTGCGGCGGTCAGGCTGGTGAAGGCAACCGCCCTGGGGCGGTAGTGCCGGATGATCCCGGCAAGTCTTTCGGGCAGATAGGCTTCGGGCGGAATGTCCTTGTCCATGCCCGCAACACCCTTGGCCAGATCGGTCAGGCCAAGACCGAGCGACGGCAGCCGGTGGTCATCGTCCGGGCCAAGGCGGTCCGGGGTCAGCCCGGTCTCATGCAACAGGCGCCAGAACCGGTTGCCGGGGCCGGCATAGTAATGCCCACGCACCGCCGATTTCAGCCCGGCCGCAGTGCCGCAGAACAGGATGTCGAGGCCGTGGGACAGGTGGTCGGGCAGCATCACTCGGTGAACCGGACTTTGCCGATATAGGGCAGGTTGCGGTTGCGTTGGGCAAAGTCGATGCCGTAGCCGACGACGAATTCATCGGGGATTTCGAAGCCGGTCCAGGTCGCCTTGACCGGCACCTCGCGGCGTGAGGGTTTGTCCAGCAGGACGCAAACCTCCAGCATCGCGGGCCCGCGTGATTTCAGCAGGTTGATGACGTGATGCAGGGTGAAGCCGGTGTCGACGATATCCTCGACCACCAGCACGTTCTGACCGGCAATCTCGCCGCGCAGGTCCTTCAGGATGCGGACCTCGCGGCTGGAATGGGTGGCGTCGCCGTAAGACGAGGCCTCAAGGAAATCGACCTGCACCGGCAGATCGATCTCGCGCACCAGGTCCGCGATGAACACGAACGACCCGCGCAACAGGCCTACGACGACCAGCTTGTCACAGCCAGCAAAATGCGCGGTGATGTCGCGCGCCAGCGCTTCGACCCGTGCGGCGATGGCCTTGGCCGAGATCATCTGGTCGATCACATAAGGTCGGTGCGGCATGAGGCCCCCTTGATTTTCCCCCTTGGTCTACCCAATACCTCGGCCCAAGTCACCCCGAGAGACCAGATGCCGCATCACCACGAAACCCGACAGCTGCCGTATACCGCACGGCAGATGTATGACCTCGTCGCCGACGTGGCGCGCTACCCCGAGTTTCTACCGTGGAATTCCGCCGCCCGCATCCGGTCCCGCGAACCCTGTGACGGTGGCGAGGTGCTGGAGGCCGATCTGGTGATATCGTTCAAACTGTTCCGCGAAAAGTTTGGCAGCCGGGTGAGCTTGTTGCCGGATCAGGGGCGCATTCTGACCGAATACCTCGACGGACCGTTCAAGCATCTGAAATCGGTCTGGATCTTTGGCGACCGCGAGAATGGCTGCGAGATCAGCTTTGATGTCGATTTCGAGTTCCGAAATGCGATTCTGGCGGCGGTGATCGGGCTGGTGTTCAATGAGGCGATGGCCCGGGTGGTGCGGGCGTTCGAGGCGCGGGCCAAGGCGCTATATGGCAGTCGCTAGTTGGCTGGGCAGAGCGCAGTAACCTTGACACCGGACACCGCGCGCAGGTGGTAGGTCTTCAAGGTCTCGCCAGCAAACACCCGTGACAGGGGGATGACGGGCCCGACATGGTCAAAGTAATCTTCGGCACGGGCCGGATCGACATGGGCTTCTTCCACCAGCCATCCCGTAGCGTTGCATAGGTCCCGCGGGAACGGCCCGCGAAAACCATAGCGTTCCAGTTCGGCGACCGACCAGACCGAACGACCCGGAAAGCTTGTCCAGAGTTGCCCGGTCAGCGCATAGTCCACGGTCGCGATCCAGCCATCTGGCGGGATCTGTGCCAGAAATTGGGGCCAGCCCCTGGTTTGATTGGGCGGATTGTCGGCGAGGCCAACCGGCAGCCAGGGGTTGAAAAGCAGAGCCGCGCTGCCGATCGACATCACCGCTGCAATGCCGATCGCCAGACGGCGCATGGTCAGGCTGGCCCGCTCTGCCCCTTGGGCCGCCAACACGGCAACGGCAGCGCTGACCGGGATCAGCCAGTTGCCGGGGATGGCGGAATGCAGGGAGTGGATCAGGAAATAGGCCAAGAGCGGTGCTAGCGTCCACAGCAGCATCGCCTTGGCCGGGCCGGGGTTGCGCGTGGTGGCTTGCCTCGCGGCGAGGTAGGCGATGACGGGCGTGGGCAGCACGATCAGCAGGGCAAGGTAGCCCAAGGTCTGGATTGGGGAAAAGCCGGACTCGGCGATGCGCCCGAACTGCCGCTCGAATCCCAGACCGTGATGCGAGATATTCCACAAGATCAGCGGCACCACCGGGACCAGCGCGGCCAGAATGCCAAGGTAGGGCGCGGGGCTGCGCAGGCTGCGGCGGCCCTGCGCCGTAAAAGCCAGCCAGCCGACATAGCCCAGACCAAGAAACAGGTTGGTGAATTTCGACATCACCCCCAACCCGGCGGCAAACCCGGCCAGCAGCCACCATCTGGTTGCGTGTCCGGATGCGGCCCGCATGGCAGCCCAGCAGGACAGTGTCCAGAACACGGTTGATGGCGCGTCCGGGGTGGCAAAACCACCAACTGTCAGAACCACGACACTGAGGTTGAAATACAGCGCCGCCCGGCGTTGCACCTGTGGATTGCCGCCCAAATGCCGCGCCATGTCAGCGGTCAGCACGGTCGCCCCCGCCATCGCCAGCAGGCTGATCAGTCTGACGCCAAGCGGGCTTAACCCGATCAGATCAATACCGCCTGAAATGAACACGGCAATCATCGGCGGGTGGTCGTAGTAGTCCCAGTCGAGGCCCGAGGTCCACAGCGTGTAATAACTTTCGTCGGCGATCAGCGCGATCAAGGCTGCCGCGACAAGGTGCAGCGCCAGAAAGCCGAGGGCGACCAACCACACGTCTCGGGTCTGCCTTGGCATGGTGCGGTCTCCGGTGGCGGGTGTCGGAATGGGCTTTACTGCCAGTCCGCGACCAATGTAAACCGCCCGGACCAAAGGCCCGACAAGGACAGACCATGTATGAGTTGACGGTTGTCATCCCGACATTCAACGAATGCGAGAACGTGGTGCCGATGGTCGCGCTGTTGACCAAGGCGCTGCAGGGCCGGGCGTGGGAAGCGGTATTCGTCGACGATGACAGCCCGGACGGCACGGCGGATGCGGTGCGCGCCATTGGTGAAATCCATGCCAATATCAGGGTGTTGCAGCGGACCGGGCGACGCGGGCTGGCCGGGGCCTGCATTGAAGGCATCCTGTCATCGACCGCGACCTATTGCGCCGTGATCGACGCGGACTTGCAGCATGATGAAAGCCGGTTGCCGGTGATGCTTGACCGGTTGGCGGAAGACGCCGAGCTGGATCTGGTGGTCGGTTCGCGCAAGGTTGAGGGTGGCGATAGCGCCACAGGCTTTTCGGCGCTGCGCAAATGGGGCAGTGACCGGGCGACCAATCTGACCCGCCGCGCCCTGGGCATCTCGGTCACCGACCCGATGAGCGGCTTCTTCATGCTGCGGCGGTCCAGCTTCATCGCCGTTTCGCGCGACTTGCAGGTGACCGGGTTCAAGATCCTTGCGGATATGCTGGCGGTTTCGGGCGGCGGCTGGAAGGTCGAGGAAGTGCCTTACAGTTTCCGTCAGCGCCAGTTCGGCGACAGCAAGATGGACAGCGCCGTGGCGTTGGAATTTCTCGGCCTGCTGATCGCGCGCAAGCTGGGCGGGGTGCTGTCGATCCGGTTCGTGCTGTTCGGGATGGTCGGGTTGGTCGGCGTCGTGGTGCAACTTGCCGTCGTGGGTCTGGTGCTGGCGGTGGTGCCGGGGGCGTTTACGCTGGCACAGACGGTTGGGGTGATCGTGGCGATTGCCAACAACTTTCTGCTCAACAACCTGCTGACCTACCGTGACCGGGCGCTGAAAGGCATGGCCCTGCTAAAGGGGCTGCTCAGCTTCTATGTCGTGTGTTCGGTGGGGGCGGTGTTGAATATCGGGCTGGCCCGGCTGGTGTTTGGTGTGGTGCCGGTCTGGCCGCTGGCCAGTGCGGCGGGGGCCGTGGCGGGGGCGGCGTGGAATTTCGGGGCAAGTTCGCTCTTCACCTGGCGGGCGCGCTGAGGTCTTGGCATTTGCGCCGCGTTCCCCCAGAAGGGCCAGCGAAACGCGGAGAAGAACATGACAACCGGCTTTGGCTTTACCTTGCAGGCGACAGACGGCGCGGCGCGGACCGGGGTGATCCACACGACGCGGGGTGAGATCAGGACGCCGGCCTTCATGCCGGTCGGCACGGCGGCGACGGTGAAGGCGATGTTGCCTGAGTCGGTTCGTGCCACCGGGGCGGATATTCTGCTGGGCAACACCTATCATCTGATGCTGCGACCGACGGCGGAGCGGATTGCCCGGTTGGGGGGCCTGCACAAGTTCATGAACTGGGACCGGCCGATCCTGACCGACAGTGGCGGGTTTCAGGTGATGTCGCTGGCGGCGCTGCGCAAGATGTCGGAGGAGGGGGTGAGGTTTTCTTCCCACATCGACGGGTCCAAGCACATGCTCAGCCCGGAGCGGAGCATGGAGATCCAGAAGCTTTTGGGCTCTGACATCGTGATGTGTTTCGATGAATGCCCGGCCCTGCCGGCGACGGATGAGGTGGTGGCTCGCTCGATGCGGTTGTCGATGCGGTGGGCGCAGCGGTCGCGGGATGCCTTTGGCGACCGTCCGGGACATGCGTTGTTCGGCATCCAGCAGGGCGGGGTGAACAAGGACTTGCGGGGCGAGAGTGCCGCGGCTTTGCGGGCGATCGGCTTTGATGGCTATGCGGTCGGCGGGCTGGCGGTGGGCGAGGGGCAGGCGGCGATGTTCGGCGTGCTGGATTATGCGCCGGGGATGCTGCCGGAGGATCGGCCGCGCTATCTGATGGGAGTGGGCAAGCCGGATGATATCGTCGGCGCGGTAGAGCGTGGGATTGACATGATGGACTGCGTGCTGCCGTCGCGGTCGGGAAGGACAGGGCAGGCGTGGACGCGGTGGGGGCAGGTGAATATCAAGAACGCCCGCCATCAGGATGACCCGCGCCCACTGGATGAGGATTGCACCTGCCCGTGCTGCCGGAATTATTCCCGGGCCTATCTGCATCATGTGCTCCGATCGCAAGAGATAATCTGTTCGATGCTGCTGACCTGGCATAACCTGCATTATTTTCAGGAATTGATGCAGTCGTTGCGGGATGCGATTGCGGCAGGGCGGCTGACGGCTTTTTCGGCAGTGTTCCGGGATATGCAGGTCAGGGGCGATATCGAGGTTCTGTAGGGTCTTGCCAGGTATCCAGATCTGGACGCTTTTAAAATATTCTTTGTATCAATGCGTTACGCTGCCTCATTGACCAAATCTCAACCGTGTTGCGAATGGTTCGCAACAAGCTGACGGCCTTGGAGGGCAGAGTTATCCCCCTCATTCCGGGCATTGATGGTCGAGGTCAGTCCCGGGATTCGAGGCCCCCGCCTGCGCGGGGGCGGCGTGGTCTGGGGTGGCAAGCCGAGTGGTGGGGGCTGACGGGGTCGCCCGCCTTGCGACAATGGGCTGTTTCGGCGGCTTGGCCGCGCCTATTGCAGCAGGTTTGCCGCTTCGGTCAGCGAGGTCTCGGCGTCTTGGCCAGAGCCCTCCCAATGCTGGACTTCGACGGTGAAACCACCGGGCGCGGGGGTGTAGAAGGTCCAGGAGCCGTGGAATTTGCGGGGACCGGGGGAGGCGTGGCCGGCGGCGGTCAGCCGTTGGTGCATGGCATCGACCTCGGATCGACTTGCCATTATGAATCCGATGTGGAAGGCCGGGGGCAGAGCGCTTGTCCCGGCACCGGAGAAATTCGACAGGGCCAGCACCATCCCGGCATCGTCGCCCAGCAGTGCGAATTTCGGGCTGGGCTGACCCAGGGAGCGCATGGCAAAGTGGCTGGACAGGAACGCGGCAGCGGCGGGAACGTCGGAGACGGGGATGTTGAGGTGGTTGAGGTACATGGCGGGCTCCATTGATTCGATATCTAATCGTTAGACGTCGAATCATTAGCTGTCAAGCCTTTACCTTGCCGGTTGGAAGCGCCATGCTGATGGCATGAGAAATCGTCACCTCCCCGAACCCTTGGGCGTCCTGCTGAGCCGGGCCGCCCGGCTGGCCGAGCGTGAGTTCGAAGCGAGTTTCGAGGGCACCGGCGGGTCGCGCAGTTGGTGGGGCATCCTGCGCAGTCTGAGTGATGGTCATGCCGAGACCCAATCCGATCTGGCCCAGCAACTGGGTCTGACCGGGGCAACGCTGGTGCATCACCTTGACCTGTTGGAAGCGGCGGGGATGGTGGCGCGGCAGCGCAATCCGGTCAACCGCCGCCTGCAGACCGTTTCGCTGACGCCGGACGGGCTGGCGCTGTTTCAACGGCTGCTGGGGCAGGTGCTGGCCTTTGACACACGGATGCGGCGGCGGCTGACCCCTGAGACCGAGGCGGCGTTGCGCGCCGGCCTGGCGGCCATCGAGGCGGCTTTGACCGGGCTGGACTAGGTCCAGGGTCGTCAGGCCCCGGTGGTCGAAAGACTGCCTGAAGTCTGGGCGGACCGGCACCTAAGGGCAGCATTGGTGCCACTGACGCGACTGCGCAACAAACTGTTGGCAAATCACATCTTGCCCCTGCGCAGACCCGGACGCATGATTGCGTCGTTGATGTGGTTGACAGTCGGGTCTGGCAACCACAGATATACACTCCGAAGAGGGGAAAGCCGCAATGTTGCCGATCGACGGGACGCCGGCTTTCCTGCCAGAAAGGAAGTCACATGTCTGAGAAATTGTCCCAAAGCTACCCGGTTCTGCCGCTGCGCGATATTGTGGTCTTCCCCCACATGATCGTGCCGCTGTTTGTGGGCCGGGAAAAGTCTGTGCGGGCGCTGGAAGAGGTGATGGCCGACGACAAGCAGATCCTGCTGTCGAGCCAGATCGACCCATCGGTCGATGACCCGACCACCGATGGTATCTATCAAGTCGGCGTGCTTGCAAATGTGCTGCAGCTGCTGAAACTGCCCGATGGCACCGTCAAGGTGCTGGTCGAGGGCAAGGCCCGGGTGCGGATCACCGAATTTGTCGCCAACCCGTCGTTCTTCGAGGCCAAGGCCGAGACCCTGGACGAGGTGACCGGCGACAAGGAAGTCGTGGCCGTCATGCTGCGCTCGGTCGGTGACGAGTTCGAGAAATACGCCAAGATCAAGAAGAACATCCCCGAAGAGGCGCTGTCTGCCGTGGCCGACACCCATGAGCCGGCCCGACTGGCCGATCTGGTGGCCGGTCATCTGGGGGTCGAGGTTTCGGTCAAGCAGGACCTCTTGGAAACCCTGAGCGTGGCGGTACGGCTGGAGAAGATCTTTGGTCATATGCAGGGCGAGTTGTCGGTCTTGCAGGTCGAAAAGAAGATCAAGACCCGGGTGAAATCACAGATGGAGCGCACCCAGCGCGAATATTATCTGAATGAGCAGATGAAGGCCATTCAGAAAGAGCTGGGCGACGGTGAGGACGGCCAGAACGAGGTCGCCGAACTGGAAGACCGGATCGCCAAGACCGCGTTTTCAAAGGAAGCCCGCGACAAGGCCGAGGGGGAGTTGAAAAAGCTGAAGTCGATGTCGCCGATGTCGGCGGAAGCGACGGTGGTGCGCAACTATCTCGACTGGCTGCTGTCGGTGCCGTGGGGCGTCAAGTCCCGCGTCAAGAAGGATCTGACGGCGGCACAAAAGGTGCTGGACGCCGATCACTACGGGCTGGAGAAGGTCAAGGAACGCATAGTCGAATATCTGGCGGTGCAGGCGCGGTCGGCCAAGCTGAAGGGTCCGATCCTGTGTTTGGTTGGACCTCCGGGCGTGGGCAAGACCTCGCTCGGGCGTTCGGTGGCAAAGGCGACCGGGCGTGAGTTCATCCGGATTTCCTTGGGTGGTGTGCGCGATGAAAGCGAAATTCGCGGTCACCGGCGGACCTATATCGGCTCGATGCCCGGCAAGATCATCCAGGCGCTGAAGAAGGC
>JBDTQR010000090.1:0-16892 GCA_039932095.1 bacterium | reverse complement strand
GCAGCAGCCGGTCCCGGGATGCGGTCTTGAGAATATAGCCATAGGTCGCCTGCGGCGGCACGATGCGGGCGATGCCGCGAACATAGGCCTCGTCGGCATAGTTCGACCAGAATATGATCGGCAGGTTCGGCTGTTGCGCCCACAAGGCTTTGGCGACCTGGACGCCGGTCTTGCGCGGCATCTACAGATCCAGAATTGCACCCGCCACTTCGACTTCCCGCGCCACCCGGATGGCTTCTTCGCCATTGTCGACCTCGGCAAGTCTGGTGCAGCCAATCTCGCAATGGCCGATGACTTCGCGCAGAAAGTCGCGGTGCAACGGGTCGTCTTCGGCAATCAGATAGGTACTCATGGCGGGCTTTTGGGGCTGGAAGCCGCGTTGGCGGCGCGGCGAAACTTGGGCATGAATTCAAGCGTATCGCGTACCAGACGCAGCCGTACTTCGGTGCCCTTGCTGGTGGACCGCACATCCAGCTCGGCGTCGATCAGCGCGGCGCGGGTCGTCATGTTGCGCAGGCCGCTGGTTGGTCGGCCGGCGATCTTGCCGATGCCACCGCCATCGTCGCGGACTGAAATGACGATCCGCTTCTGCCGCACCGCCATGACAACATCCAGCCGGCCGGCGCGGGCATGTTTGCCGGCATTGTTGATCGCCTCCTGTACGATGCGGTACAGCGCCACTTGGGTCGGTTGCGGCAGCTGGTCGATGGCGCCTTCGCTTTGGTCCTTGAGCGTCCAGCGCAAAGGTGTTGGCGAGGTCTGGGCGCATTGCTCCAGCAAGGCCTCGACGGCCTGCACAAAGCCGAACAGCTCCAGCACCGCAGGCCGTGCGTCGTCGATGATGACGCGCAGCTCGCGCAGGCAATGGCTGATGTCCTCTTCCAGCGGATGCAATTCCTGGCCCCTGATCTGCTCGCTGGCCGAAAGCCGCTTGAGGCTGCGGGCGATCCGGGTCAGGTCGGCGAGGGTCTGATCGTGCAGGTCCATGCCGATGGACTTGCGGGCATTCTCCAGCGCCTCGGTCAACTGCCGCGCGCCGGTCCGCAGGCTTTGGGCGCGGACTTCGGTTGCCACCTGCTCGATCTCGCGGCGGCGGGCCAGTTCGCTTTGCTGCAGGGCGGAAAAGTAGCCCGAAAGGATTTCCGCCACGATCCGGGCATTGGCAATATCCGCAGGCTGGTACGAGCCGCGGTCCTGGGTGGAAAACGACAGCGCGCCAAACACCCGGCCCTCGACTTTCAAGGGCACATGCAACCGGCCGCGCAGCCCGACCGCGAAGATCGGCGTCGAGAACGCCCCGACAAAGTGAAAGCGCGGGTCGGCCTGGGCATCTTCGGTCAGGATATGATCGACCTGGCCGCGCAGCAGGGTGCGGATCGGGCTGGTCTCGACCGGTTTGGACGCCGTGGTGTCGGCATCCCATTCGGTTTGCAGGCCGGTCTCGTAGGCCGTCACGAGCCGCCCGTCCGGGGTCGTCAGCGCGACATCAAGATGAACATGGGGCAGAATGTCCTGGACCACGTTCGAGGCGGCATGGATCACGGCACGAAAGTTCATCTGCCCGGCGATGGATTGGACGATCGCGGTCACCTGTGCCAGATCAAGAGGTCGAAACTGCCGCTGCATGGTCTTTGCCGTCCCTGCGCGACTATGCCAGCTTTTTGCGCAAGTCATAGCCAAAACCGCACCGATCTTCTGCGGGTTCCCGCAAGAATTCTGCGTGCCATCACCTTATCTGGCAAGGCCGCAGATGACAGGATCAACGGTGGAGTGGGGCTGGGCCGGGCTTGGTGCACGGACCGGTGACGGCAGGGATCGGGGAGGATTCCGGGCATGGATTTCGTGACGATCCTGGATGCGCGCCTGCGCGATCTGGTGTTGCCCAATGCGCGGCTGGAGATAATCTCGCACGGCCATCTCTGGGCAGAAGGCCCGGTGTGGAGCGTCGAGGGCGATTATCTGCTGTGGTCCGACATTCCCCAGTCACGGGTCTATCAATGGGTCCCTGACCTTGGAGTCCGGGTCTATTCCCACGCCTCCAACAATTCGAATGGCCAGACCCGCGACCTTGCGGGCCGCAGGATCACCTGCGAACATCTGACACGTTCGGTGGTTCGCTTTGAACATGACGGACGGCGCGTTGTCCTGGCCTCGGCCTTTGATGGCAAAAGGCTTAATTCGCCCAATGATGTCGTGGTGGCCTCGGATGGCGCGGTGTGGTTCACCGATCCGACCTACGGCATCCTGTGCGATTACGAAGGCGCACGGGCGGTTCCCGAACAGGACGGCTGCCACGTCTATCGGATCGACCCGCAGACGGGCGCGGTCGAGGCGGCGATCCGCGGGATGATAAAGCCCAACGGGCTGGCGTTCTCGCCCGACGAGCGCATGCTTTATGTGGCAGACAGTTCGCGTTCGCATGACGAAGCCGGCTTCTGCCATGTCATGGCCTATCCGTTGCTGGACGGTGGGCAGATCGGCGGAGGCCGCGTGCTTTTGCAGGTGTCGGCTGGTGTGCCCGACGGGTTGCGGCTCGACGAATTCGGCAACCTTTGGGTCACTTCGGCCAGAGGGGTCGAGATTTTCGCCCCTGATGGCACGGCGCTTGGCATCATCAATCTGCCGGAGCCCGCGGCGAACCTGTGTTTCGGCGGGGGCAAGAACAACAGGATCTTCGTGACGGCGTCTTCTTCGGTTTACGCCCTTTACACAGCGGTCAGCGGTGCCGGCCGCCCCGTGACGTCAAATCCGGCGTGACCAACCAACCAGATGGGAGATATCGCAATGTCGAATGGCGAACACGAAAGCCCGGTTGCAGGGCGGCGCAACCTGCTGAAAGCCCTGGCGCTGGCTCCGGCAGCGATGACCGGTACCGCCGCAGGATTGTTTGGCGGTTATGACGCCCGGACTGGAAGCCTTGGCGTCACCCCGGCCCGGGCTGAAGGCGACAAGGTCAAGATGGCCTTCATCCAGTGGCAGCCACATACGGTTCCGGCGGCCTGGTCCAAGGGGATCGAGGATGTGGTGACCATCCAGAACAACATCGACTACGCGCTGCTTGACGGCCAGAACAAGGTGGAAGTCCAGGTCTCGTTGATGGACACGCTGATCAACGATGGCGCCAAGGTGATCTTTCTGCAGCCCATCGACAGCGTGGCGCTGGGGCCGTCAATCGCCAAGGCCAAGCGCGCCGGGATCGCGGTCATCACGCTGAACATCGACGCCACCGAACAGCATGCGGCGCATGTCGAGATGAACCATTACTACGGAGCCATGCAGATCGCCAAGACTTTGGGTGATGGCATGGGCGGGAAGGGCAAGGTGGCAATCCTGAATGCGCCACCCGGCATCATCATCCGCGACCAAAGGACCAATGGTTTCGTCGACGGGTTGAAACAGTATCACCCCGATATCGCGGTTGTGGCCGACCAAGTGGCCGACTGGGACCGCAAGAAGGCGCAGGATGTGCTGAACACCATCCTTGCCGCCAATCCCGATCTGGGCGGCGTCTATGGCGTGAACGATTCCATGGCGTTGGGGGCTGTCGATGTGGCCAAGGAAAAGGGGCTGATCGGCAAGCTGGTGATCTTCGGCAATGACGGCGAGAAGGACGCGCTGGAATCGATTGCCGCTGGTGAGCTGACCGGCACCCAGTATACCGACGTGTTCCAGCAGGGCCGCTTTGCTGCCGCCGCTGCTGTGGTCCTGACATCGGGAATGGTGTCGGCGGATGCCTTTGGCGCGCAGGGTCACCTGCTGATGCCGTATCTGATCGCCACCAAGGACAATGTCGGCAGTATCCAGCCGGATCAGCGCTGGTAAGCTGTTGGCTGCAAGAAGGATTCGGGCGGTGCGTCAATGCGCGCCGCCTGGTTCGCATGTTGGGGGATGTTCAGATATGCTGCGCGACGCGGGGGGGACCCTGGCACTGGTGGGCTTCTTTCTTGTCGCTGTGACGTTCTTCAGCTTTGTCACCCGCAATTTTGGTTCCGCCAGCAATTTTGAAAACCTGATGTCGGGATTTTCCTTCATGGCGATCCTGACCATCGGCCAGAGCTTTCCGATCCTGATGCGCGGCATCGATCTGTCGGTCGGCGCCATACTGGCGCTGGTCGGGATGACGGTGTTCGACCTGTCGCTGATGTTCGGCTGGCCCGGCTGGGCGGTTTTGCCCGCGGCGCTGCTGGTCGGCACCCTCGCCGGACTGCTGAACGGCGCGCTGATCGTCCGGCTGCGTCTGCCGCCCTTCATCGCCACCCTGGCGACGCTGGCAGCCTATCGCGGTCTGGTCTACACGATTTCCGGACGGCAACTGGTGCCGGGACTGTCGACCACGCCCATTCGCGACCCCTGGATCATTGGGCTTGAAACCTATTACGACATCGGCGGGGCACTGGGGCTGAAGCACCTGATCAAACTGCCATGGCTGCCGCTGTCCTTCATCATACTGCTGGTCACCCTGCTGGTGTTTCGCTTTCTGCTGTCGGGAACCCGGTTTGGCCGCGACATCTATGCCGCTGGCGGCAATGCCGAGGCGGCGCGACTTGCCGGGATCAACGTCGACCGGGTGACGATGGCCGCCTATGCGACATCGGGGTTCTGCGCCGGGCTTGGCGCATTGCTGCTGGTGGCGCGTCTGACCACATCGACCGAAGAGCTGGGCAAGGGGATCGAGCTGTCGACCATTGCCGCTGCCGTTATCGGCGGGGTCAGCCTGTCCGGCGGCATCGGCAATGTCACCGGGCCGGTGATTGGCGCGTTCCTTCTGGGGGTAATCCTGCTGGGCCTGACCCAGGCCGGGATTTCCCAGTTCGTCCAGCAAATCCTGACCGGTCTGATCCTGCTGATCGCGATTGGCAACGACCGCTGGCAGACCGCGCGCCGCGATCGCGCCCGGACCGAAACCCTGACCGGAGCCAGCTAGATGGTACCCATTCCACCGCAGCGGCCTGCCTGCGCGCGGGTGTCCTGAATGGCGGGCAACGCCTTGCCTCTGCTGCAGGCGCTTGGCGTCTCCAAATCCTTTGGTGCAGTTCAGGCGCTGAAACCCTGCGACTTCCGGCTGCATACGGGCGAGGTTCGGGCGCTGATCGGGTCGAACGGTGCCGGAAAATCCACCCTGATCAAGATCCTTACCGGTGCCCTGACCCCGTCGTCCGGCGAGGTTCGGCTGGAGGATGTTCCGCTGCCGCCCGGTCGCCCGGATCAGATCATCCGGCGCGGCGTGGCCTGCATCTATCAGCATTCCAACCTCGCCCCGGCGCTGTCGGTGATGGACAACATCTATCTGGGCCGCCAGCCGACCCGGCGCTTTGGCCTTCTGGACCGCAAGCGTCAAAGGCGACAGGTCGTGGCGTTGCTGCAGACCTATGGCATCTCCCTTGATCCCGACGCGATCGTCGGCACCCTGCCGACCGTCAAGCAGAAAGAGGTCGAAATCGCCAAGGCGCTGGCGCTGGATGCCAAGGTGCTGCTGATGGATGAACCGACAGGCTGGCTGGCCGCGACCGAGGTTCGCAAGCTGCACGACACTATCCGCCTGCTCAAGGCCAAAGGGGTGGGGATCGTGTACATCAGCCATATGCTTGACGAGATTTTTGCGGTCTGCGACACGATGACGATCATGCGGGATGGCCAGATCATCGCCGAAACTGCGGTCGCCAACACCAACCGGGTCGAAGTGATCGAGAAGATGGTGGGCGAGACGCTGGCGCGCGAAAGCCAGGCCGCCGCCAACCACGACCGCCGGGCTGCGGCAGCGGGCGAGGTGCGGCTTTCGGTTCGCTCGCTCGGCCGCCGCGGGGTTTTCCACGACATCACCCTCGATCTTCATGCCGGCGAAATCCTCTGCTTGACCGGCCTGATCGGCTCGAAGCGGACCGAACTGGTCCATGCCCTGTTCGGCTCTGGCCCGCGCCACAGCGGCACGGTGCTGCTCGACGGCAAAGCGGTGCGGTTCAGGGGGCCATCGGATGCGACGGCGGCCGGCATCGGTCTGGTGCCAGAGGACCGCCACCGCGACGGGCTGATGCTGGGCATGCCGATCCGCGACAATCTGGTCCTGTCGATCCTGAAGCGCTTTGTCCGCCTGGGCAGGCTGGACCGGGCGGCGATCACCCGAACAGCGCAGGCCAGCCTGTCGGCGCTGAACGTGCAGCCGCCCGATCTGGACCGTCTGGTCCGGCAATTGTCGGGCGGCAACCAGCAAAAGGTGCTGGTCGGCAAATGGCTGAACCTTGGTCCGAAGGTGATCATCCTGGATGAGCCGACCGTCGGCGTCGATGTCGGGGCCAAGGCGGAAATCTACGGCATCCTGCGGCGGGAACGTGACAGGGGGGCGGCGATCCTGGTGGTTTCCTCCGATCTGGAAGAGGTGATGACGCTGGCCGACCGCATCGGCATCATGGTGGCAGGACGGCTCGCCGCTTTGCGCCCCGCCACCGAGATGACGATGAAGGATGTGGTCTCAGCCATCGGTGCGGAACCGGGAATGCCTGCGGGCATGGCATGACGCGGAACGACAACCTGCGCGCCTTCGCCACGCGGAATGCGCTTGGCCTTGCCATGACGGTGTTCGTCATCCTGTTTGCGGCGGCCGAACCGGCCTTTCTGAAACCGGAAAACCTGATCGGCATACTGCGCAGCCAGGCATTGGTCGCCATCATGGCCACCGGCATGACCTTTGTGATCATGACCGGAGGGGTCGATCTTTCGGTCGGCCCGGTTCTGGCGCTGTCGGGCGTGGTCAATTTCTATGTCATGGACGCTGGCTGGGGCCTGCCGCTTTCCATGTCGGCAGCCATCGCCACAGGCCTGCTGATCGGCGCGGCCAACGGCACGCTGATTGCAGCACTGAACCTGCCGCCGATCATCGTGACCTTGGCCGCCTTGTCGATTGTCCGGGGCTCCGCCCTTCTGCTTGGCGGACCCGACCTGCACTCGATCCGCGGCCAGCCGGTTTTCACCTTCCTCGGTTCTGGACAGCTGTTCGGGCTGCCGTTTTCCGTCGTCATCGCGGCGGTCGTGGCCGCGCTGATGATCTTTGTCCAGAAACTCACGCCGCTTGGTCTTCTGGTGGCCGCCATCGGCGAGAACGAGCGCGCCGCCTGGCTTTCCGGCTTGCGGGTGCGGCGGGTGAAAGTATTGCTTTACGGGCTGTGCAGCGCCGGTGCAGCGCTTGCCGGTCTGATCCAGACCAGCCAGGTCCATACTGCCGCCGCGACTTATGGCGAGTTCGGGACCGAGCTTGACGTGATCGCCGCCGTCGTCCTTGGCGGCACCAGCCTGTCCGGCGGCACCGGTTCGGTGGCAAGGACCATGCTCGGGGTGCTGTTCCTTGGCATCCTGAACAACGGCATGAGCATCATGAACATGCCGATCAACCTGCAACTGATCGCCAAGGGCATCATCATCGCAGGTGCCCTTGCCGCCGCCCAGCGCTCCGCCGACTGAGTGCGGTCCCCCTGACGGGTGCGCGCGCCACGATCAAAGGGTCTGACCGGAAGAATCGAACCAATGCACTCTTGCCCAATCCGGGTTCAAGCCAAGTTTGGCGCCGACGCGAAACTCGGCGTCGCCGGGCAAGCGCAGTGTCAGATTGATCGGCTGACCCTGGATGCGGACATAAGCATAGGTTTCTGCCCCCAACCGCTCGACCAATTCAATTTCGCCGATCATCGCGGCTGTGTCGATGGAAACCAGGTCGATATGCTCGGGCCGGATGCCGATCTCGACGGCGGCGGCCTTGCCCTGCGGCAACTGGAAATGGCCAGAGCCGATTCCCTCCACCCGGTCGCCTGCCATCCTGATTTGAAGGAAGTTCATCGAAGGCGCGCCGATGAAGCCCGCGACAAAGCGGTTTGCCGGGTTTTGATAAAGCTGCATCGGGGTGCCGACCTGTTCGATGCGGCCATCGTTGAAGACCACAATGCGGTCGGCCAGCGTCATCGCCTCTACCTGATCGTGGGTCACATAGACCATCGTCGCGCGCAGACGCTGATGCAGGCGTGCAATCTCCAGCCGCATCTGCACCCGCAAGGCGGCGTCAAGGTTCGAGAGCGGTTCGTCGAACAGAAACACCTTGGGGTCGCGGATGATGGCGCGGCCGATCGCCACCCGCTGCCGTTGACCGCCCGACAATTCGCGCGGAAAGCGTGACAGCAGCGGCGTCAATTGCAGCGTCTCGGCAACGGCGCCGACCTTGGCCGCAATCATCTCGCGCGCGGTCTTCTTCAGCTCCAGCCCGAAGCCGATGTTCTCGGCCACCGTCATGTGCGGGAAAAGCGCGTAGGATTGGAACACCATCGCAATGCCGCGATCTGCCGGGCGCAGCGGTGTCACATTCTGCCCATTCAGCGTGATGGATCCTGACGTTACATCCTCGAGCCCAGCGATCATCCGCAGGGTGGTAGATTTGCCGCACCCCGACGGGCCGACGAACACGACGAATTCGCCGTCCTCGATTTCAAGGTCCAACCCCTTGATGACCTGAACGGCCCCGAAGGATTTGCGAAGGTGGGTAAGGCCAAGTTTTGCCATGCGATTATCCTTTGACTGCGCCCATGGTCATGCCCTTGATGAAAAAGCGCTGGAAAAAGAGGAAGACAAGCAGGGTGGGAAGGCTGGCCACCAGTGACAGCGCGCCCTGCACACCCCAGGCCACCGAGTATTGGCCTTTGAGGTTGACGATGCCGATCATGATCGTGCGCTTGTCATCGGATTGGGTGAAGATCAACGGCCAGAGGAAGTCGTTCCAGATCCAGGTGAACTGCAACGTCGCCAGCACCGCCAGCGCAGGCAGCGAAAGCGGCAGAACGATCCGGGTCAGCACCTGCCATTCGTTGGCACCCTCCATGATCGCGGCTTCGCGCAGGGCATTGGGCACCGTGGCAAAGAAATTCCGCATCATCAGCGCCGAAATCGGAATTCCAAGGGCAGAGTGGACGATGATCACCGGCCATAGCGTGTCGATCAATCCCAGCCCGTTGAACATGCGAAACAGCGGCACGAGGATGACTTGCGGCGGAAAGAACATGCCGGCGACGATCACCAGAAACAGCGCGTTCGATCCGGTAAACGGCAGTTTGGCAAAGACATAGCCTGCCAGCGCGCCAAGGGTGATCGACACAGCCGTTGCGGGGATCGTCACCAGAAGCGTGTTCAGGAAATAGATGTGAACCGCCGGATTGCTCAGCACTTCGGTGAAGTTGCCCAGATAGAGGTTGTTCGGCATCTCCCACAGCGCGCCCATCGAAATGTCGCGCGTGGTCTTGATCGACGACAGCAACACCCCGACCGTGGGCAACAAGAAAAGTACCGCCAACACCAGCAGGATGACAAAGATTGTCGCCGGCCAAGGGTTGAACCGGCCGCTTGGCATCGCGTCAGCCATAGATCCGGTCCACCTTTTTCAACTGACGGAAATAGAGCCCGATGATGGCCATGGCGATCAGGAACAAAACCACCGAAATCGCGGCACCATAGCCCATCAGATACTTCTTGAAGCTTTCGTTATACATGTGCATGGCCAGCGTGTCGGAACTGTTGAACGGGCCGCCCCCGGTCATAATGTAAAGAATGTCAAATCCTTTCAAAGAGTTGATGACAGACAGAGCCACCACGACCACCGTCGACGGTGCCAATAGCGGCAAGACCACCCGGCGAAATCTTTGCCAGTGCGTGGCGCCTTCAATCGCGCAAACCTCCAGCAGATCGCCCGGAATGGCAGTCAGCCCGGCCAGATAGATCACCATGCAAAGACCGGTTTGCTGCCAGGACCAGGCGATGATCACTGACCAAAGCGCGGTGTCGGGCTTGGCAAGCCACGCGAATTTGAACTTTTCGGCAGAGATCTGGCTGATGAGCGTGTTCAAAAGCCCCCAGTCTGGTTGATAGATCCAGGTCCAGATCTGACCGACGATTACCGCCGAAAGGCAGATCGGCAGGTAAAAGATGCTTTTGAACACCCGGGCGCCAATGACCCTTGCATCCAGCAAAAGCGCCAGCATCAAGCCCAATGTTGTCGGCACCACGATCGCCGCCGCCATCCAGATCGTCGTGTTGATCGCAGCCTGCAGGAAAAGCCGGTCCGTGGCGATCTTGGCGAAATTGTCAAAGCCGACAAAGTCAAAGTTGGGGTCAAAGCCGTTCCAATTGGTGAAGGCGTAAAAGAACGAGCTGAGCAGCGGCCAGATCACGAAGAGGCCAAAGACCACCAAGGGGGCAGCCAGCAGGATCATGCGCCAGAAGCGGTTATGCTGTTCCATTCATGCCCCATCTGGCCAGAAGCCGGGCCGCCCCAAAAGGCGCGGCCCGGGTCGTCGCATTACTCTTTGAACGCCGCTTCAGCGTCGATGGCAACCTGTGCCAGAATGGCCTCGGCCTGCGACGGATCGTCGATGAATCGGGTGAACATCGACAGACCCACCTCGGCCACCGGCGGCGGGGTCGCCAGGTCATAATTGAAGGCAAAGGCCTCGGCCGCGGCCACGGTGGCAGCGGCTTTCTGCATGACGACGTTATAGCTTGCGGGATCAACATTGACGTTGGCCGACAAAGCACCCTGTGCATTCGCCCAAGCTGCCTGCACCCCAGCATCCGAAACCATGAAGGCCAGGAACTTTTCGGCGCCGTCGACATTGGCGGCATTGGAGGCGATCACCAGCCCGTCGACGGGGCCGACAGCCGCGTTCGGCACGCCATCGGCGATCTTCGGGAAGGCAAAGAAATCATAGTCTTGCCCCGGAACCAGCCCGTTGCCGTTCCAATAGCCGGTGATCCAAGTGCCCATCAGCGTCATCGCCGCCTCGCCGCGCGCCACCTTGTCGGCGGAATCGGTCCAGTCGTCGGCGTTGGCGTTTTCAACGAAATAGCCCTTGTCGAACAGCTCTTTCCACATGGTCAGCGCCGCTGCGACTTCGGGATCGGTATACTTGGCCTCGCCCGCCATCAGCTTGGCGCGATAGTCCGGCCCAGCGGTGCGCAACAGCAGATAGTCGAACCAGAACTGCGCCGGCCAGCGGTTCTTGGACCCCAGCGCAATCGGTGCCACGCCCTTGCCCTTCAGGGTATCGCACAGCGCCAGGAAATCGGCCCAGGTGGCGGGCGGTGCGGTCATGCCGGCATCGGCCAGCACTTTGACGTTATAGAACATGCCGGCATAGTGATAGTTCATCGGCACAAGATAGCGCGCACCGTTATAAAGCGTGGCGCTATCGGCCACGGGTTTGGCAATCACCGCGTCCAGCCCGTTTGCCGCCCACATGGCGTCAATTGGATGCAGCGCGTTGGAGTTGACGATGAACTGCACCCGCGCGCCAGCCCAATAGCTGAACACATCCGGCAGGCTGTTGCCCGCCGCGCGCACCAGAATATCGGTTTTGAAATCCTCGTGGCCAACCGGGCTGTCCTTCATGGCGATGCCGGTGGCGGCAGTGAACTTGGCCATCTGTTCGTTGAACGCCTTTAGGCCCAATTCGCCGGTGAAATAGTGGCTGATCGTCACCTCGCCGCCATCGGCCCAGGCCGCTCGGCCGATACTCAGCATCGGGATCGCCAATGTCCCAAGAAGCACACCACGCCGGCTGATCTGTTTCATGTCTTCCTCCCTAGAAGTTTACATATGCGGCACTTTATTCCGCCGTCTTGATTTTCATCGCCGCCATTTGCCGACATGTCAACAAAAAGTGTTGCATATCGCGCCAGAATGCGCAATTTGTGGGAGGCATCCGCATATGCAAGAGGAAAGTTGCGCTATGTCAAACTATCGGTTTAACATAGCGCAAACACAGACCCCAAACCCTGGAGCCTCTCGCATGCGCCTTCTTCAGTCCCTGTCCCGTGGCCTTGAAACGCTGGACTATATGGCGGCCCAACTCGGGCCGGTGCGCCTGACCGATGTGGCCGAGGCGCTGGGGATCGACAAATCCAACGCCGCACATCTGCTCAAGACGCTGGTGGCGATGAACTACGCCGTTCAGGACGACAGCCGCCGCTATATGGCCAGTGGCAAGCTGGCTGGCAACGCGCGGTCGGAACATACGCTGGAAGAGATCGTCGCGGTCAAGGAAGCCTGGCGCGGCACCCTGGAATCGCTGGTGGCCGAAACCGGCGAATGTGCGCATATGGCAGTGCTGGTGGGGCCAAAGGTCTGGTACATCGACAAGGTAGACTCGGTTTTGCCGCTCAAGGTGGATCATCCGATTGGCGCCTTGTCGCCCCTGCATTGCACGGCCTTGGGCAAGGCGTTTCTGGCCTTTGGCCGGGCGCAACTGCCCGAGAACCAACCCGCATTCACCCCCCGCACCCTGACCACAAGGCGGGCCTTGCTTGAGGAAATCGAGCGGACGAGGGGCCGGGGCTATTCCATCGACGACGAGGAATTCGCACCCGGCATCCGCTGCGTGGCGCGACCGATCTATGATGATGCGGGCGCGATGATTGCCGCAATCGGCGTTTCCGGCCCTTCGGTTCGGGTCACCGGCGCCCGCCTGCATGAACTTGGCCGCACCGTGGCCGCCGCCGGACAGGGCGGATCAGGAAAGGACACTTCCGAATGATGACATCGCCCTTGCGGGTCGGGCTGATCGGCACCGGTCGCATCTCTGACCTGCACGCCATCGAATATCTGCAAAACCCCGATGCCCGCATCGTGGCACTTTGTGATCGCAACACCGCGCAAGCGCAGGAAAAGGCGCGGGCCTGGGGTATCCCCGATGTGGCAGTCGAGGCTGACCTTGACGCCTTTCTGGCGCGGCCTGACATTGATCTGGTGGAAATCCTGCTGCCGCATCACCTGCATCTGCCGGTCGCGCTCAAGGCGATGGCGGCGGGCAAGATCATCAGTCTGCAAAAACCGATGTGCCTTGATCTGGCCGAGGCCGACCAACTTGTCGCTGCGGCCGAGGCCTATGACCGCCCGGTCAAGATATTCGAGAACTTCATCTTCTATCCGCCGGTGCTGAAAGCGCGGGCTCTGATCGACGCAGGCGCGATTGGCACGCCGCTGTCGATCCGCATCAAATCAAACCCCGCCCGCAGCGCCACCGCCTGGGAGGTTCCGGCAGCGGCAAATGCCTGGCGGCAGGAAAAGGGGCATGCAGGCGGCGGCCCACTGGTGTTCGACGATGGGCATCACAAATTCGCACTTGCCTGGCATTTCATGGGCAACCCCTCTGAAGTGCACGCTTTTATCGGTGATTGCGAAGGGCCGGGCGGCTTTCGGTTTGACGCACAATCCATGGTCTCTTTCCGTTTTCCGGGCAACCGCGTCGGCAATCTGGAAATCGTCTATTCGCCGGAGATGGAGCTTGCGACCCAGCATTACGCCCAGGATGACCGGGTAGAGATCACCGGCACCTCTGGCGTGATCTTCATCAACGGCGGTCATGGGCGATTGGGAACAACGCCGCCTGTCACCCTGTATCGCGATGGCCAGCTGACCACCTATGACGTGCCAACCGGATGGGAGCACAGCTTCATCCAGTCCACCCGTCACTACATCAATGCGCTGAAGACCGGCGGCGCCCCGGTGCTGACCGCCTCTGAAGGTCGGCAGGTCCTGCGCTTTGCGTTGGCGGCAGAACAATCGGCCCGCGAAGGCCGCACAATACAGCTTGGCGGTTAAGGAGAAACGCAACGATGACCGCGCCTGTCACACGATTTGCCGATCTTAAGTCTGTTCAGGCCCGCGCGCACCATATTGCCGGGCTTGGCGGCCTGGCGGCGCTGATTGACGCGGGCGAAGGCGCGGAGACCGTCACATTGCCGCTGGTCGAGGCTTTGCTGCTGGGCCTGATGCGCCAGGGGGTCACGAAGTATCTGGCCATTTTTGGTCATGGATCGACCGCCCTTGCCGAAGCGTTGCGCGTTTACGCAAGCGCCGGTCTCGTGCAGTGCTGGCAATACCGCAACGAAGTGGAAATGGCCCATGCCGCCACCGCCCTGTCCTGGGTCTATGGCGAAGTGGCGGCGGTTGTCACCTCAATCGGGCCGGGCGCGTTGCAGGCGATGGCGGCATCGCTGGCGGCCAGTTCGAACAGCGTCGGCGTCTATCACCTTTACGGCGACGAGACGACCCACGGCGAAGGCTACAACATGCAGCAAGTGCCGAAACCGGTGCAGGGGCTGTTTGGCCAGATCACGGCGCTGATGGGGGCATCCTATACGCTCCACAGTCCCGGCGGGCTGCGCGACGGGTTGCGCAAGGGGGTGTCCTGCGTGTTTCATCCCTGGCGCCCGGCTCCGTTTTTCATGAACATGCCGTTGAACACCCAATCCGCGCCGGTCACGCTGCGGCTGGATGCGCTGCCGGTGCGGCCGGCATTTCCGGCGATGGCCCCCGCCAGCGACCAAACCCTGACCGAGGCGGCGGCGGCGATTGCGTCAGCAGACCGCGTCGCCATCAAGGCCGGGGGCGGCGCGCGCCACGCGTCCCATGCGGTGCAGTGTCTGGCCGAAGCAGCGGGTGCGGCGGTGGTTCTGTCGCCCGGATCAGTGGGGGTATTGCCTGACGCGCATCCGCAAAACCTGCATGTCGGCGGCTCCAAAGGCTCGATCTCGGGCAATTGGGCGATGGACGAGGCCGAGCTTTTGGTGGTGATCGGCAGTCGCGCCGTCTGTCAGGCGGATTGTTCGGGCACTGGCTGGCCTAAGGTGCGCCAGGTTATCAACCTGAACGCTGATCCGGTCGATGTGCAGCATTATAACGCCACGCTCGCGCTTCCCGGCGATGCCGCGGTGGTGGCCGACAGGCTTGCCCTGGCGCTGAATAGTCTGCCCAAAGCAGCTGGCAAGGCCGCGTGGCTACGCGCGGCACAGGCAAAAAAGGCCGAATGGCTCGCCTTCCGTGCTGGACGGACCCAAGGGCCTGCCGTGGCCGACCCGGTTTGGCAGGTGACGGTGATGACCCAACCCCAAGCGATTGCCGCCGCCGCTGCCACCTGCCAAACCCTTGGCGCATTGAAGTTTTTTGACGCAGGCGATGTGCAGGCCAATGGCTTTCAGATTATCACCGACGACGCCCCCTTTCAGACCTTTACCGAATGCGGCGCTTCTTATATGGGCTTTGCCGTTTCTGCTTTGCTGGCGCAGCCTTTGGCCGAAAAGGGGCGTTATGGCGTGGCCTTTACCGGCGATGGATCGTTCATGATGAACCCGCAGGTGCTGATCGATGGGGTGGCGCATGGGGTGCATGGCACCATCTTGCTGTTCGACAACCGCCGCATGGCAGCGATTTCAAGCCTGCAGGAGGCGCAATATGGCGTCAACTGGCGCACCAATGATGCGGTGGCGGTGGACTATGTCGCCATGGCGCAGGCGGTCACAGGTGTTGCAGCCTTTCACGGCGGTGCCTCGCCCGCCGAACTGTCCGCCGCGCTGATCCGCGCCCATGCCCATCCGGGACTGAGCCTGATCCATGTGCCGGTCTATTTTGGCCCGGAGGCGGTGGGCGGCATGGGGTCTTATGGTAGCTGGAACGTCGGCAACTGGTGCGATGAAGTTCAAGCCAGATATGCCGCAACTTTGATCTGACGGAGACGGCCATGTATTCTAAGCAAGGATTGTTGCTGCACGGCGGCTGGGCGGCTGCCTCTGACGGCGGGGTAATGCCGGTGTTCAGTCCGGTGACCGAGGCGGCCATTGGCACCATCCCGGTTGCAACCGAGGCCGATCAGGACGCGGCCCTTGCCGCCGCCGGCCTTGCCTTTGCGCCCTGGGCCGCCACCCCGGCCTGGGACCGCGCCGCCACGCTGCGCCGCGCGGCAGATCATTTGCGAAGCCATGCAGATGCGTTTGCGCGGGTCATGTCGACGGAAACCGGCAAACCCCTGGCCGAATCGCGGGCCGAGGTGATGGCGTCGGCGGATCAGTTCGAATGGCAAGGCGAAGAGGCCAAACGCATCTATGGCCAGACCATTCCCGGCCGCAATCCACATGAGCGGCTGACGGTGAACTACCAGCCCGTCGGCCCTTGCCTTGCCCTGTCGGCCTGGAACTTTCCCATGCTGCTGCCCGCCCGCAAGATCGCCGCAGCACTTGCCGCCGGATGCAGCATCATCGCCCGCCCGGCCTCGGAGGCGCCGGGCAGTTGCTTTGCCCTTGGCGAGGCGCTGATGGCTGCCGGTCTGCCCGCAGGCGTGCTGTCGATCCTGACCGGCCCCGCCGTGCCAATGGTCGAGCGGCTGATCCGCGCTCCGGTGATCCGCAAGGTCTCGCTGACCGGATCGGTGGCGGTGGGCCGTCAGGTGCTGCGAATCGCCGCCGATGACATCAAAAAGGTCACGATGGAGTTGGGCGGTCATGCGCCGGTCATCGTGCACCCCGACACCGACCCTGTCGCCGCCGCGCGCAAGCTTGCAGGCACCAAGTTTCGCAACTGCGGGCAGGTGTGCATCTCGCCCTCGCGGTTCTACGTTCACCGCGCCATCTTGCCGGCGTTCGAGGCTGCTTTTGCCGAGGTGGCTCTGGGCATCAGGCTGGGCGATGGGTTGGACCCCGCCACCACCATGGGCCCGATGATCCGCGCCCGCGCCGTGGAAACCGCGCTGGCGATGATCGAAGATGCCTGCGCCAAAGGCGCGCGTCTTTTGGCAGGCGGCGCACGGCCTGCGCAGTTGAACCACGGCCATTTCCTGCAGCCGACCGTGCTGAGCGGCGTGCCCGACGACGCCCGCATCATGCGCGAAGAGCCCTTCGCCCCTGTCGCCCCGATCGCTGGGTGGGACGATTTCGACGATGTGATCGCGCGCGCCAATGCCACCGAATTTGGCCTTGCCGCCTATGTGATGACCGAAAACGCTGCCCTTGCCGCCCGCACGGCCGAGGCACTGGAAGCGGGAATGGTCGGCATCAACGAGACCCTGCTGGCCACCGCCGAGGCCCCATTTGGCGGC
>JBDTQR010000089.1:0-16922 GCA_039932095.1 bacterium | reverse complement strand
CCCACGACGGCTTCGGGTTGCGCTTGGGTCGTGTCGAGAAGATATTGGAAGAGCTTATGGATTTCGACTTTCACGGCGCGGGCCTCCAGATCGGGACAAGACATGGTGAATGTTGCAGCGGGCTACATCAAGGGGCGACCGGTCAGCCTCGCAGTGCTGGACTATGGGCTCTTTCAGGTCCATGCCAATGGCCGGATCATCGGCATTGTCGGGTTTGTGATCCGCACCGACAGAGAAGAAACCATCCTGGTCGATACCGGTTTTCCGGCGAAATATGCGCAGGATGCCGACCGGGCGAGCGCTGAAGACGGGCTTGAAAACTTTGGTCAGGTCCTGTCGTTGACACCGGACAATCTGCCGGAGGCGCAACTGGGCCTGCTCGGACTGACGCCGTCTGACGTGGATCTTCTGGTCCTGACCCATAGCCATATCGATCATGTCGGCGGCATCGCCGGTTTCCCCGGGGCGCCGATCCTGCTGTCTCGGATCGAACACGAGTTGACTGCGCCGCTCTACTTCGGCGGAAATCGGGCCTTGGGCTGGCCAGACCGCACTTATGTTCCGGTGGACGGAGACTGCGATCTCGGCCCCGGCTTGCGGTTGCTGGCGGCGCCCGGGCATGTGGCGGGGCAACTGGCGATCTGGCTGGAGCTGCCGGAGACGGGTCCGGTCCTGATCGCGTCGGACGCGATCTCTCGCCCGGCCGAAATCGCCGAACGGTTCGATACGGCGGCGGACCCGCAGGCTGCCGTCGCCAGCGCCGCAAGGCTGATGGCCTTGGCCGACCACACCGGCGCCATGGTGATCTATGGCCACTGCCCGGCACAGTGGCCCGAACTGAAGAAGGCGCCGGATCTCTACTGCTGACCGCGCTGGCCCCGGCCTAGCGCACATCCCGGCCCTGGTTGAGGATGATGACATTGCCGCTGCTGACATCACCGGCGGGCGAGAGCAGAAAGCCAACCCAGGCGGCAATCTCCGCAGGCTGCATGGCATGGCCATGCGGCATCGCCGCAATGGCCCGGTCAAGGACATCCTGCGTCAGAACCCCGAAAAGCGGCGTCTCGGTCATGGCAGGCGCAAGAGAGTTCACGCAGATCCGGTCACGGGCATAGCGTCTCGCCAGGTCCTTGGTCAGCGTATCCATCGCCGCTTTGCTGGCGCGATAGTGCGGCGGGTCGAAAACGTCAAAATTGTAGGCGCCGTTCGAGGAGATGTTGACGATTTTCTTGACGCCTTCCCGTCGCAGCATCAACGGCACGGCGGCCTGGCAACAGTGAAAGGCCGAATAGAAGTTCACATCCATCTGCCGATGGAGTTCCTCTGCCGGGATCTCCGGGAAATCGGACATGAAGCAGGTGCCGGCATTGTTGACCAGGGCATCGACGCCGCCAAAGCGCTGCGCCAGGGTCTCGAAGACGCCCGCTACCGCCAGGGCATCGGTCAGGTTAGCCGGCATGGGAATGAACCCTTCACCCAGGCCCTGGGCCATGCCCCGCAGGCCGTCTTCATCGCGGTCCACCCCGGCCACCCGGAAGCCATCCGCCACCAGCCGCGCCACGATCGCACGCCCCATGCCTCCGGCCGCACCGGTCACCACCGCGATCTTCATTCCAATCTCCTCCCGTCTGCCATGGGCGACACTGCACCCGGATCATGCCCGATTCAGCATTGCGAAATGTTACGCCAGCACAAGCTCAATGCGAAAATCGCAAACGCCAGAATGGAGCAGAGCCCCATCCGACGATGGCACCAGCGGTAGCAGTGCAGTGTCAATGCCCGCCCTTGACGATCCTAGGAGGTATGGGATGCGCTCGGTGATTTACCCGTGTTGCCAAGTCCTCTCCCGTGGCCATGAAAATTTAAGGGCTTTGATCGCCCACAGTGGTCATCGAAAGCTGGCTTGAAAACTCGTTGGGGTCAAGGTGACGTGGACTTCCAACGGTGGACGGATTTGACGCCCTACGCGGCACAAAGCACTTGTCTGACTCTCTAAATCGCGTGATGGTCAAAGCATGCGGCAGCCCAATTTTGGGATGTCGAATCAAGGGCAACTGTGCCCAATCACGAATTGAAAGCGACATGAAACCAACCCTGGGGGGATCAGCATGGCACGTGTGATTTTGACGGACAATCTGAACAATCTTTCCGACTGGGTCGGCCGCTTGTTTGAGGCTGATGCCGGCGCAAACATCGATACTCATACAAAGGGCACGTTTGCCTTTACCTATTCGAACGGCCAGAGCTTTGCCGGCTATACGGTGACGATCAAGGGCGCCGGTTTCCAATATTTCCATGGCGACCCGGTGGGTGGCACGATGAAAAGCGTGGTGGTGGCCGACGCGCAGGGCCAAACCGTGATCACGATCGACCAGATTGCCGCGAAGGGACTCGCCAGCGATCTGTCGCAATTCGTGTCTGACATCTTCGGCGCTCGCACTGCCACTGGAGACGGCCCCAACCCTTCGGGCCCGGCGGCATGGAGCCATATTCTTTCGGGCAATGACACTATCATCGGGTCCAATGGCAATGACCGGCAAGGACTTCCCGAGACCAATGGTGGCAATGACGTTTTCAACATGGGGGACGGCGACGATCGGATCGCTGGAAGTTCGGGCAGCGATGCGATCTTTGGCGGCAATGGATATGACCAACTCACCTTCAAGGAAACCACTTATGAAACTGGCTACACTGCCTTTCAGGGGATCAACTTAGATGTGACCGCCGGTAAGCTGACCGATTGCTGGGGCTTCGTCGATCACTTCACGAGCATTGAATCCTTCGAGGGCTCGCGGTTCAACGATGTGTTCAAGGGATCGGACGGGCGCGACGAGTTTTCCGGCCTGCGGGGGCGCGATGCGTTTTACGGCGGAGGTGGCAGCAATGACTCGGTCGTCTACGACAATGACTACTGGCAGGGTGGCAACTACGGCATCACCGTCGACCTGCAGAAATCTTTGGTGAACGGGTCGATCCATGGGACAATCCGCGACGGGTTCGGCCAGCTGGATCAGACCTATGACATCGAACGGGTGACGGGCACGCGCTTTAACGACGTCTTTGTCGGCTCGACCGAGAACAACCAATTCTCGGGCGGCGAGGGCAAGGATTTTTACAACGGCGATGCCGGGTTCGATACCGTGAACTTCGGGCGCACCTTCACCGATGCCGCGATGGTCGGGATAGTGGTCGATCTGTCAAAGGCCAAAGGGCAAATCATCAATGACGGCTTCTTCAACACCGAAACCGCAAAGTCCATCGAAGCGATTTCGGGGAGCTGGCTGGACGACAAGATCAAGGGAAATGGGCAAAGCAATTACATTGAGGGCGGCGATGGCAAGGACACGATGACCGGCGGCGGCGGCAACGATTATTTCGGTTACTACGATAGCTTCGATTTTGGCGATGGCGATGTCATCACCGATTTCAAATCCTCCGGGGCAGCCGGTAACATCGATGTGCTTGAATTTGGGTCCGCCGATTTTGCCGGAATGACCACCACGCTGCATCTGGTCAATGGAGCTGCGGCAACGGAAGCGGTGGGCAGTTTCGTTTTCAAGGCCGCCAATCACACACTGTATTGGGACGAGGATGGCACCGGTGCGGCGGCTATGGTTTCAGTTGCGACGCTGAACGGTGTCACTTCCCTGACGGCCGACAATATACACCTGGAATTGGGCTGACAATCTGCTGCGCGGGCGGATCTGAAATGGATTGTCCGAGGTCAGATCAACCGGCGGTCGCGGCCGATCATCGTCACAAAGAGATCAGATCCTGCAGCATTCAATACATGTCGATTGGCGAGCCCAATGGTCACAGAGGGCTCTGACCTCTGTCCAGTTACCGGCCCATGGCGTGGTCCCTCCTGGTGCTGGAGGTGCTCCTTTGACCTCCGGAGCGGGCAGGTCAGGGCGTCAACGGCCCACCGAATACCGCGCGTCGTCTTCATGTCGGCCGTGTTCTTGGCCTGGACAAGCTCGCGGCGAGACATGGTTCCTCTAAGTTCAGACAATGGCAATTGCAGTGGGACAGCGGGACGGGTTGCCAGACAAGGATAGTGCTCCGCAGGTGCGGGGAACAGGCGTTGTCTGTCACCTCATGTAGCCCGATCACCGGTTCATCCCCGCGCGTGCGGGGAACAGCGGGGCAACGGAGCGCACATCATCGCGTGCTTCTTTATCGAGGAAATGCGACGCCTTACATGTTTGAAGGTTGACGGCTGGCACGATGGACGAGCGCGCAAGCATAACGGGCTCAGCGCAGGTTGCTGGTCGCGACCGTTCAAGCTCTAACCCGCAGGATCCTTCCTTCACTCGGGCGGCGAACCAGATCGCGAAGCCGCGCACAGGGGCCCTGGCGTATCCCGCGACGATCTCCCGCGACAATCTTCAATGCTGTGAGCACCTCTCGCCGGCAGGTTGATCCAGAACAACGTCGGGCCCCTGCTGACAAGGTAGTCCTTGCCGGAACCCAAAGTCAGGAAAGGGGCAGAACATGCTTACCCGCAGAGCCGCGCTCATGGGCGCCACCCTAATTGCAACTGCGCCGCTGGTGATCCGAGCCGCGTCGGCACAGGAGGAGTCGACGCCGAATACGGCGGCGCCGGTCGAACTGGCCAGCTTGCCGCGCCGCAAGGTCAAGCTTGTCGCACCGCCGTTCGTGCATGCCCATGATCAGGTTGCGAGCACCGGACCCGCGGTGATCGAGTTCGAGATGAAAATCGTCGAGAAAGAGGTCGAGATCGACGATGGCGTCTATCTGCAGGCGATGACCTACAACGGCTCAATGCCCGGCCCGATGATGGTAGTGCATGAGGGCGACTATGTCGAACTCAGCCTTTTCAACCGCCCAGAAAACCAGATGCAGCACAACATCGACTTCCACGCTGCCACTGGCGCTCTCGGCGGCGGGGCACTTACCCTGATCAACCCAGGCGAAAGGACCGTGCTGCGCTTCAAGGCGACCCGTCCCGGCGTCTTCATATATCACTGCGCCCCCGGCGGCCCGATGATCCCTTGGCATGTCGTCTCCGGCATGTCAGGCTGCATCATGGTCTTGCCCCGCGATGGGCTGAAGGACCATCAGGGCAATCCGGTCAACTATGACAAGGTTTTCTTCATTGGTGAGAACGACCTCTACATTCCCAAGGATTCCGACGGGAACTACAAGCGTTTTGCCGATCACGGCGACGCCTATCCGGACACGCTCGACGTGATGAACGGCCTGATCCCGACGCATGTCACTTTCAACGGTCGTGTTGGCGCGCTTACTGGTGACAATGCGCTTCAGGCCGAGCAGGGCGATACCGTGCTGTTCGTGCATTCGCAGGCCAACCGTGACACCCGCCCGCATCTGATCGGCGGCCATGGCGATCTGGTCTGGGAACAGGGCAAGTTCAACAACCCCCCCGCGCGTGATCTGGAAACCTGGTTCGTCCGGGGCGGATCGGCGGGCGCGGCGCTCTACACTTTCCTGCAGCCCGGCGTCTACGCCTACGTCAACCACAACTTGATCGAAGCTGTGAACAAGGGCGCCACGGCGCATGTGCTTGTGTCGGGCGACTGGAATAACGACTTGATGGAACAGGTCACGGCCCCCACCGCCTACGACGAGGCGCATGAGGCGACCACCGCTCTGCCGTGAATCTTCTTGGGCGGTTCGTTCAGAGCCGCCCGCTACCTTTCCGGAAAGCAGCATCATGCGTGCCCTTGTCTTGCTGGCGACGACTGCCATCCTGATGGCCATGGGGGTCTGGCAGACGCGCGGTCCCCTTCCAGGTCCCGCCGTGGTGCTGGTGCCGCAGGCCGATCTGGCGTTTCGCCCGGCCGGCGATTTCCGGGTCGGCAACCGGGCGGTCGATGCGCCTCTGCGCCACATTCCCGCCAGCCCCGGCTTTGCCATCATGAAATATCCGGTCAGCCGCAATGAATATCAACGCTGCGTCGATGCCGCCGCCTGCCGCGTCGCCGAAACTAGCGGGCCGGATTCCGACTATGCCGTGACCGGGGTCAGCTTTCTCGATGCAACAGCCTATGCGGCGTGGCTGTCCGATGCGACCAGCCAGTCGTGGCACCTGCCGAGTGATCAGCAATGGTGGCAGGCTGCCGCCGAAAGGGTCCGGGACCAGACCTTCAGCAGCAGTTCTGACGATCCGGCAAAGCGGTGGCTGGAAAGCTACCGGACCGAAGCGGGGGCAGCTGGCCACCCCGATCCGGTCCGGCATCCGCGTGGCAGATTTGGCGACAATTCGCTAGGGGTGGCCGATTTGGGCGGCAATGTCTGGGAATGGACGGCGTCATGCCAGCAGAACACCAGCCTGGATGACGAGGGCAAGGTGATCGCTTCGTCCGACTATTGCGGGGTGCGGGTCATCGCAGGTCGTCACCGCACCTTCCTTGTCGATTTCATCCGTGACCCGCAATCCGGCGGTTGCTCGGTCGGCCTGCCGCCCGACTATATCGGTTTCCGCCTGGTGCGCGACTGAAGGCAATGAGAGAAGCGGCGCACCTGCGCCGCCTCTATCATCATGGCGTGAAACCTTACTTCGTCACTTGCGCGAAATCGGCGTCGAACCGGACCTTGGCCTTGCCCTTCTGAACCACCGCGACCGCAGTGTCATAGTTAGCCGCTGCCCCGACCTGGATCAGGCCGACCATGCCCAGGCCGAAATGCGGCGAGCATTTGATGCCGTAAAGCCCTTCGACCGTCAGCACCACCGACAGGTCTTTGCTCATCTCGCCTTTCAGCGGTTCGGCGCCTTCGGGCAGCATACCGGTGATGCTGGCGACGTCGTGCCCTTTGTCATCGGCGATGAAGTGGATTGTGTCGCCCGGCTGGGCCAGCACGAAGCCTGGCTCGAAGACCATGGCGCCATCGGTGCCCTTGTTCTTCATGTGAATGTCGATGGTGGCGGCCGCTGATGCTTGAGCGACCAGCAGACCGGCACAGAGGATGATAAACAGTTTGCTCTTCATGAGCTTGTCCTTTCGATAAACCACAGATGTGTTTGTGCAAGGCCGGTTCTAGGCTAGGCTCTCGCCTGCAACGTTGATCTGCAACAACCTCCGGATTGGGCGATTGAAGAAACTCGACGAAAGCCTGATCGCGGATATCCCGCCATTTCGCAAACTGGCCCGCGAGCAGATCCGGGCCATCCTCGATCTGGCGACGCCACGGCGTTACGATGCCGGCGCGGCAGTGTTTTCCGAAGGGGTGCTGGCCGAGCGGTTTCACCTGCTGCTGGACGGCCATATCCGGGTGATCCGCACCACGCCAGGCGGTGAACAGATCATCGTGCTGCATATTGCCAGCGGCCAATTGTTCGGCATTGCTGCAGCATTCGGGCGGTCAACCTATCCCGCAACGGCGATGGCGGCCGACGAATGTCTGGCCCTGTCGTGGCCCAACCATCTGTGGAGCGGGTTTGTCGAGCGCTACGACAGCTTCGCCACCGAAACCTACCGAGTGGTGGGCGAGCGCCTGGGCGAGATGAACAGCCGGATCATGGAATTGGCCACCCAGCAGGTCGAGCAGCGGATCGCCAATGCCGTTCTGCGCATGATCAACCAGAGCGGGCGCAAGACCGAAAACGGCATCGAGATTGGTTTTCCGGTGACCCGCCAGAACATCGCGGACATGACGGGCACCACGCTGCATACCGTCAGCCGGCTGCTCAGCGCATGGGAGCGCGACGGGATAGTTCTAAGCGGGCGGCGGCGGATCATTGTCACCCAGCCGCAAGAGCTCGTCCGACTGGTTTCGGCTACGTCCTAGAACTTTTACGACAGCAGCGCGAAAGGCCGCTTCGTCCGCACCGTGAAGGGCGCAGGCTTCGGTGATGCGGTGAAAGGGCGCGATAGCACAGCCGACACATTTCAGGCGAAAGCGCAGGAAGACCGGCACGATTTCGGGCGAGTGAGCCATGATGTCGGCAACGCTTGTCTCCAGGTCGATCTTGCAGTCCCTGGTCATCGCTGACTCCCCGCTTTCATCAGGTCGTTGCTGAGCGTGGACCGGACAGAGGCCGAAGACGTTGTCGAGGCACAACAGAATTTCCGATTGCGTGAACTGCTAATCACTTGCTCGGCCCTATCTCAGCGCTCAAAGTCTTCGCCTGTCATGCTCTAAGGGGTCAATTTTGCAAGTCGAAACACACCGGTAAATCCAACGCGATACAATTCATGGCGAATCGTCGTCGCTCGACAGCATGCGGGCCATGGCCTCGGCAATTGCATGGTCGTTGTAGGGTTTCGAGAAGAACTTGCTCCCCAACGGGAGGCTGCTCTCTTCCAGCACCGCCATTCCCGATACCACAATGAGCTTCACCGGCGGCCACCTGTCACGAATATAGTGGCACAGTTTTATTCCGTCCATGGTGCCGGGCATCTGAACATCAGTAAATACCAAGTCGATGTCACCTCTGGACTCCAGAATTCCAATGGCCTCGTCCGCACTTTCGGCCTCGAGCGCCTCGTAACCGGCATCCAAGACAAGGTCCATTGCAGCGAAGCGGATGAGTGCGTTGTCTTCTACAACCAGCACGACTGCCATACCATTCTTCAAAAATCACCTGTGATTGAAGCGCGCAAATACTCGGCCAACACGATGCAACGCCGCAGCTTCAAATTTGTTCCTAAGCCGCTGGTCGTAGGTAGTTTGTTCCTCCAACTTTATGCGCCTGCTGATCGTTACCGCTGTCCCGGGATTTGCATCGCTGACCTGGATCTCGGCATAGAGGTTCTTGGCAAGCGCTTCGACAATGTCTGTGCAAAAGCCCGCCCGGGGTGCACCACGTCCTGCCAGCATGCCGATACCGTCATCGATGACGGAGAGTGTCCTAGCGGACCATCAGATCCCACAGGTAGGGTGGCAGCCGGAGCAGAGGAGCTTAGGTGGGAAATCTCGCCAGGCTCGGATTTGATCCCCATCGCATCCATCCAGAAACCCTAGGGCTTCTCGTCCCCAAGGTTGGGATCCGGCGACCCGTTCCCCTTCGCGGAGACGGCCATTCCCGGGGATCCTCTCGAGGTCGGACCCGGCGGACCGCGCCCTCGGGGGGTCGTTGACTGTCGACCCGAAGTTTGGGTGATGGCCAACCTCACCGGTGCAGATTCCGGCGGCCCGGAAGGTCAACCAAGCTGCCATTCATCTCCAAGCTGTTCTCATGACCCGCGCAGAGTCCCGGAGCGAGTCACTGGACGCCCTCGCGTGTTTTCGGGCGAAGAAGGGGCGGTTCGAACTGGAAGGCCCTCTGGCGAGCCTCCCATGGAGTCCTGAGGGGTTGGGCACGTCATCATCCCCGCCCAGGCTCTGGGCACCAGGCACGCTTGACCCTTCACCCGACCGGCGTGTCGGTGAAAAGGTTGGGGAACAACCGCTCGCGGTAGTCGCGTGGGAAGGCGACGCGCACCGGAGTCTTGGGACTGTCCGACACCAGAACGCCGTGCCGGACCAGGTCGTTCAGCGTCTTGCGCGCCGTCACCTTTGAGACCTTGAGCACCAGTGCTGCATCGCCGCGATCAAGTCGGCCATGGCGAAACACCGCCGAGACCAGGTCCGGTGCGCGCTTATCGCCGGTGACATCCGCCACCAGCCGGCAATAACGCACCTCGAGCCCGGCCGTGTCAAAGGTTCGGGAGGTGAACTGGATCGTAAGTGGTGCCTGGGGGCCGCCGGGATTTCAGGTTGACGTCTTTTGGAATGCGCACGGCATGAGGTCGTCGATGCGCGACTTACGGTGTTTGTTGGCGATGGCGGTGAGGGTTGTGCCCAGATAGGCGTAGGGGTCTACGGTGTTCAGTTTGCAGGATTCGATCAGCGATGCCATGCACGCCCAGGTGCGGCCGCCCTCGTCGTGACCGGCAAAAAGGGCGTTCTTGCGGTTCAGCGTGATCAGCCTGATGGTGTTTTTGACCGGGTTGGGGTCCATCTCGATGCGACCATCGGTCAGGAAGATCTGGGCCGGCAAGGGCTAAGTCAGCGCCTCTCCGCCTATTGACAAAGGAACGTTGGACCAATGCACAGGCTTGGCAGTAGTGTTGTCGACCGCAACAGAGTCTGGCCGTGCAATTGCGCGCTGGCATGACTTTTTGTTTCGGCAAAACAGGAAATTCCAAATGACGAATTTGACAGTTGGATCGTCGTCCGACTACGAGAGCATTCTTGCTGCCATGCAAGATGCCGGTCCCGGTGATACCATCTTGCTGCAAACCGGCTATAGCGGCGAAAAGGCCGTCGTGACCCATAACGACATGACGGTCTTCGGCTCGGGCGAGTCCGTTGGCATCAGATTGAAGCTCGCCGTCGGTATCCCTACTTTCACGCTCACAGGCACAGCACCGATCAACATTCGGGATGCGTCAGATGGCAACGGGATTGTTGGAAATGCCGGCAATAACCGGATCACCGTTTCGGGTGGCGTCGATGCGGTTGACGGAGGCTTGGGATCGGATCGGTTGATTGTCAACTATGCGGCTGCGACCGGCGCGGTCACTGGAGACTCGACCTCCAACTTCACTGAAGCCGGTGGCGGTGGACGCAGCGTCACCATTGCAGACGGCACGATCGAGCATTTCACCATCCTGACAGGGTCAGGCGCCGACACGATCACGACGGGCGCCGGTGACGATATTATCAAGACCGGCAATGGGGCCGGGACAATCAATGCCGGCCAAGGTGCGAATATCGTCATTGGCGGGCGCAATGCTGACACGATTACGGCGCTAGACGGCGGGAACTTTATCAATGCGGGCAATGGCAAGAACACCATTACGTCCGGCGGCGGTAACGACACCATCCTTACCGGCAAAAACTCGGATACTGTCACCGCCGGTGGCGGGAATGATGTGATCACTCTGCGTGGAGGGAGCGACGGCGTGAATGCCGGCGCAGGAACCGACAAGTTGATCATTGATTACGCACACATCACCAGCAACGTTTCTGGTGGCATCACGGGCGGAAATCTGAAAGCCGGCTATGTCGGTCATATTGCCGACGGCGGCGTCAACATCATCGACTTCCAGGCCAGCGAGCGTTTCACAATCACAACTGGCAGCGGAAATGACCATATCACAACCGGGAATGGGCGGGATGTGCTGGTTGGCGGCCGAGGAAACGACCATTTCTGGGCGAGAGGTGGCAACGATCAGATCTTTGGCGGCGCAGGGTCTGACTGGCTGCGCGGTGGAACTGGCGATGACATCCTCAAGGGCGGTGCTGGAGCAGATCATTTCGGCTTCGGGAATCGCTCTGGCCACGACATAATTCGCGGATTTATGGTGGGCGTGGATACCATTGACCTCAATGCAATCGACGCCGATAGCCTCACCTTGGGCAATCAAAGCTTTAACTTCATCGGCGATCAGTCGCTTAGCCAAGCTGGTGATCTGCGTTATCATGGCGGCGTCGTTTCGGGCGACACCGACGGCGACGGACTGGCTGATTTCTCGATCAGGATATCCAACCACGCAGCACTGACCCAATTCGACTTCTTGCTTTAGCCTAGGAAATGTAGCCTCCGGCGTCTGGCAACTTCGGAGGCTGCCTTGACGAAGATCCGGTCCGAATCATGTCCGACGGCGTCGCGACAAGGGGGTCGGTCCAATTAGCGCCGATTTGATCCCTTGGTAAGCGATGGGGTGGACGCCCCGTGGCGGCATCGAATGTGCCAAGGTAGCGGGTGTTGAAGCACCGCTACGAGGGAGAGCGTCCATGAAAGAGGTTAGCATCGTCGGCCTGGATCTGGCCAAGAACGTATTCCAGGTGCATGGCGCCGGGACAGATGGTTCGGTCGTATTCCGGCGCAAGTTGTCACGTGCGCAGCTGTTGAAATTTATGGCAAGCGGTGGCTGAGACCCGTCTGGGTTTCAGCTTGACTGCTTTTGGAATACCCAAGGCATGAGATCGTCGATCCGTGACGCGGGGTGGCGGTTGGCGATGGCGGTCAGGGTTGCACGCAAGGAGGCGAAAGGGTCGACGGCGTTAAGCTTGCAGGTTTCAATGAGCGAGGCCATGCGGGCCCAAGTGTGGCCGCCCTCATGCCCGGCGAAGAGCGCGTTTTTGCGATTGAGGGTTATGGGTCGGATCGTGTTTTCGACCGGGTTCGTGTCCATCTCGACACGGCCATCGGTCAGGAAGATTTGCAGACTATCCCAGTGCCGGTGGATGTAGGCGAGCTACTCGCCGAGGCGGGATTTTGCGGATATGTGGCTGCGTTGCTTGGACAGCCAGAGGCGGAGGTCCGCAACCTGTGGGGCCGATTCTTCTTGGCGGGCAGTGAGGCGTTCATCAGGTGTTCGCTCTAGGACACCGGCTTCGACCTTTTATATCTGGGCAATGCGACGGGGGCCCTCGGCGGCGATTTCGGGGCCATCCTTTTGATAGATGTCATGCAGCTTGCGGAGTGCGTGTGCCCAGCAATAGGCGAGCGTCAACGGCTTGCCGCCGACGCGCCCAAGTTCGGCTAAGGCGTTATACCCGATATATCCGTCGACCTGCAGGATGCCCTCGAAACCCGCAGAATGTCCATCGCATGGCTACCATGGCGCCCGGGCGCATAGGTGAACACGACCGCTGGTGGATCCGCGCCGCCCCAGCCTCGATCATCGCGCGTCAGCGCCTGGGGCGGAGTTCGCTCAGCCTCTGTTGGGCGACGGCGATGATTCTGTCCTTGGAGTTGGGCGCTGTCGTTGAAGTTGGGCGCTGCGGAGAGCAGGGCTAGCGGAGCTGGTGTCGTCCCTGTGAATCTTCTGGGCTTGGGCGAAAGCCCGATCCCAGATTTCGGCTTTAAGATGATTGGGTTGATGGCGTGTGTGCCAACTTAAGGGATCTAGAAAAAGGTGCGATGACGGCAAAATAGACCTCGAAGACTATCACAGATCAGCACACCTTCTGACCACAGCGATATGAACACTCATGGCCGCCGCAAACCGGTTGCCGTGTGTTTGTTACGAGTGACGTTGCGACATCCGGACTTCTAGGATCCCCATCCCTCCGTTGATCGCCCGGATGTCGCAGTGTTTGCCAAGAAACGCTCATCGGGATCTGTGATCTTCAGCGCAGCAAGGGTCCGCCATGATCAAGATAGGCAATGTCGAAATCGGCATAGACGACCAAGCGGTCGAAATCTTCAAAGGTGACGTGGCCATCGCGAAACGTCATCATCCCGGCGACGCGTAGTTCGCGAAGGACGCGATTGACATGGACGGCACTGATGCCGAGCACATCTGCCAACTGGTATTGGGTCAACGGGCAGGCAAATCGGCTTTTGCTGCCTTGCCCGACTAGGATCAACCGTGCGGCCAGCTCCAAAATGAAATGCGCCAACCGTTGGGCAGCATCACGGCGTCCCATTCCCACAAGATGTTCGGCCATCATCGCTTGATCGCGTGACGCAGCCCACAACACCGCAGTGGCCAAGCGCGGCGTGCTTGAGAAAGCGTCCAGAAGATCGCGCGCCAACACTTCCGACGCCTCGACCTCGGTGATGGTTGTGATGCTCTGGTCGGAAGTTCGAAACAGCACAGAGCGCAGGCCGAGGAAATCACCTGGCACCTGGATTTCCACAATCTGCTTTGCGCCGTTTCGCAACAGGACATAGTAGCAAACCCAGCCTGATGCCAGAATGTAGGCCGCTTGATTGGCTTCGCCTTGGCTCATCATATCGCGCCCGGACAAAAATCGGCGACGACGGCGATGGAGGTCGGACAGGACGGTCAGGTCGTTTCCGGACAGGGTGACGAAAGTCGAAAGTTTGCGGGCAAAAGGACTGTCTAGGGACATGCTCGTCGTCTCCATTCCGACTTGGAGATCCTCCTCAGCCTTGCTTGAAGCTCTACCTTATCTTACGTGTTGTTGCGCGGAACCTGCTTCAGATCAGCCCGGCCGACTTTGTCTGTTGCATAATAGCACGAAATTGGACCCATTGGAACCATGCTGGGTTCCGCGGTAGTGTCTCAGTTTGAAATCGGGCGGGGTTGATAGGGGCATCGAATCTCAGCCACGGTTCCTATATGCTTAGAGGTAAGCATGAGGAAATGCGATGACTTGGAAGGTTAAGGCAACTGCCGCAGACGGAACGACCTTCGTTATCAACTGCAGCACTTGGGAAGACGTGTCGCTGGCGGTTCGAGATCAACGCCATCGAAAGCGCAAAGTTACCGTCGTGGATGCGCTGGGGAGATTCGTTGATCCAACTGACTCAGGTGAGGTTGAGTGATGCCTAAAGGGCCCAACGGAGAGAGGCGCCCCGCCGAATGCACCGGCGCGCAGAAAGAGCCGATCTTTGGTAAACCCAACCCGGATATGATCAGCACTTCGCATGTTGAGCGTCAAAATCTGTCAATGCGGATAGGGATTCGCGCTTCATGCGCTTGACCAACGGCTTCAGCAAGAAGCTGGAAAACCACCTGCACATGCTGTCGCTTTACTTCGTCCACTGCAATTTCGTCCGCATCCGCAAGACGCTGAAATGCACCCCGGCAATGGCCTCTGGCGTCTCCAAGGAATTGCATGACATGACTTGGCTGGCAAATTTGGTCGACGATTCCGCCCTAAAACCCGGTGTCCATGGCCCCTACGAATAGTGCAGCCAAAACCCACCCACCCTGACATGGATATCGCCCGTGGCCACGTCTTCCTGTATGCTTGACGTGAAGCATGGGGGAGGGCTGGCGTTATGACATTCAAGGACTTCATATTGCGCTGTAAAGCAACATACGATGACAGGGGCGACTTTGTGCGCCTCGTCAACACCGATTTGGACATGCCAGATATGCTAACATGGGATGAAACGAGATCATACCTAGAGATGCGTCATGACAATCACAGCATAACGGATACGGGAGCACGGGTCTGGAAGGAATATCAAGCCGCTCAAAGGAGATTGCGCAATGCCTAAGGGACCGAAACGTCTTCGCCTGTCATGCTCCTACGTTACCAGGCCGTCCTGCGGGCGTGATTGGGGGACACCAAATAGATTCGGGGTGTATTTCTGTGGTCTCGTCAGCAGCCACGTTTAGGCGAACGACCCTTCAGCGCGCGAGCCTCCGCAGCGGATTTTTTGTTTTCGAGGGTCGAAAATGTAAACTTAAGGTAAACATAACGTAAACTTGGCGCAACCTGAACTGGCTGCCGAAACCGGAAAAATACATATTTTCAGCATTTTCGAGCACTCTTCACCCCATCCATGTTTACACTATGTTGCCACCGAAGGACCCGGTGCAACATAATGTAAACACGCGGCAACGCTGTTTGGGTCGCCGGCCGAGAGGAAAAGGAAGTCCAGCGCCGCTGCGCCCATCCGCAGCGCTCACCTACACCCGAGAGCCATCCTCAGCGCCTGCACTGCTGCAAGGGATGGGGGCGGGACTGCATCCCCCACGATGGAACGCAGCATGTCGATCCAGTCCAGCTCGTTGTCGGTGATCGGCGCCGTCGAGGGCAGTTTGAAACCCTCGACGACCCGCCTTTCATCTCTGGTCATTTACCAAACACCCCCCGGATGGCCGCGGCGGCTCGCGACGTCATGCGCGGATCCGTGTCGCCGGAGGCTTCCCTGATCTCCTTGACCCAGGTCATTTCGTTCCTGGTGACCGGCTGGCCAAGGATCTCGAAGATCGCCGCCGCCGCCGTGCCACCCACATCCTGTTCGAGCGCGAGCCGTAACAGGAGGGCCGGATCGCAACCCAGCGCCTCGGCCAGCGCGGGCACCCGGTCGAGCGGGAGCTTGGTCGAGCCCTTCTTGATCATCGTGATCATGTTCTGGTTCACGAACCCCGCCTCTTCGGCGATCTCCGCCTGCGACTTCCTGTGCTTGAGTTCCAGCACCTGGGCATCGACGAACTTCGCGAGCCGGGTGTCTGCAAAAGGTTTCTTTGGCATCGTCATCTCCTTGATCTGAAACGCAAATGCGCGCTTCGTGCTTCAGATATAGCGAAGGGCTGATGGGGACCTGAGGGAACTCGATGGAACAACTGGGTGCCAGCATGGATTTGCTATCCTGCCCGCCAGTCAATCTGGTTGATCTGAAGATTTTCGGGATCTACAGTGAGGCCGCTCGAACTTCGAACCGCCCAATTTTCTGCTCGTTACAATGTTACAATTAGCGTCGTAACCTATTGATTTATATATAACACTTAGAGTTCAATCCTCTCTTGCAGCACCATTATTCGCAACAATACATCAACAAGTTAGGGAGAAATACTCTTTCGCGATCCGCCTATTTATTCACCAATCATGTGTTGGTACTTCGAGATGCGCCCCCACTGGCCGGGGCGGACCTGCACAAGAGGTATCGCAAGGAGCTCAAATCCGCGACCGCTTGGCCGCCGATGGCTGGCTTTACGCTCAGGGCGACGCCGCAGCCGATGACCGAGCCCGCGCCCTGTTTCCTACTGATGTGTTGGCCTGGGTCCAAACCAGCCAGCCCGCGGTCTGGGAGGCCCTCATCAAGAGCCACGGGGCTGCGGCAGAGGCCCTGCTACTGGACTGCCGTCTCTCTCAATTTGGCCGGGTTGCAATCGGAACTGCTCATTCGAGCCCTGCTGTTTCCATACAGCCAGGCGTTGACGATGACCCGTAAACCTCTTGCAGACGCGGACTAAATTTTTCCCTAAAACCCAAACTGATCCCCGCACAGACTCGATAGGAGCCCTTGAGGTCAGTCTGAGTTGTCTCGTGCCACACCTGTGGCCAAAATGCCGCTATGACCGCCTGGCGGCTGGTCTGACGCAGACCTCGCTCTGAGATAGGCTCATCCCCGAACACCTTCGGGTTGGCGGTGCAGCCCTGGATGAGTTTGCGGAAACGATAGTCTCATTCTGGCGCGAAATGCCTGAAAACGTTGTGTATAGTCAGGTGATCGATCCACCTTGCTGGTTTGTTAAGGTGCCTGAGAAGGATCGAGTACGCGAGGTGAACTGTCA
>JBDTQR010000088.1:0-16945 GCA_039932095.1 bacterium | reverse complement strand
GATTGCGCGTGAAGATTGGCTGGTGCACCGCAAGGTGTTCCGCGACCCGCGCGTGTCGCGGCTCGGTGCGTTCTTGCGGTCATCCAGTCTGGATGAGTTGCCGCAGCTGTGGAATGTCCTGTGCGGTGACATGTCGATGGTCGGGCCGCGGCCGATCACAACCGAAGAACTGGTTGAATACGGCGAACATGTCACCGACTACCTGTCCGTGCGACCGGGACTCACCGGTGCGTGGCAGGTCAGCGGGCGAAGCGAGGCCACCTTTGCCGAACGTGTCAAACTTGATGTCGACTATGTGCGGAACCTGAGTTTTGCGGGCGATCTCAAAATACTGTTCCGTACGGTCCTTGTCGTGTTGAAGCGCCAGGGCGCCGCCTGACGACCATGGCGCTGTCCACGACTGAACCTTTGGAAACCGGAAATCGTGACCCAGCAGCGCATCGCAGTGCCGGGCGGCTTGTCATCGGCATTCCGACGGCCGGGCGACCCGGCATAGTGGCACAGTCGGTCAGATTTCTGGCTGCGCAGACACGGCTTCCCGATCTGGTCTTGCTCAGCGTCTGCGACAAGGCGCACACTGGTGGGATCGAGACGGCGGATCTGCCATTTCGTGTTGAGGTCTTGCTAGGACCAAACGGCCTGTCGCGGCAACGCAACGCGATCCTCGACAAGTTGGCCGCTGATGATCTGCTGATGTTTCTCGACGACGACTTTCTGATGGCCCCTGACTATTTGCTGGAGGTCGAGCAGATTTTTAAAGCGCATCCTGACGTCGTGATGTCCACCGGGGCCCTGATCGCTGACGGCATCCTTGGTCCGGGTCTCAATTTTGACCAAGGAGAGAAGATCCTGACCGAGGCGATCCTTACGCCGGCAGAGCGGCGGCTTGATCCGGTCATTGGTGGCTATGGCTGCAATATGGCGATCCGGGTTGCACCGGTGATCGCCCAAGAAATCAGCTTTGACGAGAATCTGCCACTCTACAGCTGGTTGGAAGACGCAGACTTTTCCGCGCAACTTCAACCGTTTGGCCGCTTTGTACGATCGACTGCAACGCGCGGGGTTCACCTCGGTACCAAGACGGGTCGGACCCCGGGCCTGAACCTCGGTTATTCTCAGATCGCCAATCCGGTCTACATGCTGCGCAAGGGCACCATCGCTTGGCCGCGGGCGCTGCGGCTGATGGCCCGGAACATCGCGTCAAACCTGCGCGGCACCGTGCGCCCGCGCCCCTGGGCCGATTACCGTGGTCGGCTGATCGGCAATCTGACAGCCGTCGTCGATATTTGTCTGGGCCGTTGTCACCCGGAACGGATTCTCAGCTTCAAACGCCGCAGCACCTATCAGGCCGGCCGCTGGCGCAAGACGGCGCCCTGATAGGCGTCGATCAGCCCATCTGTCCAGGCCTCCACCGTCAGGGCCAGTCGCTGGGTGGCGTTGAACCCGGCCTCACTCATGTCGCGCAGACGGTCGGGCAATGCAGCATTGGCCTCGGTCAAGGCGGCATCAAATGAGGTGTCGTTGGTCGGGTCAAACGACCACCCCAACCCGCGCGCGACGATCTCTTGTGCCATCAGGGCGGTGTCGGCCACCAGAACCGGCAGGCCGGAATGTACCGCTTCGGGCAGGACCAGCGCGAAGGGTTCCGAATGCAGCGACGGCATCACCAGCGCCCGCGCGCCCGCCGCAATCTCGCCGATCTGGTCGCGGGTCTTCCAGCCGGTGACCGGGAATTCCGGATAGGTCGCTTCCAACTCTCGCCGCAGGACCCCTTCGCCGATGAAGGTCATTGCTGACCCGGTGCGCCGCGCCGCGCGTGCCAAAGCCAGCACGCCCTTGTCAGCCTCCAGTCGGCCGACATAGATGAAGCCGGTATTGGCCTCGGCCAAGATCCGTTTGCTGCGGTAGGGTTCAGCCGGATTGCGCAGGGTCCGACACAACCGGGCAGGAATCGCGCCGCGCTCCAGCCGGGGTTGCATGTCGGGATGGATCTGGAACACCCCGGCCCAAGGCAACGCGCCGTCGAAGGTGCGGCGCAACACGGCATGGCGGGTGATCCGCCACAGTTTGTGATGATAGGCCCGCTTGTCGCAATTGGTCAGCACACAATCGAGGCTGAGCGGCGTCCTCGTGCAGACCACGCCCTTGCGGTAGTCCATGTAGACGCCGTTCGGACAGGCGAGGAACATGTCATGGGCATGGACAAACACCCTGTCGGCAACCGGCGCCAAAGCCGAGAAGACCGACGGCGACAAGATCTGCGCCCAACCGTGAAGATGATAAACCGTCGTCGGATCGTCATGATCCGCGATATGGTGCGCCACCATGTCGCGCGCCGCTCTGTTGTAGATGCCGGCCCGCGCAGCATCGGCCCGGCCCCGTTCCAGCATCGGCAACTGGTGGGCCGCCGTGACCGGGACCTGCAGCGCCGTCAATTCGGCATTGACGCCGTCGTCGCCACACAGCCAATGCACCGGGATGCCCCTGGCCCGCAAGTTGCGCATGGCAAGCAGCGCCAGAGCGGCTGTACCACCAATCGCCACGCTGGTGTCGTTGATCATGACGATCTTGCCAAGTTGCATTTCAGTCCCGTCCTTCAACGACTGCCTCCGCTCCTGTCAGGCCAATGCAGCCATTCAGGGCCGCAATGGTGGTATTCTGTGGGCAATCTGCCGCTCAATCGCCGCTCTCTTTCACGATAGCCCGAAGCCCCGAGCCGCCGCCACTGCCGTTAGGCCCAGCCACCACCTCGATCACGTCGCCCGTTGCCAGTGACAGTGGATCAAGAGTGATGGTGTTGTTTGCCGTAACGTTTGCGCTCTGCAAGGTCCGGCCGTTCAGATTGATCGACAGCAGCACGCCGCCATCCCATGGCGCCAGACGAACCTCAACAATCGCCTCCACTGGCCGTGGAACGCGGTAACGGTAGACGATGTCGATCGGGCCGTTGAGCGGGCTGGAGGGCAGCACCCATTCCGCCGACGCCCGGGCGATCCCATCGATGTCGGTGCCCAGATAGGGCGTCCACGGCACGCCATCGCGCTCTTGTCCGGGACGCATCCCCAACGGTGTCTCTTGTCCGCCTTGCCGGATCAGCCGTTCAAACGGGTCCGTCGCCCCTTCGGCCTCGGGATAGGCGAACTGGTGCCAGCTGTCGGCAATCATGCCGCTCGGGCCAAGGCGCACCTCGTGACCCAGGCGCAGCGGGCCAGTCCGGGCCGCAAGGACCAGCGGAACGTCAGGCGAAAGCCTGAACGCGGCATCTGTCGGCAGGGCCTGGCCCGACAGGTCAAACACCTGAACCCCGGCCGCCAGCGTGACGTCGCGCGGCTCGCCCCACAGCACCATGCGGTTTGCACCGAAGCGGCAACCATACGAGAACGGATCAGGGGCAATATCCTCAACCGGACGGCCCTCGAAATTCGCGCGGATGTAGCGGAACGTTTCGCCCACCGGGGTCAAGCCGCCTTCGGGTGTCAGCAGGGCCGCAAGTCCATCGCCGCGCGGGTTCAGCGGATACCAATCGGCCTGCGTGACCCCAGAAATCGCCTGCTGGCAGTAGGATTTCATCAGATAGGCCGGGGCGGTGGCGGCGTCGGTCTGGCCAAACTCGGTGACGGCTATCGGCAGGTTCGCCGTCTGCGGCACCTCGCGCCGCAACACTGCGATCTGGCGGGCCAGTTGTTCGGGGCGCACCGTGTAAGGATGGATCACCAACGCATCCATATATGCTGCCGCACCCAGGGCAAAGATCTCGTGAAACCATGCGACAGGGATCGAATGCGCCGCCCCGCCAAGAATCGTCGCCCCCGGCCGTTCGGCGCGCACCGCCTGCGAAGTTGCCGCTAGCAAGCGGACATAACTGGCCGCACGGGTCTGCATCGCGCCGTCCCAACCCGGCCCCCAGGCGAAGGTCTGCGAATTCATCTCATTGCCGACTTCGACCGTGTCGATCCCGGGAAAGCGCCGCAACGTCTCTATCGTATAACGTGCGAAAGCCTGCGCGCCGGCCGAGGTATGGGGTGTTGTCCCGCCATCGTGGTTGGGATGCGGGTTGTTGACCAGAAACAGCAGCTTGGCACCCAGTGGCGGCAGCAGATCGGGATAGGTCGTCAGGGGAGTGTCGAAGCCAAACCTGCCCCGGTCGGTCTCCACATTCTGCCAGAAAATCTCATCGCGCATCACGGCAAGTGGCAGCGCCGCCGATCCCGCCAGAATTTGCGGGCGCGAGGTTTGGCCGAAATCCGTCGACGCACCCAGTTGCGGCCCTGTCAACGGCCGATCATAGCCGAAGCCCGGTCCAGCGTCAGCCAGCAACAAAAGCGCCACGACCAGCGCTTGACGAATGGTCATGCCGGACGGCCCCGCGCAAAGGCTCTGACGGTCCCCGGCATCGCAGCCTTCTGGGTGCTGCGTGCCAGTCCGGTGGCAAGACCGGCCATCGCGAAAAAGAAAACCCCGATATTGGGCGTGGAGGCAATCAGCAATTCTGTCACGATGGTCGCGACACAGCCCCATTTCAGCGCGGTCACGGTCATTTCAGCGGGTGACCCCCGCACCATGACCCGCATCCGGAACACGGAAATCAGCCAGGCCACGAACAGCGCCGTCCCTGGTAATCCGATGCTGCCCAGGCTGCTGAGCAGCCAGTTCGACGCCCTGGCACTGCCCAGTCCCGCCCCGATGAGCCAGGTATCCGTCAGATTGCGCAGCGCCTGTGCATTCCAGCTCATCCGTTCGACCCCCGAGTCCGACCCAAGCTTGTAAAACAGGCTTTCGTTCAGAAAGGCAGTGACCGGCTCGACCAGTTCATAGGCCGCATAGGCCATGATCATCGCGTGCCAAATCAGCAGCACGCCCAGAATGGCGGTGATCGCAATCTGCTTGGACAAAACCGTCCGCATCCGCGTGGCGACGCCGTATAGAGTGTAGACCCCTATATAGACGACAAGCGCGACATAGGCCGCCGATGACGTTGACCGCACCACGCAGAACAGCGCGATCAGCAGCATCACCAAGGGCAGCCGCGACTTCGGGTCCACCAGATAGCGATGCAGCCAGAATCCGAACACCCCCATCGAGAAACTGCCGAAACTCGACGCCTCGGGAAAGCCGCCGATCATCCGTTTGAACCCCATCATCTTGGCCTCGGACAGGATTGAATAGTTCGCCGTCCGCAGGGGGTCCATCAGGTAGGTTGCACCCATCGAGGCGCTGCCGATGTCCAAGAGCCCCAACGCCAGGTTCAGCCCCGTCGCAATGGCCATGGCCTTTTCGATGCGGCGGTGATCCGGGTCGGTCCGGCCATGGGTGGCAAGGGCCAGAAAGGCGGCAAGGCTCAGTGTCATTGCAAAAAGCTGGGTCAGATTGCCCGAGGTCGGCCCCAACGGGATCGATCTTATGCCATTGACGTTGGCACTGCGAGATATGGTGAAAACGTCGGTCATGCCACCAAACACCCGCGGCACCCAGAGGGCGGATACGATGCAGAACACAAAGAGGACCAGTGCAATGCCCCCCGGTTGACCCAGCCGGAGCGTGCCGATGACATTGTCCAGGCCGCGCGGCTGAACCAGCACCAATCCCAGAACAACCACGACGGCCAGTTCCTTGATCCCGAAGGATGCATTGCCGACGGCGGGCAAGTTGAACGCCGCAGCGGCTCCAAGCGGCATCATTGCAAAGAACACCCATAGCCCGCGACGCAGGCCGACAACCATAAGAGTGCCGATCATGGCGGCGGCAATGAAAGTGCTTGGCAAAAACTGCATGACCTGGCGTCGCCTGAACGTGTCTCGTGGCCCCCCGATGACCGTTATTGCCGGGAAATTCGTCGCACCCTGCCACTCTTTCGAATCGATTGAAAGGAAACTTCGACCCGCCACCACGGAAACCCTGCGACTTTCCCGCCCTTGGGGATAATGACCGCTAAAGGCCCGGATTGGGTAGATATTGTCGCCAAAGATCCGGAGAAAATGGCAGAAATTTGACAAGATGTGGGCGGACCGGGAAGGGTTGCCTGCATAGTCGGAGCGGTTTTGTAACGCGGTCTGAAGGCAGGACCACGGCACGTTTCTCGTAGTGATTAGAACTCGGTCGCCAAGTGAGGAAATTGGAATGAACGCCCGCACTGACCGTTACCAGGCGCTTTCATCGAACGCCAGGACAGTGCCGACGACGCTGGATTTCGACGCCGTCGAGACAAGGTCGCTGTTCCTGGCCCTGTGGCAAGGGCGCTGGAAGATCGGCGGGTTGGCGTTTGGCGTCGGCGTTCTGGTCTGGATCGCCATGTTGCAAGTCACGCCGACGTATACCGTCTACAGCAAACTGATGCTCGACACTCGCAAGGCGCAGATCGTCGGCCGTGACGAGGTCGTCGCCGACGTCACGCCCAGCCAGCAGATCGTGAACGGCGAAATTGGCGTCCTGCAGTCAAACCTGGTGATCGCAAAGATGCTGACCACCCTGACGCCCGAACAACGCGACCAACTCGATCCGGCGCTGAAGCCGCAATCGCTGGTCTCCCGGGCGAAGGCTGTGGTCAAATGGCTGGTTTCAAATGCGCCAACCCCGGAAAGTGCGGCCGAAGCCGAGGCCACGCATCAGGCGCAACTTGCCGATGCCGTGCGCAGCATCCGGACGGCCTATGCCCAGCCCGACAGCTATATCATGGTGCTCAGGGTCGATTCGACGGATCCGGTGCTGGCCCGCGACGTGGCAAACGGGCTGACCGACGCCTACATTTCCCTGCAGCTTGACGCCCGGCGGTCTGCAGTGGTCCGCGCGACAAGCTGGCTGGAACAACAATTGGGCGATCTGCGCGCCAAGGTCGAAAGCACCGAAAGCGCGGTGGCCCAGTTTCAGGCGGACAGCCTGATCGCTGATGGTGGCACTCTTGACAATGTCACCCAGCAACTGGGTGCCTTGAACGCCGAACTGGCCACGACCCGCACCGCACGCCTGGCTGCCGAGACGCGGCTGGGGCAGATGAAGGATATTCTCGCCAGCGGGGATATCGACGCTGCCGCCGCGATCATCGACACGCCGACGATGAAGGATCTGGCCGCACAGCAGTTGAAACTGCGGCAGGACGATGCCGTCTGGGCGCGGACCTACAACGCCAAGCAAACCCGCCGTGTCGAAATCCAGACCAAGCTGGACGAAGTCCGGACCGCGATGCAGGGCGAACTGGAACGGGCCATTGCCGCCGGCGGCAGCGACCTGACGCTGGCTCGCAACCGGGAAGCCGGGACCGAGGCCAGCATCCGCGCGCTTGAAGGCAAGGTCATGAACATGACCAACAACCAGCTTGGCCTGCGCCAGCTGAACCGTGAAGCCGATGCCGCCCGGCAGACCTATGAATCATTCCTTGCCCGGATCGCCGAGACGCGCGCCCAACAGGACCTGCAACAGCCCGACTCGGTCGTCGTTGAACGGGCGATGTTACCCGATGCCCCGTCTGCCCCACGGCCGACCCTGCTGGCCACCCTTGCGATGACCGTGACCGCCGCTTTGGCAGCGGCTTGGGTTCTGTTGCGGGAAATGGCCCCGACAACCTTCCGGTCGACCCGCGAGCTTGTTTCAGCCACCGGCCTGCCGGTCCTGACAGCCCTTCCCGACCAATCCTGGACCGACACCCGCGACATGCTGGCTGACCTGTTGGATAACCCGCATTCGGTCTATGCCGAACGCATACGCCATCTTCGCACCGCCATAAATCTGCGCCGGCCCACCAGCGGGCGCGGTCAGAGCGTGATGATCCTGGGCTCGGTGCCGGGCGAAGGCAAGACGACGACGGCACTGGCGCTGACCCGTATGGCTGCGGCCTCCGGCCGCTCGGCGATCATCGTCGATTGCGACTTGCGCCGTCCCAGCGTCTTGCGGTCGCTGGGCGGCAAATATGATCAGGCCCATGATTTTGGCGACTACATCGATTGCAAATGCGACCTGCCCGAGGCGATCTGCAGCCCGCCCGGCTACGACTTCGACGTGCTTGCGGCGCGGGCACCCCTGCGTGGCGGCGGCGATGAGCTGTCCGTGACCTGGCTTGGTCAGGTCCTGCGCGAGTTGGAGCGTGCTTATGATTATGTGATCGTCGACGCGCCAGCGATCCTCGCGGTTTCCGACGCGCTGATCGTGGCGCAAGAGGTCAGAACCAATTTCTTCCTCGTCAGTTGCGACGACACGCGGCGGGATCTGGTTCAACGCAGTTTGACGACATTGAGTGAGATGGGGATCGAGATCCGCGGATTGATCCTGAACAAGGTCGATCCGCAACGGTTTTCGAATCCGTTAGAAGGAGGGTATGGTTATGAGTACTTGGATACAGAAACCTGGAAGGCGCTACCTGCCGGACGCGTGTGAACCTGCCCCCCATCTCTACCTGCGCGTTGCGATCATCCATTACTGGCTGGTTGGAATTCGGGGTGGCGAAAAGGTCCTTGAATCGCTGTGCACCATGTTTCCGCAAGCCGATATCTTCACCCACGCCTACCGCCCGGAGAAGATCAGCGCCCAGATCCGCAAGCATCGCGTGATCACCACCTCGGTGGGCAAGTTGCCGCTGGCCAGCCGGATGTATCAGAAATACCTGCCATTCATGCCTGCCGCGCTGGATGAGATCGACCTGTCGAATTACGACCTCGTGCTGTCGTCCGAGGCTGGGCCGGCCAAGGGTGTGATTACGCCGGTCGACGTGCCGCATCTGTGCTATTGCCATTCGCCGATGCGGTACATCTGGGACCAATACCCGATCTACCGCCAGAATGCCGGCTTTCTGACCCGCCAGTTGATGCCCGCGGTGGCCCGCAAACTGCGCACTTGGGATATCGAGACGGCGACACGGCCCGACCGGATCGTGGCCAATTCGCATCATGTGGCCAAGCGGGTGCAAAAGTTCTGGCGTCGGGAAGCCGATGTGATCAACCCGCCGGTATCGGTGCAGGATTTTGCAGCAGTCGCCCCGGAAGAGCGCGGCGGCTTTTATCTATGGCTGGGCGAACTCGCACCCTACAAACGTCCTGACATCGCAATTGAAGCGTTCAACCGTCTGGACCGGCCACTGTTCGTGATTGGTGGGCCCGGCAAGGCAGAGATCGCGTTGGCGCGAAAGTCCAAGGCAAACATCCGCTTTTTGGGCCGGGTCGACGACGCGCGCCTACGCCGCTACCTCGCCTGCTGCCGCGCCCTGATCTTCCCGGGCGAAGAGGATTTCGGCATCGTCCCGGTCGAGGCGATGGCGTCAGGTCGCCCGGTGATCGCCTATGGCCGGGGCGGCGTGCTTGATTCCATCGTGGACGGCGAAACCGGTCTTTTATACCATGAGCAAAGCGTCGAAGCGCTGGTCGATGCGGTCGAACGGTTCGAGGCTTCCGGGTTGGAACACGCCGATCCCCAGCGATTTGTCCGCCATGCCGCAACCTTCGCCGAGCCGGTGTTCCGCCGCAAGATGACCCGCGTTCTGCAGGAAATGGGCATTCTGGCCGACAACATAGTGGCCGAAGTCGAGATGGAAATCGCCGCGGAGTGACGCAGGTCAGGCTTTGCGGACGTCGATCATGAACCAGCCGTCCAAAGCATCGAAATGGTGACACCCGATCAACCCCGGCGTAAAGTCGGCGGTGATGTGGCGCACCCGGCGTTCTTCATAGTGATCAAGGTCCAGATGGACGATCTCCATGACGTTCAGGGCATGACCGTAAGAGCCGCCTGAATTGTCCTGCGAATAGCGCAGAAGCCGCCCGTCGGAATTGAGGATGCGGCCGCCGCCACGGGCGGTCGACGCATCGGTCACCACCGGGTTCAACCGATGCGGCACCAGCCCGGTCAATTGCGGGCCATCAACGCGGAACACATGCAGATCGCTGCAAAAGTCGCCAAAGCTGTCGCGCGAAATATGGGTGAACAGCCACCACTCGCCCTCCCGGTCAAACAGAACGCTGTCGGCCACCGGCGTGCCTTCAAACGCGGTGGCGTGCAATTCCCACCGGTCCGGGAAATTGGTGCAGCGCCAGATCTCCAGCCGACCCGCCGCGTGGACTTCGGGCATCATCATCAAAGCGCCTTCATGGTGAAAGACGAATGGATAAGACATGTGATGCGGCATTCTCAGGGCTGGCCGGACATCGCTTAGCCCTGTCTCGGTGACGCGGCCCACGCCGATATGCCCGTGGCCGACCTTGGGGTCGACATCCTCGAAAAAGCAATGCACCGCGCCGTCATGCGCAATCAGGAACGGATCGGCACGCAATGCCACCTCCGGCATCGGAACCGGACGCGCCGCCGCCGGGTCAAAGTCCAGCGCGGAGCCATGTCCCAGCCGTAAGCTGAAGCCCTGCGGAAACTGGCCCCGCCGGGTCGCGATGTGCCGGCGCAGGCGCTGCAGGGTCTTGGCTGCGGTCTGCACAAAATAGCCGAAGGCACCAGGCGCCGGGCCGGACGCCACCGTCTCTGCCAGTCCCAGATCTGCCGACACGCCGTCCCGCGCACAACGCTTGATCTCACGCAGGATCATTTGTGCCGATTTCTCGGTGACATAGGCGGCATTGTGGGTGGCCAGCGGCTTGGTATCATAGACCGCGCGTGCAATGACCCGGGGCTCGGATTTGTCGCCGTCGTACCGAACCAGCACCGCCTCGGTGAAGGTGCAGCTGGCAAGGGCGGCGCGCAACGGCTGTGCCACGATCCGCCACAGTCCATGCGTCGCAGCGTCCGCCAAAGCCGTGTCGGCCGCACCTCCGCCCAAATCGACGATGATGTCCCACGCCGCCTGCCGGGCCGCACCCGACGGTTCGACTGCGACGGCCGGCAGGACAGGCAAAGCGTTGCGGCGCGGCAGCGGTATAGCCCATCTCTCGACAGCCAGCACCGGCGCTATCGTTGGAGACAGAAGCTCCCGGACCGGTGCCGATGCCGCAAAGACCCGGATGGCAAACTCCGCATCGGCGAGCAACTCTGCCAGCAGCCGAACCGCCTGCGGCGGCAAGCCAGCCATGGTTTGCGCCGGAACCAGCACCGCAACGCGTATCTTCCCGTCAGCCCGTGCGCTGCCGTGCAAGTGTGGCTCGGCAAAGGGCATCTGGCCTCCAGTTCTATCGGCTGATCCCTCTCCACCACACAGCATCGGGGCCCGTCACGCGCCATGCATCAAGCCAAAGGCGCAAGTTGCCAATGTTGACCCGGAAACCACCCCCCTGCCAACCAAAAACTGCTGTTCACGGCGTGATGGCTCGTCTCTCGCATGGCTCTCGCCATCCCCGTAAATGCGCGCCGTCACGCAAAGCAATCTCAAAGGAGGATTGCAGTGTAGGTCCTGACGCATATCAGCCAGGATTGTTCGCGCCAAGGTAGAGCGAACTGCAGCCACGCAATCCCCGGCCAGAGCGGCACCGCCAAGGATACCAGCCCGACCGCCGCCTTGATATTTGCCGGAACCACCAAGCGTTGGCTTGCGCCGCGCCTTGAGGCTGCGCGCCGGGCTCACCTTTGCCGTCACCGCAAACCGCCCGCGCCGGACTGAAAGCGGACTGAAAGCTTCACGGCGTAGGCTGTCCGCAACGAGATTCGCATCGGGACAAGATCGACCCGCAAGCGCAGTCACTTTGGGAGGAGAACACGGATGTTGCACTCGCAGTGTTTGTCGGCGTGCCTTGTCACGACCCCGCGGTCGGGCCCAGCCACATGACGGCGCGCGTTGACGGGCTGGGCGGCGTCGAGTTGGCCAATGTGACCAAGCGCTTTGTCACGCCGACCGGTGCGGCGATGACGGCGATCCGCGATGTCAATCTGGTGGTCAATCCGGGGCAGTTCGTCGCGGTCGTCGGGCCAACCGGCTGCGGCAAGTCCACCACCCTGACCCTGGCTGCCGGATTGGAAATGCCAAGTGCAGGCACCGTCAAAGTCTCGGGCAAACTGGTCGACGGCATCACCAAGGGCGCCAGTTTCGTGTTTCAGGCCGATGCCCTGCTGCCGTGGAAACCAGTGGTCGACAATGTGGCCCTGGGGCCAATGTTCAAGGGTGTGGCCAGGGCTCAGGCGATGTCCAAGGCGATGGACTGGCTGCAGACCGTCGGGCTGTCGGGGTTTGAACATCACTATCCCCATCAGTTGTCGGGCGGTATGCGCAAGCGTGTCAGCCTGGCGGCGGCGCTGATCAACGATCCGTCGATCCTGTTGATGGACGAGCCGTTCTCGGCGCTGGACGTGCAAACCCGCGCCATCATGTCGAACGAACTCTTGACCCTGTGGGACCGCCAGCGGCCATCGGTGATCTTCGTGACACATGATCTGGAAGAGGCAATTGGCCTGGCCGACAAGGTCGTGGTCATCACGGCGGGGCCGGGCACGGTCAAGGCGGTGTTCGACATCGACCTGCCGCGCCCGCGCGGCGCGGTGCAGGACATCCGTTTCGACAAGCGGTTTCTGGAACTTTACCAGCAAATCTGGGGCGCGTTGCGCGAAGAGGTTGAACAGACCTATTCCCGATCGGCGATTGCTGCCAAGGCCAAAGGGGGGCGGGCATGAGCGTGTTGACCATGGCCACGGTGCCCGAATCCGCTTCGGACGAAGCCAGCCTTTCGGCACAGGCCAAAGTCCGGTTCAAACGTCACAAGCAACTGGTGCTGCTGGGACAAATAGTGATTTTCCTTTTTATCGTCGTGGGTTGGGAGGTCTCGGCCCGTACTGGCTTCATCGACCCCTTCTTCTTCGGCTCGCCCTGGGGCATCTGCATCCGGCTTTATACCTGGGCAATCAATGGCACCGCCTATGGCTCGTTCTGGCTGCAGATCTGGGTGACGCTGGAGGAATCCATCCTCGGCTTCATCGTCGGGGTGAGCAGCGGGGTGTTCTTCGGCGTGCTCTTGGGTGAGGTGCCCTATCTGGCCGACGTGGTCGGGCCCTATATCAAGATCGTCAACGCCCTGCCCCGCATCGTGCTGGGGTCGATCTTCGTGATGTGGCTCGGGCTGGGCCTGCCGTCAAAGGTGCTTTTGGCGGCGGTGCTGGTGTTCTTCGTGGTGTTCTTCAACGCCTTTCAGGGCGTCCGCAGCGTCGACCGCAACCTGATCGCCAATGCCCGCATTCTGGGAGCCTCGCGCCTGCAAGTGGTGCGCCATGTGGTGTTCCCCTCGGCGATGACCTGGATCATCGCCAGCCTGCATGTGGCGCTTGGCTTCTCGATCATCGGCGCGATTGTCGGCGAGTTTCTCGGTTCGCAACGCGGACTTGGGCTGGTGATTGCCACCGCACAAAACACCTTTGATGCCAATGGGGTTTTCGGCGCGATGCTGGTGATCGGCGCCCTGGCGCTGAGCGCCGAATGGCTGATGTCGATGGTCGAAAAGCGCCTGCTGGCCTGGCAGCCGACCAACAGCCGCGACAGCAATATTCAGGGGATCTGACGGCAGGCAGGCTGTCAGACCCGCAACGTAGATCCAGCATTTGGATGAAACCAACGGAGGAGGATATGATGAAACTGACGAAAATGGCGGCCTTGATGGCGACGTCGGTGGCCATTGCCGTGCCAGGTGGCACGCTGCTGGCCACAGCGGCCCTGGCTGATGACATGCCGACCGTGACCCTGATGGTGGGCGGCATCGACAAGCAGATATACCTGCCCTACCAACTTGCCGAAAGCCTGGGCATGTACAAGAAATACGGCGTCAATGTCCAGCTTTCGACCGAACAGGCCGGCGGCGTCGGGGCCGAGGACGCGTTGCTGTCGGGGCAGGTCGATATGGCCGGGGCGTGGTATAACCACACCATCGAGCTGCAAGAGAAGGGCAAGAATGTCCTCGATGTCATTCAGCTGTCGGTGGCACCGGGCGAGCGGATCATGTGCGCCAAGGGCTCTGACATCAAGGCTCCCACTGATTGGAAGGGCAAATCGGTCGGGGTGACCGATCTTGGCTCGGGCACCGATGCGTTGGTCAGCTATGTTTCGGCCCATGCCGGAATGGCCGCGACCGACTATACCAAGATCGCCGCCGGGGCTGGCCAGACCATGATCGCGGCGCTGAAATTCAACAAGGCGGTTTGCGGCATCACCAGCCAACCAACGGTGAATGCCATTGAAAAACTGGATGTCGGATACCCGGCGATTGATCTGGCCACCGCTGACGGCGTGAACAAATGGCTGGGTGGGGCCTATCCTGCGGCTTCGGTTCTGGCCAACAGCGACTGGGTGGCTGCCCATCCGAAGGAAACCCAGGGCGTGGTCAACGCGCTGGTCGCCACGCTGGTCTGGATGCGCAGCCACACCGCCGCCGATGTCGCCGACGTCATGCCAGCGGATTTCGTGTCCAACCAGTTGACCTCGAAGGACGAATACATCGCGGCGCTGACGGCGGACTGGGGCCAGTTCAATATCGCGGGCGCGGGGATCATGCCTGAATCTGGGCCGAAAACCGTGAACGAGATCGAAAAGGCTGCGGGCAAAGTCAACGGCACGGCCGACTTGTCCACGACCTACACCAATGATTTCGTGACCGCCGCGATGCAGCTGGAAGGCGTCAAGTAAGCAACGCCGCCGCGAGGCAGGTTGAGGCAAGGGGTGGCCAGCCGTCGCCCCTTGCCTTGCCACAGCCGCCAAACGCCTCGACGTATGGGCTATCAGGGGCCATGCTGCCATGACAGGAGGCAAGCCCTTCAGCAGGATTTAGGTCATGTCGCGAAAAGTTGTCTTTCGACCCCTGCGCGTGCTCGTTTGCGCCGCTATCGTGCTGCTGGCGCAGGCAGCGCAGGCCGAACGGGTTGCGCTGATGGTCGGCGGCATCGAAAAGCAGATCTACCTGCCGTTGATCCTCGCCCGCAATCTGGGCTATTTTTCCGACGAGGGGCTGGATGTGGAAATCCTGTCCGAACCTGCCGGCGCCGAAGCCGCTGACGAAATGCTGGCAGGGGCCGTACAGGGCGTCATCGGCTTTTATGATCACAATATCCAGCTGCAGGCCCTGGGCAAATACACCCAATCCGTCGTGCAATTCAGTCTGGCACCGGGTGAGGTCGAACTGGTGTCGACCCGCCACCCCGAGGTGCAAACCATTGCCGATCTGCGTGGGTTGCGGCTGGGCGTGACCGGCCTTGGGTCGTCCACCGATTTTCTGACCGAATATCTGCTGGTGCATTCAGGCCTGCGGATGCGCGATGTGACGCCCGTGCCGGTCGGGGCCGGTGACACGCTGATCGCGGCCTTGCAGCAGGACCATGTGCAGGCGGCAATGACAACCGAACCGACGATCTCCCGCCTGCTCGCGCTGGACGAGGCGCGGGTGCTGGTCGATCTGCGGACGATTGCGGGCACCAAGGCGGCCTTGGGCGGGGTCTATCCGGCGGCCTGTCTGTATATGGACAGCGGCTGGGTCGAGGCCCATCACGCCACGGTGCAAAAGCTGGCGAACGCCCTTGTGCGGACCCTGCGCTATATTGCGAGCCATGACGCAGACCAGATCACCAGCCATGTGCCAGCGGATTTCTATGCCGGCGACCGGGAGATGTATGTTCAGGCGCTGACGGACGGCAAGGCGATGTTCACTGCCGACGGGCGGATGCCGGATGACGGCCCCGGGAATGTGCTGGCGGTACTGGCAGAGTTCATGGACGGTGTCAGTCCGGCGACAGTAGATCTGTCGCGGACCTACACCAATGTCTTCGTCGATGCGGTAAGCCCCTAGGCCAACGGCAACGACAAGCGCACGGCAAAGCCGGTTCCGCCGGGCGGATCGATCAATTCGGCATGGCCCGAGAACATCTCGGCAATTTCCGCCACTATGGCGAGGCCAAGACCACTGCCGCCGCTGGCCGCCGACCGGCCACGCTGAAACCTCTGGAACAACTTGGCGCGGTCTGCCGGGGTGACGCCCATGCCGGTATCGCTGACCGTCAGAACCCCCATGCCAGCCTTCCGGGTCACGATCAGTGTGGCAATGGCGCCTGTCCCGGCATGAGCGACAGCGTTGTCGACCAGATTGGCCACCGCCTCGCGCAACAGGATCGCAGAGGCGGCGACCTGGCAGGGCATATCCGCCTCGACCGCGATGTCCACGCCGGCATCGAGCGCCAGCGGCGCGATCTGGCTGGCGACATCGCGGGTCACCGCCGCCAGATCAACGCGTTCGACGGCGAGTTGTGCCCGTTCATGCTCCACCCGGCCCAGCGTCAACAACTGACTGGTAAGGCGCGACATCGCGGTCAGGCTGGCGTCAATCTCTGTCAGAACAGCCGTCGTTTCAACCGGATCCCGGCTGCGGCGGGCCATGCCGACCTGGGTCTTGACCACGGCCAGCGGGGTGCGCATCTGATGCGCGGTGCTGTCAAGAAACCGGCGTTGGCGGTCCAGATAGGCCGAAAGACGCGCCATATGGTCGTTCAGAGCCTGCACCAGCGGGCGAATTTCGCTCTGCACCTCGCTGGCGTCAAACGGTTCAAACCGGTCAGCCGATTTGTCCAACACGGCGCGGCGCAGTTTTAGCAGAGGGCGCAATTCGCGCGTGATGCCAATCCAGATCGACAGGGCGGCAGCCACAACCAGCGCCGCCTCTTCCAGAAAACCGCGCAGCCACAGGGTGCGGACCATGGCATCACGCGCCTTCAGCGTCTCTCCCACCATCACCGTGACCGGCACTGTGCCGTCCGGGGTGATGACCGACTGGCGCAGCACGACGGCATTCATCTCTTCAGTGCGAAACTGCGCAGGCAAAGCGATGGTGTCGAAATCGGCGGGCAGCGGGTCGGGCAGGTTCAGGTCGGGAAAACCGGCAATCAAGTCGCCGTTACGGTCGAACACCGCATAGGATACTTCGTCATGGCTGTCGGTCGCGAAAAGTTCGAAGGCCGCCGGCGGCAATTGTCCGATTCGATAGTCCTTCAGGTGGATCATGGCGGCGCGTCCGGCGTATTTGTCGATCGTGCGGACGGGATCGAGCCCGCCGCGCTGTACCCAGTGCAC
>JBDTQR010000087.1:0-17246 GCA_039932095.1 bacterium | reverse complement strand
GCAAGAAAGCTAAAATTCAGCAAGCCGGCAAGAACGGTACCGAGGCTCACGGCCGGCGCAGCCGGTGTCCAAGCTTGCCCGCCAGGCGTCGTGAATTTCAGGACGTTGTCCCACAGGAACTGATTGTGGTATCCTGCCTCTGCACCCAAATAAGCAATCGATATCTCCGCGTCACCAGTCAGCCAAAGGTTCGCGCCATAGTATCCTCCACGCGAAGCCGTGCCATAGATATCGTCCACACCATCGTTGAATGCAGCGTTCGAAATCGTTGCCGCAGAACTTGGCGTACCCACGCTCACAAGCGCTGCGAGAGCCAAACCCGCCACTCCAATAAATTTCATTTTTTTCTCCTCGGACCGACAATACAATGGACAAATTGGCAGGCGGACAGTCCACACCGCGCTGACAAGCAGGTTAACGTTCCGTAAAGCGCATTTCAACGATTGTGGCAAAATGTGGGCGATTATGCTATCGGTGCGGGAATATTTTTTGAGTTAATCAATCTAAAGTTGTGTTGATGACTTGATCTTGAGAGGCGGTGTTTCCAGTGTTGCGACAGTAAGCAGGTGGCGAGGGGGACTATTGCCCAACGCCACCTGCCAGGCGAATCACATCATTTCACGCACATCGGTCAAATAACCCGTGAGCGCTGCTGCCGCTGCCATGGCGGGGGACAGCAAATGGGTGCGGCCGCCACGGCCCTGTCGGCCCTCGAAGTTGCGGTTGGAGGTGGCGGCGCAGCGTTCTTGCGGGGCCAGTTGATCGGGGTTCATCGCGAGGCACATCGAGCAGCCGGCCAGGCGCCATTCGCAGCCCGCGTCGATGAAAATCTGCGCCAGACCCTCGGCCTCGGCCTGGGCGCGGACCAGACCGGAGCCGGGGACCACCATGGCACGCAGGCCGTCTTTCTTCTTCTTGCCCTTCAGGATCGCCGCCGCCGCGCGCAAGTCTTCGATCCGGCCATTGGTGCAGGAGCCGATGAAGACGGTATCGATCTTTATGTCGGACAGTTTCTGACCCGGCGTCAGGCCCATGTAGTCAAGGCTGCGCTGCACCGCATCGACCTTGCCGCCGGTGAAATCGGACGGGCTGGGCACCACGCCGGTGATCGGCAACACATCTTCCGGCGAGGTGCCCCAGGTCACGACCGGGGCGATGTCTTCGCCTTTCAGGGTGATGACCTTGTCCCAATGGGCGTCGTCATCGCTGAACAGGGTCTTCCAATAGCTTAGCGCCGCATCCCAGGCCGCGCCTTTCGGGGCGTGCGGCCGGCCATTGCAATAGGCGTAGGTTTTCTCGTCCGGCGCGATCAGCCCGGCCCGCGCACCGCCCTCGATCGCCATGTTGCAGACGGTCATTCGACCTTCCATCGAAAGGTCGCGGATCGCCTGACCGCAATACTCGATGACATAGCCGGTGCCGCCCGCGGTGCCAGTTGCACCGATGACCGACAGGGTGATGTCCTTGGCCGTCACCCCGGGCCGCAGCGCGCCGGTGATTTCGACCTTGAAGTTCTTGGCCTTGCGCTGGATCAGCGTCTGCGTGGCCAGCACATGCTCGACCTCGGAGGTGCCGATGCCATGGGCCAAAGCGCCGAATGCGCCATGGGTGGCGGTGTGGCTGTCGCCGCAGACCACGGTCATGCCGGGCAGCGTCCAGCCCTGCTCGGGCCCGACGATGTGGACGATGCCTTGCCGCACATCGGAAACCGGATAGTAGTTGATGCCGAAATCCTTGGCATTCTTGTCCAGCGCCTCGACTTGAATGCGGCTGTCTTCAGTCATGGTGGCGGCATTGGCGCGGTCGAGCGTCGTGGGCACGTTATGGTCCGGCACGGCGATGGTCTTTTCCGGTGCGCGGACCTTGCGATGGGACAGGCGCAGGCCCTCAAACGCCTGCGGGCTGGTCACTTCATGGACCAGATGGCGGTCGATATACAGAAGGCAGGTGCCGTCTTCGGCCTGATCGACCATATGGTCGTCCCAGATCTTGTCATACAGGGTACGCGCGGGGGGCGTATGGGCAGGGGTTTTCTGAGCGGTCATGGCTCTCTCACTTCAGCAAAGGGAATGGACTAGGCGAAAAGGCGCGACGCGCGTCAAAGACGTGCGAGCACGGACCGCAGTCGCTGCGTGAAACGCCAAGGCAGGCGCGCGTGATCGGCCATATCGAAAAAGCGGTACATCTGCGCTAGATAAGACGAAAGGGCTTTTCTGGCAAGCGGCATTGGGGAATGTGAACGCATGGTGGCCAAGATCAACTGGTTTCACGATCTGACCGGGCTTGCCTCGGACGATCCGGCGACGGTGCGGGCGGGGATTTCGGCCGAGGAAACCACGCTGGTCTGCCGCGCCAATGGCAGGCGGATGCAGGCAGGGCGGCTGATGATGCCGTCGCTGGCCGGACTGCCGGTGCCGCCGGCTGGGCCAAACCGTCTGAGGGTGCGTGAGGTGATCGGAGATGTGCAGGCGCTGCACCGCGATCCGGACAACGCGGGGGCGGTGTTTCAAGTCGCCTCGCAGTTCAATCTGCTGGAAATGGCCCGGCCGGACGTGACGCTGGAACAGGGTATTGCGCGCTATGCCGGCGATCCGACGCAGGGACCGGCCTGCGCCATGGCCTGCGCGGCAGGGACGATCTGGCGCAATTATCTGGTGCCGGTCGCGGGGCAGACCGGCCAGAGTGCTGCACAGCAACTGGACATGCTGGCCGACTTTGGCGCGGCGCTTGGCAATCAGGATGGCCAGCTCTGGCGCATGGTCAACGGCTATGTCCGGCCACAACCCGGCGGTCTGGCCAGGGTGGCGAAACGTCTTGCCGGGGGTAATCAAGCAGAGTTGCGGGCTCTGGTCCGGGTTGGCGTCCAGCGCGACACCGAGGTGACGATGGACAACGCCGGCCATCTGGTCAGTCAGGTCTATTGCAGCGCGCTGCCGGTCGCCTATGCCGATGAGCGCGTTGACGACTGGGCACCCTTTGCCCGGCTGATCCTTGAGGCTGCCTACCTTGCCACACTGGCCATTGCGGCCGAAAACGCTCGCCTGACCGGAAATCGACGGCTTTATCTGACGCGACTGGGTGGCGGTGCCTTCGGCAACCCGGCGCGCTGGACAACCGACGCCATGGCGACAGCTCTGAGCGTCTATGCCAGTGCCGACCTGGATGTCGGGATCGTCAGCCATCGCAATCCGGACGCGGCCAACCTGGCTTTGTTGCGTGGTTGATCGCTGACCCTGTCAGGTCTTGGGCGACGTTGAGCGGGCCAGCGATCCAACGGTTTACCCATGTGCCGATTGTGTGTCACAAGGGTTCGAAAAGAAAAGGTGACATGGAACAGATCGACCCGGACATCATGGCAAGCGCCCGTGGCTTGTTGCAACAGGTCTGGCTGTTCGTGCAGTCGCTGAGCCTGCCGTCGCGGTTGATTCAGGTGGTCATTCTGGCCGTGCTGTTTGCCGTCGCCGAGGCGATACGCTGGTACGCCGAGCCGCGGATCGAGACTTATCTGCGCGGGCTTGAAGGCCTGACGCTGTCGCGGATGCGGACCTTTGTGGTGCTGAAGAACCGCATCAGGGGCATCAGTTTCGTGATGCTGGCCTGGATCGCGGTCGAGGTGATTCAGCAGATCTCGGTCTATCCATCGCGGCGCTATCTGATCGTGCTGGCGGCGACGATCGCGACGGCCTGGGTGCTGATCGGGCTGGTCGCCCGGCTGATCCGCAACCGCTTTGTCCGGCGGCTGGCGAGTTGGGGCGGCTGGATCTATGTCACGCTGCATTACACCGGATTTCTGGATGCCGCGACGGAGTTTCTCGACAGTCTGGCGATAACGCTGGGCGATTTCCGCATCTCGGTCTTTGGCGTGCTGAAGGCGTTGGTGGTCACGGCGATCCTGATCACACTGGCACGGGTGATCTCTCGCACCATCCATTCCCGGCTGGCCAGCAACGAGGATGTCTCGCCAGCGGTGCGGGTGCTGGCGATGAAGCTGGTGCAGATTGTCCTTTATGGTTCGGCGGTGTTTCTGGGGTTGAAGGCGGTTGGTTTCGACCTGACCGGGCTGGCGGTGCTGTCGGGCGCGGTGGGTGTCGGTCTGGGCTTTGGTCTGCAAAAGGTGGTGTCCAATCTGGTATCGGGGGTGATCATTCTATTGGACGAATCGATCAAGCCGGGCGACGTGATTTCGCTGGGCGACACCTTTGGCTGGATCGAGGCCCTTGGTGCGCGGTATGTGTCGGTCGTCACGCGGGATGGCCGGGAATATCTGATCCCGAATGAAGACCTGATCACCGGACAGGTGGTGAACTGGTCGCACAGCAATGATCTGGTGCGGCTTGATCTGGATTTTGGCACCTCGTACAATGACGACCCCCATGCAGTGCGCAAGGTGGCGGTCGAGGCGGCCAAGACGGTTGGCCGGGTGCTGAAAACCACCTCTCCGGTGTGTCATGTGACCGGATTTGGCGACAGTTCGGTGAATTACGTGCTGCGGTTCTGGATCAGCGATCCGCGCGAAGGGCTGACCAATGTGCGGGGGCAGGTGTTTCTGGCGCTGTGGGACGCGTTGAAGGCGGCGGGTTTCTCGTTCCCGTTTCCGCAGCGCGAGGTGCGGATATTGGGATCGGACGATCATGGGCTGCAGGCGGCTCTGGCGACCCAGACCAGACTGCCCGACTGAGGCGGATCGGGCCTTGCATCGACGGATCTTTGCCCTTATTCCGCCCGTCCCTGCCTTTCCGTTGAGGTTGCTGCCCCGCAGTGCTAGTCTGGCAACGCATGGACCCGGTGCCGGGGTGCAAATCGGCATGTTTTTTGGAGGACGATGTCCTGTCTCATTCTGACCCTGCGACCGGTTTGCCGGTCGGGCCGCGGGCCGAGCGCATGAGCGCCGCCGCTTCGCCGAACTATTCCCCCGAACAGGTTCTTTCTGCGGTGCTGGCGTCGGTTGACGACGACAAGGCCGAGGATGTCGTGCAGATCGATCTGCGCGGCCGGTCGGATGTGGCCGATTACATGGTGATCTGCTCGGGCCGGTCGTCGCGTCAAGTGGCGTCGATTGCCGAGAAACTGGCCGACAAACTGCGCCAGCAGTTCGGCGTGGCGGCCAAGATGGAAGGCAAGGACACCGGCGATTGGGTGCTGATCGACGGTGGCGATGTGATCATTCATGTCTTCCGGCCCGAAGTGCGCGAGTTCTACCAGTTGGAAAAGATGTGGATGCCGGCGGGCGCGCACCGGACGCCGTCGGTTTAGTCGGGCGGTCTGAATGCGGCTGCATGTCTGCGCTGTGGGGCGGCTGAGGGCTGGACCCGAGCGGGTGTTGGCTGATGATTATTATGAGAGGTTCGATCGCACCGGGCGGCCTTTCGGTCTCGGCCCGGTTGTCGAGCATGAGGTTGAAGACAAGAAACGTGGCGGGATGGCGGCGGAGGCGGAGCTTCTGGCCCGCGCCGTGCCGGCCGGGGCGCTGTTGGTGACGCTGGATGAGCGGGGGCGGGTGATGTCTTCGCCTGACTTTGCCGGGTTGCTGGGCACGTGGCGCGACGGCGGGCGGCAGGATGTGGCCTTTGTGATCGGCGGGGCGGATGGAATTGATCCGGGGCTGAGGGCGCGGGCCGAGGCTTCGGTCAGTTTCGGGGCGATGGTCTGGCCGCATATGCTGGTCCGGGTGATGCTGGCAGAGCAGCTTTACCGGGCAGCGACGATCCTGGCGGGCGGACCGTATCACCGGGTTTGACACGAGCTTTCACGCGTGGACGGTTTGGTAAGGCCTTGTAATGGATATGTTTCACAAATCTTGTTAACTGGATTGAAAGGATCTGCCGTGCCGGTTGGTGGCACGCGGCAGCGACCCAAATTTCGTCGTAAAGGAACTGGCCGCATTCCCGGCGTTGCCCGTCTGGCCCCAACCGGGTAAGAGCAAGGCGACAGAACGAAAGGCCAGAGCATGACCAAGTACAAACCCGTTGTCCTGTGCATCCTTGATGGCTGGGGGATCGGTGCCAACCCCAAGGTTTCGGCTCCGGCCCTGGGCCATGTGCCGAATTTCAACCGGATCTGGGAGAGTTGCCCGCATTCCACCCTGACCACCTTTGGCCCCGATGTCGGGCTGCCGACCGGGCAGATGGGCAACTCTGAAGTGGGCCACACCAATATTGGTGCCGGGCGGGTGGTGGCGATGGATCTGGGAGCGATCGATCTGGCCATCGAAGACGGCACCTTTGCCAAGAATGACGCGGTGGTGGCGTTTGTCGACAAGCTGAAAGCCTCGGGTGGCACGGCGCATCTGATGGGGGTGATTTCGGATGGCGGGGTACATGGCCATTTGAACCATGTGCTGGCGGCGTGCCGCGCCATCACCGCGGCGGGCGTGCCGGTGGCCTTGCACGCCATCACCGACGGGCGCGATGTGGCACCGACTTCTGCAGCGGAATTTGTCGACCGGTTGATGGTGTCGCTGCCGGAGGGCGCCAAGGTTGCCACGGTGATCGGGCGCTATTGGGCGATGGACCGCGACACACGGTGGGAGCGGGTCGAGCGGGCCTACCGTGCCATGGTCAATGCCGAGGGCGAACACGCGATCACCCCGCAGGAAGCGGTGGCGGACAGCTATGAAAAGAAGGAAATGGACGAATTCATCGCGCCGACGGTGATCGGCGACTATGACGGGGCCAAAGAAGGCGACGGCTATTTCTGCCTGAACTTCCGGTCTGACCGGGCGCGGGAGATATTGGCGGCTCTGGCGGCACCGGAGTTTGACGGCTTTGACACTGGCAAACGGCCGGTGTGGGCGGCGCTGCTTGGCATGGTCGAGTATTCCGACGCCCACAGCAAATACATGGCGACGGCCTATCCCAAGCGGGTGATCCCCAACAACATCGGCGAATGGGTGGCCAAGAAGGGTCTCACCCAGTTCCGGCTGGCCGAGACCGAGAAATATCCCCATGTCACGTTCTTCCTGAATGGCGGGCGGGAGGAGCCGTTTGTCGGCGAAGACCGTTTCATGCCGAAGTCGCCCAAGGTGGCCACCTATGATTTGCAGCCCGAAATGTCCTCGGTCGAGGTGTCGGATCAATTCGTGTTGGCCATCGAGAAGGGCTATGACCTGATCGTGGTCAATTATGCCAATCCTGACATGGTCGGCCATACCGGGTCGCTGCCGGCGGCGATCAAGGCGGTGGAGGCGGTGGATATCGGGCTGGGCCGGGCACTGGCGGCGTTGGAAAAGGCCGGTGGCGCGATGATCGTCACGGCGGATCACGGCAATTGCGAGTTGATGGTCGATCCGGTGACCGGCGGGCCGCACACCTCGCACACCGTCAATCCGGTGCCGGTGGTGCTGGTCGGCGGGCCGGATGGGGCCAAGCTGCGGGATGGCGGGCGGCTGGCCGATCTGGCGCCAACCTTGCTGGCGCTGATGGATCTGCCGCAACCACCAGAGATGACCGGGCGGAGCCTGCTGCTGGCATGATCCGCGCTGCTGCCTTTGCCCTGCTGTTGGTCCTGCCGTTTACGGCAGCGGCGCAGGAGGTGACGGGCAATGTGGCGAAGGCGGCGGCCAAGGCTTCGGCCGAACTGCAAGCCTCGGTCGTGGCGTTGCAGGCGGCGGACGGCGCCAAGGACCGGGTTGCGGCGCTGACCAAGACGATCAAGGCCTATGAGGCGGGGCTGGCTGCGCTGCGCGAGGCGTTGCGGCAGGCGCAACTGCGCGAGACCACGCTGACCCTGCAATTCGACGCCAAGCGTGACCGGCTGTCGCAACTGCTCGGCGTGTTGAGCGGGCTGGATGCCGATCAGGGGCCATTGCTGCTGTTGCATCCGGGCGGTCCGCTGGGCACGGCGCGGTCGGGGATGATGCTGGCCGATGTGACCCCGGCGCTGCAGCATGAGGCCGAGACGCTGCGGGCCAATCTGCAGGAACTGGCCGATCTGCGCCGCCTGCAAACTGCGGCAGGGGCGTCGCTGGGGGCCGGTTTGCAGGCAGCACAGGATGCAAGGGCCGAGCTTAGTCAGGCTGTTTCGGACCGCACCGACCTGCCCAAGCGCTTTACCGAGGACCCCGAGGTGCTGAAGGCCTTGTTGAAAAGCGCCGACACGCTGGATGCGTTTTCCTCGGGTCTTTCGCCGCAGGAGAACGCCGAGCAAGGCTTTGTCGAGGCCAAGGGCACGCTGCCCTGGCCGGTGTTGGGGTCGATCCTGCTGCATCCCGGCGAGACCGACGCCAAGGGTGTGCAGCGACCCGGCGTCACCCTTGCAACGCGGCCATTGGCGCTGGTCACCGCGCCCTGGGCCGCGACGATCCGCTACCGTGGGCCGCTTCTGGACTACGGAAATGTGATGATCCTTGAACCCGGCGGGGGCTATCTATTGATCCTGTCCGGTTTACAGACTGTCTACGGCGATGTCGGCGATGTGGTGGGTGCCGGACAGCCGCTGGGACTTATGGGTGGTACGGCGACGAACGGGGCCGACATTCTGTCGCCCGCGAAAGATGACGGTGGCGCTTCCGGGTCGGAAACGCTTTACATAGAGATCAGGAAAAAGGCCGAACCGGTCGATCCGCTGCAATGGTTCGGGCCAAACGAGGAATAGATGCGCATGAACAAGCTTTTGATGGCCGCATTGGGCGGCACCCTGGCAGGGGCCCTGATCACCACCCAATTCGCCGGGCCCCTGATTGCCGAGACGGCAGGCAAGAGCAGTTCGGTCTATGAACAGCTGGACCTGTTCGGCGATGTGTTCGAACGCATCCGCAATCAGTATGTCGAGGCGCCCGACAGCAAGAAGCTGATGGAAGCGGCCATCAATGGCATGTTGACCTCGCTTGACCCGCATTCGAGCTACATGAACGCCGAGGATTTCGCGGCGATGCAAGTGCAGACCAAGGGCGAGTTTGGCGGGCTGGGCATCGAGGTGACCCAGCAGGACGGCTATGTGAAGGTGGTCAGTCCGATTGACGGCACGCCTGCCGACAAGGCCGGAATGAAGACCGGCGACATCATCACGCAGGTCGACGGCAAGACGGTGCTGGGGCTGACGATGGATCAGGCGGTTGACCTGATGCGCGGGCCGATCGGGTCGGAGGTGGTGATCACCGTGGTGCGCGACGGCGTGCAGGACCCGTTCGATGTGTCGATCATCCGCGACACCATCAAGGTCGCGGCTGTCAAGGGACGGGTGGTGGGCGATACCGTGGTGCTGCGGATCACCTCGTTCACCGACCAGACCTTCAGCGGATTGAAGGCCGAGTTAAAGAAGGCGGTGGATGAAGCTGGCGGCATGGACAAGGTCAACGGTTTCATCATCGATCTGCGCAACAACCCCGGCGGGCTGCTGACCCAGGCGATTGACGTGTCGGACTCGTTCCTTGAAGAGGGTGAGATCGTCTCGACCCGGGGTCGCAACCCGGCCGACAACGAACGCTTCAACGCGACGCCGGGCGATCTGGCGAATGGCAAGCCGGTGGTGGTGCTGATCAATGGCGGCTCGGCAAGTGCGTCCGAGATCGTGACCGGGGCGTTGCAGGATCACCGCCGGGCGATTGTGGTCGGCACCAAGAGCTTTGGCAAAGGCTCGGTTCAGACCATCATTCCGGTGCGCGGTGACGGCGCGATGCGGCTGACGACGGCGCGCTATTACACGCCATCGGGGCGGTCGATTCAAGCCCTCGGCGTGATGCCGGATATCGTGGTCAATCAGCCGCCGGTCGATCCGAACAAGGCGGCGACGGATGAGGCGACGGTGAAGGAAAACCAGACCCGCTCGGAGGCCGATCTGCGCGGCATCCTGACCAATGACTCGATGACCGAGGAAGAAAAGGCCCAGTTGGAATCCGACCGCGCCCGCACCGAAGAGGCCGCAAAGCTGCGCGATGACGATTATCAGCTGGCCTATGCCGTCGACATTCTGCGTGGTCTGGAAGCTGTCGAGAAGAAGCCGTGAACATCGCGGGCCGCGTCACTGGCGCGGCCCAAGCCCAAGCCAAAGTCCAAGCCAAGGCCCGAGCAAAGGACCGACAATGACTGACCCAAGCGCCCTGCCCTACCGGCCTTGCGTTGGCGTGACGCTGATCAACGATCAGGGGCTGATTTGGGCCGGGCGGCGGCTGGACAGTACGGCGGACGCCTGGCAGATGCCGCAGGGTGGCATTGACGACGGCGAAAAACCAAGGGCGGCGGCGCTGCGGGAATTGTCGGAAGAGACCGGCATCGAACAGGGCAGCGTCCAGTTCATCGCCAAGACCCACCACTGGCTGACCTATGATCTGCCGCCGGACCTGCTGGGCAAGATCTGGAGCGGCAAGTACCGTGGGCAGCGCCAGAAATGGTTCCTGTACCGTTTTACCGGCAAGGAAACCGAAATCGACATTGCCCGCGAACACCCGGAATTTGCCGCGTGGCGCTGGATCGGGGCGGCGGAGTTGCTGGCCGCCATCGTGCCGTTCAAGCGTGATGTCTATGACAAGGTCATCCAGAGTTTCCGCGCCCATCTGGCAGACTGAAGCCCGCACCGGGCCTGAATTTGCGGATCAAACTAATCCATCTTGGCAGAAACCGAATTCCCCGGTAATTTTGGTAAGCATTTGACGGAATCCAGCTTTTGCGTTGCCGATACTATGCCGAAAACGGTTTGTAACTTGCATTTTAACGATCTGCGTGACATCCAACGGCGCTACTATCCCACGGTTTTGCGGGTGCAATCCGCGGGCTGTAAAGTGAACGGGGCCGTGGGGGCTCGGTCGGTGTGGGTATAGAGAAGAATATGACAACGCTTTATCTGCATATCGGCACGCACCGCACCGCAACAAGTTCGATCCAGGCCTTCATGCTCGATAACTGGGAGACCCTGCTGGAACGGGGGTTTCTGCATCCTCTGCGAATCCCACGGCATTTCGCCTTGTTCAACGCGATCTTTTCGGGACTGCGGACGGTGAAGGACGTGTCGAAGGAGCTGCAGAAGCGCACCGAAAAGCATCCGCACCAGATCGACTCGATCTTGTTGAGCGACGAGGACGTCTGCATGCGGCCGGACCTGACGCCGCTGGCCGATTTCCGCAATCATTTCGACGTGAAGGTGGTTTTCGCGCTGCGCCGCCAGGACCTTTGGCTGGAAAGCTGGTTCTTGCAGAACATCAAATGGCAGTGGAACAAGTCGCTGAGCCATTGCACGCTGGACGAGTTCCTGGCCCGGTCCGAAGAGTTTCACTGGGCCTATTACGACCGGCTGCTGGGCCATGTCGAACAACTTTTCGGCCATGAGAATGTCCTGCCTTACGCCTATGAACGGGCGCAGATGCCGGATGGCCCGGTCGTGGCGTTTTGTGACCGGATCGGCCTGAACAACCTGACCGGTCTGACCCCGGCACCGCATGTCAATTCCAGCTACTCTCCTTCGATTGCCGAATTCGTGCGCTGTCTGCCTTTCGATGAGGCACCGGACAAATACCGTGCCCGGCTGGAATCGGCGGCCAAGAGTGTCGATCTGCAACTGCCGCCGCTGGCAGCCGACAGCAGCACGCTGCTGATGGACCATGACACCAGGATGAAGATTCTGGCGACCCATGCCGAGGGAAACGCCAATGTAGCAAGGCGCTTCTTCAACCGGGAAAACCTGTTCCTCGAAGAGCTGCCCGGCCCGGACGAGCCATTGGCCAACATGGCCCTGCCCAGCGACAGCATGACCCTGATGCGGGACTATGTGGCCCCGATGATCCGGGGTCTGATACAGCAATATGTTGACTCGCCCGCCAAGGTCTAGTTTTAGAAGGGCCGATTGCCGGTTGCCTGCTGTTCCCGCCCCGACCCGTCCTGATTTGGAGACCGAACTTGCTGACCGCCGCCACCGTAAAGAAACCCATTGGCTTGACGTTACCCATCGGCAATTCCTCCCAAGGCCACAGCGCGGAGCGGCTGCTTGGCGGACGACCGACCATCACGCTGCAAAGCATGGTGCTGGGGTTGCAGGGCGTGTGCACCGAGCCGGGGCTTTTGTACAATCTGGAGGGTCAGGCCTGGGTTTCCGAGATCAGCGGGACGGTGTTTCTGGGCCCGTTGGCCGGGCTGCAGACCGATACGTTCTGCAATATGGTGGGCGTGGGCAACTGGCACCGGGCCTGCAAGCTGGACGGGCTGTTTCTGGCGCTGACCGGCTCGGGCCAGGTCGAAGTCCAGGTGTTTCAGGTCAAGATCGGACGGTCGTGGGAACGGCTGGCCTGCGAATTGTACGAATTGTCGACCGCTGAAGAAACTGTCATCGACCTGTCGGGCTATGCGCTGAACGCCGGAGCGGGCGGGATCTGGTTTGAACTGCGCAACACCAGCGACGACGCGGTGGCAACCCTGACTTCGGCGCGCTATCTGACATTTGGCGAGAGCCTGCCTGGCATGAAGCTGACGCTGTGTCTGGCTGCGGCGCAGAAAGAGGCGCTGCAAGACCCGTTCGTCAGGGCGCAACTGCAGGCGTGGTGCGACGGGCCGGGCAAGAGTGCCGGCGCGCAGGTGATGCGCTTTGCCGCCGGGACCCCGGCACTGGAGCAATTGGCGATCGTGAAGAATGCGGGGGCGACCCATGCGGTGATCCTGGACCCATCGACCCTGATCGCCTCGGAAACCCTGTCCCGGGTGGCTGCCTATCTGACGTTGGCGCGTGACAACCGTGCGGCATTGGGAGCGGCGCTGCTTGATCTGGCCGAGAAATGGTTCATGGGATCGAACGGTCTGATCTACGACATCGATGGCAATCCCGTGCCGCGCTTTCAGGGTATCGACCTGCGCGAACCGATGCAGGTGGTCAGCATGGAATGCGAACTGTCTGACGAAGATGACACGAACATGCTGTTCCAGCCGGAGTTTCTGGCGCTGTCACTCGACCGCTTTACACCCGCCACCAAGGGTGTCGATTTTGACAGCCATCTGCAGACAATGGGCCTTGACCTGGGGCATCTGACCGGGGTCGTGGTCAACCGTGAGAGCGTGCTGCGTGATGCTGCGCGGGAATTGGTCACCTTGCAGCACGTCATCTATCCCGAGGCCGGCCTGTGCACGGAAGTCAATATGTATTTCCACGCCAACGGCCAGGCGACTTACAGTGACGCATCCGAAGCCCTGAGCCTTGACGAAAAGACGGTCGTGCATTTCGACAGCTATTTCAACGCGTTGAACATCGGAAAGTGGCATGCGACCTGCCAGCCCGAGGGGCTGTACCTTGGCCTGCTGGGCCGCGGGAGGGTAATGGTCCGGGTGTTTCACGCGATACCTGACCGGTCATGGGAAATGCTGTGCGACACACCTTATACCCTGTCGCCGCTGTCCGAAACTCTGATCGACTTGTCGCATTACACCAAGACCGCCGTCACCGGCATCATCTATTTCGAAATCCACGCGATCAGCCGCGGCGTGCAATTGCTGGGCGCGCGCTATGCGGTGCCCGGGAAAATCAATCCGGACGTCAAGCTGTGTCTGTCGATCACCACGTTCAGACGTGAGGCCGAGGTGGAAAACACCGCCAAACGGATGGCGCGGTTCTTCAAGACCTCGGACTTTGCCGCGCAGATGCACCTGAACATCGTCGACAATGGCAACAGCGCCAATATCATCCATAGCCCGAAGATCACCCATATTCCGAACGCCAATCTGGGTGGGGCGGGCGGTTTTACCCGCGGGCTGATCGAAGCCGAGGCGGCGGGGTTCAGCCATGTGCTGTTCATGGACGACGATGCCGCGATTCCGATGGAGGCGCTGCACCGCGCCTATGCCTTTCTGACCCTGTCCAAGGACCCCAAGGCGACTGTGTCGGGCGCGATGATCAGCAATTCCGACAAATGGCGGATGTGGGAGAATGGCGCAATCTTTGACCGCAACTGCCGGCCACAGTTCAGCGGGGTCGACCTGCGCAACTGGTCCGAAGTCATGAATATGGAGTTCGCCTCTGCGGCCTACCGCAGCCCGAAGGCCTATGGCGGCTGGTGGTTCTTTGCCTTCCCGATCAAGCAGGTTACCCATTACCCCTTTCCGTTCTTTGTGCGCGGCGATGACATCAACTTCAGCCTTGCCAATGATTTCAACATCACGACGCTGAACGGCGTGGTGTCGTTTGCCGAGGATTTCAGCGACAAAGAGTCGCCGATGACGCTGTACCTCGACCTGCGCAACCACATGGTGCAGCATCTGACGGTGCCAAAGCTGGAAATCGGCCCGCTGGCCATTGCGCGGATCGGGATCGGCTTCGTCGGACGCAACATCATCAAGTTTCAGTATGAGACGGTCGATGCCTTGCTGATGGCGTGGAATGACGTTCTGAAAGGGCCGAAGTTCTTTGCCGAAAATGTCGATGCAGCGGCGCAGCGTGCGGCGGTCAAGGCGCTGTACAATGTCGAGACCTGGAAGCCGGTGGCCGACATGAACCTGACTGAACGGCGGAACTTTGTGGTTGGCCCGGGCGCCGACAAATTCTTTCGCAACGTGCTGAACGGTCATCTGCTGCCGTTCTACAGCCTGTGGGGCAACCGGGTGGTTCTGCAGCCGCGCGACCGCAACAACTTTGCGCCGATCTGGGGCGCCTGTCAGATCACCTATCTGAATTCGACCCGCGAAAAGGCCTATACCGTCAAGCAATCCAAGACCCGCTTTGTGATGCAGAACCTGCGGCTGATCTGGCTGACCTTGCGCCTGATCTTCGGCTACCGCGCCCTTCTGGCGAAATATCGCAAGGGTTATGCCGAAATCACGGTGCCCAGTTTCTGGCAAAAGGTGTTGAAGCTGGATAAAGATCCAGTGGCGGAGGCCCCACAAGCAACCCCGGCGAAGCTGTAAGGCCCGCTGCCCGGGCATGCGGCCCGGGCTGTTGGCCCGAGCCTGCGGCGCAGCCAAATTGAACTGGAGACGGCCTTGACGGTGAAATCCCTTGTCCTGCATATCGGCGATCCCAAGACCGGCAGCTCTTCCATTCAGGAGGTTCTGCGCCATCGGCTGTGGGAATCGCCGACGGCCACATTGATCTATCCGGATCAGTTGAACTCATTTCCGCTGGCCAATGCGTTGAGCGACCCCAAACAACTGGCGCAGCGCCATGCGCGCTACAGCAAGCTGGCCGAGTGGCTGGGCGGGTCCGATGCGGATGTGGCGGTGGTGTCGGCGGAGCAGTTCTTCCGGGTTGACCCGCAGGTCCTACTGGAGACGCTGACCGAATATGTGCCGGATCTGGTGGGATCGCTCCGGGTGATCGCCTATGTGCGGCCGCATGCCAACCGGCTGGTGTCGGCCTTCATGCAGCGCACCAAAGCGGGTCTGTATCAGGGCGACATGGAGACATTCTTCAAGCGGACCCAGAACGAGAACCTGTTGCACTATGCGCCGCGGTTTCAGTCGTGGCGCGATGTGTTCGGCGCGCGGTTCACCCTGCGTCCGATGATCCGCGAGCAGTTGCGCGACGGCGATGTTGTGCTGGATTTCCTGGACTTCACCCTGCGGGGTGCGCCGTTCACCCTGCGTGGCCAGCCCAACGCCAATACCTCGCTGCCGCTGGAGTTTCTGGCGGGCTTGCGCGAAGTGCAATCGGTGCTGAAGCGCAACGAGATCGCGGCGGGCATCCGCCATTCGGTCGGCGACTATGTCGGGCGGGCGCTGGCCAAGACCACGCCCGGCAGCGGCACCAAGCTGCACCTGAGCCGCGCGCTGTACGAGGACGTCATGGCCTATTGCCAGAGCGACGCCGAGGCGCTGGACACGGCGTTCTTTCACCAGCCGGTGATGGCGACGGCCTTGAAAGACGCAGGCTCCGATGTGATTGCCATCAACCAGGACACTCTGGCGCGGATGCACTATTCCGAGGAGGCGGTGCAGAACCTGCGGGTCAAGGCGCGCAGTCTGGTCGGCCTGTTCAAGAAACGCCCGGCCGCATGGAACGCCGCATTTGAACGCGAAATCGGACAACGCCCGGACGATGTCGACAAGAAGGTTCCTCCGGCCGTCCGCATGCATGTCACCAGGGTCGACTCGATCCTGACGGAAATTGCCGCGATCATCTCGGCACCGTCCCGCATAGGGGACACCTGATGCCGGACGCCAGAATGGCAGGCGCGCATCACAGACAGAAAGGCAGGACACCATGACCCGTCTGACACTGCACATTGGCGACCCCAAGACCGGGACCTCGTCAATTCAAGGGGCCCTGTTCAATCGCAGGTTCGAATGCGACTCCAAGACGCTGGATTACCCCGCAACGTTGAGCGCGTTCATGCTGGCCAATACATTGAAGAAGCGCCGACGCGCCAGTCAAAAGGACCAGCGGTTTGCCGACATTGCGGCGTGGCTGGCCGCGTCAAAGGCCGATGTGGCGGTGATTTCGGCAGAGCAGTTTTCCACGGTCGACCCGGCGACGGTCCTGCAAGCGTTTCAGGAGTTCATCCCAGACCATGCCGAGTCGATGCGGGTGGTCGCCTATGCAAGGCCGCATGTCAGCCGGTTCCTGTCTGCCTATGCCCAGCGCACCAAAGTCGGTACGCTGTTCAGTGATCTGGACAGTTTCTTCAGCGAAGAAAAGAACGCAAATCTGTTGAACTTCCACAGCCGGTTCCTCAAGTGGCGCGATCTGGTTGGCGACCGTTTCGTGCTGCGCCCGATGGTGCGGCCAGAGTTGCTGGATGGCGATGTGGTGGCCGACTTCCTGGGGATCGTATTGGAAGGTGCGCCATTCCGTATTCTTGGCGAGGCCGAGTCGAACAGCTCCTTGCCGATGGAGCCGCTGTCGGGACTGCGACTGGTTCATCAAGTGCTGCGCAAGTTCGAGATTGGCGAAGGTACCCGGCAGGCGGTTGGCAGCAAGATCACGACATTTGTTGCGGCCGCCGGGAACAAGGGCACCAAGCTGCAACCCAGCAAGGCGCTCTATGCCAAGCTTGCCGACTACTGCATGGCGGATGCGGAAAAACTGGACCGCGACTTCTTTGGCAAGCCGATCATGGTGTCGGCTCTTGTCGCGGCGGAGAAAGAGGCGGTGGATGGCAATTACAGCGGTCAGGCCAAGGACTTCTATCCGGCCGAGGTTGTCAAAGTGTTGCGCGGCCACGGCCGCAAGCTGGCCAAGCTGTTTCAGACCCAACCGGGGATCTGGGACGCTGCCTTCCGCCGCGAGCGTGGCCAGATCGCACCCTTGAGTCCCGACGAACAGACGCCAGAACAGGCCAGTGCCTTCGTTGGACGGGTCAATGACACTCTTGCCGAACTCGCCGTTGTTCTCACGTCAGGATA
>JBDTQR010000086.1:0-17294 GCA_039932095.1 bacterium | reverse complement strand
CCATTTGAATATTTGATTGGAGATTCTGTTTGCCCTGACCGCGTCGCTCGGCCCAGAACGTCCGATGGACGGCCGTGGCGCGCTGCAGTGCTGCTTCCCCGAACCTGCCATTCTCGCCGGTCGCAGCGTATCCTAGTAGTCAAGGTCGGCACCTGGAAAAAGGGGACTGTTGTCTCAGGCGATTCTGCAGAGCATGCCGCCAACACTGAGCTTTATGCCGGGAAAGCCCCATGGCCTTCCAACGAAAGATGGGCAAAAGGAGCATCGGGGGCGGCACAAAATCACGGCCGGTCAAGTCACAACGGCGAAGGCAAAGGACGAATTCCATCGACAACGTCGTCGCACGGGCGGTCAGAATTTGCCGAACTTGAGATATGCCTGCTGGGGATCGGTACCGGTCAGTATGGCTTTGCGTACCAGGCTTTCTGTCGCCATCGCGGCTTCCGCCTTTTCAACCACTTCTTCGGCCAGCACTTGCGGCACACGTATCAATCCATCGCGGTCGCCGACCAAGTAATCGCCCGGGGTGATCGTCACGGTGCCAATCATGACAGGCACCTGCGTTGCCTTGGGGAGCCAGTAGCCTACGATGTCGCGCGGGGTGTAGCCCCGGCTCCATGCCTGAAAGCCGATGGCGAGAAGGAAGTTGACATCACGGATGAAACCGTCGGCAACGCAGCCTCGCACACCCTTGTTCTTGAGTGTTTCCGCCGAAAGCTCGCCCATATGCGCTACAAGCCGGTCATTAGGCTGCGACACCCAGATTGCGCCGGCCGGGGCCTTCGACAGCAGCCCCGTCCACGCCAGTAGCGTCTCGTGGGGATCGGCGTTCTCATCGACCATGCCTTCGATGGTGAAAGCCGGCCCAGCCATTGCCCGCTCCGGCAGGATCGGTCGCAGCTCTGCCGGCAGGGTAAAGTCGCGCTGCCCCATGGCGCGCATCACGTCATGAACGACCTCGGTGTAGCATAGTTCGAGGCGCTCCGTGATATCCGCCAAATCCTTAACCCCCGGGCAGGCACGCCGGACCAATCGGCGCAAATGTCTTGTAGGTGAGAACGAACTCCTGATGCCCGAGTTCCTCCGATTTGGTGCGCCCGCCGGCCGCGAGGTTCAGCACCACGTCGCGGATTTCACGGCCAACCTCGTCGAGCGTGCCCGCTCCCTCCAGAATCCGGCCGGCATTGACATCCATGTCATCCGCCATGCGTCGGTAGGTCTCGGGGTTGGCGCAGATCTTGATGACCGGAGAAATGGCCGAGCCGACGACCGACCCGCGCCCGGTGACAAAAAGCACCGCGTGGCTGCCGCAGGCGATCAATTCGGCGATCTCAGCATTGTCGTTGATGTTGGGAAAACCGAAGCGCACCTCGCCATCCGGCACCACGTCCAGCAAATACAGCCCGCCCCGGGGCGGGATATCGCCGGGCTTGATCAAGCCGCTGATCGGCGAAGCGCCGGACTTGGCATAGGCGCCCATCGACTTTTCCTCGATGGTCGTCAGTCCACCCTCGGCGTTGCCGGCAGCAAAGCTGCCGTAGCCGAGGGTTGCATAGTATTTAGCGGCCTTGGCAACACTCGCCTCGAGTTCAAGCCCAAGCGACGCGGTGATCGCCCGGCTCGCCATGATGTGCTCGCAGCCGATGAGCTCGCCCGTCTCCTCGAAAATGCAGGCGGCGCCTTGCTGGACCAGCAGATCAAATGCGCGCCCCGCGGCAGGATTGCCGGTGATCCCCGAGGTCCCATCAGAGCCCCCGCAGACGGTTCCGATGATCAAATCGCTGGCTTCCATCGGCACAGTTGCCATGTCGTCCAGCGCCGCACGCTGCTCTGCCACGAACGCCTGACCCTCGCCGATCGACTTGCGTGTGCCGCCTGTCGACTGAATGACAATCGTATGCACGGCGCGCCCGCTTTCGCGGATCAGGTGGGCCAGCTTGTACTTGTTAAAGCTTTCGCAGCCGAGCGACACCAACAGCACCGCGCCGACGTTGGGATGGGTGCAGAGGCGCTCCATCATTGTCTCGGCATAGGAATTGGGATAGCAGCCGGGAAAGCCTATGACATGGACGTCACTGTCCCGAAACGGCATGGCCACCTCGCGCGCCACATGGTGCGCGCATTCGACAAGATAGGCTATCACGACCGTGTTTCGGATGCCCTTGCGACCGTCAGCCCGCAGATAGCCCTGCATTGTCATGGCGCTTCCCCGTAACGCGCGGCTTCACCCTCAAGGCTGTATGTGGGAGTGTAGTCGCTCTTAATGTTATGAACATGGGCGTGCTCGCCGGTCCGGATCAGCGTGGTGGTTGAGCCGATGGGCGCGCCATACTTGAAAATCTTGGTGCCGGGCATGATGTCGCGCCGCGCAATCTTGTGGCCAAGCGGCACATCTGCGGCAACACTGACCGCGCCCCCTGAAACCTGAACCGTTTCGCCAGCGCACAACCTCGCCCGCACGACAAGCACATTGTCGCGGTCGTCGAGCAAAAGCAGTCGAGGGTCTGTCCCGGGGTCTAGTGTGTCTTCTTGGGCCATTTGCGAGTGATGGCAGAGCCCGATACGAGCGTCCAGATAAAAAATTTTATTTGGAGTTAGACATTTGTTCTTGATGACTTGCCTCAGCCGCGCCTAGTCTTGCTGCATGAAGCCGCGTCGCCCAACCCTTGCCGAACAGGCGTATGAAGAGCTTGAGGAGCAGATCGTCTCCGGACTCCTGCCCGCAGGTCAACGGCTGCTGCCCGATGTGCTCGCCAATCTGCTTGAGGTCAGCCAGACTCCGGTGAAGGAGGCTCTGAACAGACTGGAGCGCGAGGGGCTAATAAAGGGCGAGTCGCGGCGCGGCTCTGTGGTCCGAAGGTTCACCCGTGGCGACATGGATCAAACCTATGCCGCGCGCCTCCTACTGGAATGCCATGCCGCAGAGACTGGCATCGCTGCGGGCCGGGTCACGACCGAATTCCTCGACCGAATCCAGCGCCTTTATCACGACCATATGAACGCCGTCGCCAAACACACTACCGAGGGGCTGGCCGAGTCGATCCGCCTTGATCGTCAGTTCCACGAATTCATCGTGTCGCTGGCCGAAAACACCCTGATCAGTGGATGGCACCGGATCGCCATCCGGCAGACGCAGATGATCCGCAATTATTCGCTGGCCCGCTATGATGGCCGGCGTCTGCGTGGCGAACACCTCGCCATCATTGCCGGTCTGCGCAACAAGGACGCGGCCGCAACGCTCGCAGCGCTGCGTTTCCACCTCAACGCCAGCCTTGAAGAATTCATGTCGCGTCCGCCGGAGGAATTGCCAACGCGACAGTGAGAACGTGCCTAAGCCCCCGAGCCACAAATATGGCCGAGGATCAAACCATCAACCAGGGAGGAATATATGCGTAAATCACTTAAACTCACGGCTACACTTGGTGCCGTTCTGATGACGGCAGGAGTTATGGCCGGGTCCGGAATGGCGCAGACCGCTCCAAAGGTGGCGGTCGATCTGACCACTCTAACGTCACCTTTCTGGACGGCCTACAACAAGTACATTGTGGATGAAGCCAAGGCGCAGGGGATTGATCTGCTGCAGCCGTTCAACTCTGAATTCGACACGGCCAAGCAGATCACCGGCGTCAAGAACGCGCTGACGCTGGGCGCCAACGGTCTGATCTTCTCGCCCTTCGACACCTCTGCCGCCAAGACCGTTCTCGACACCGCGGCGGCCGGAAAAGTGGCCGTGGTCGCGGTCGACGTGGCGCCCGATACGGGTCCGGTGGCCATGGTCGTGCGGGCCGACAACGTGGCCTATGGTGAGAAGGCATGCAAGTTCATCGGCGACCATGTGCCCGAAGGCCCGGTCGTGCAGATCATGGGCGATCAGGCCTCGATCAATGGTCGTGACCGTGGCAATGGCTTCCGCGACTGCATCACCAAGAACTATCCGAAACTGAAGCTGTTGGAGATACCAACCAAGGCATGGTCGGGTGAAGACGCCGCTGCCGGCCTTGAAGCTGTCCTCAATTCGACGCCCGATCTGAAGGCCATCTACATGCATGCCGGTGGCGTATTCCTGGCTCCGACCCTGCAGACCTTGAAGCGCAAGGGCCTGCTGCATCCGGCGGGCGAGGCGGGCCACATCGTCATCGTCTCGAATGACGGCATCCCACAAGAGTTCGACGCCATCCGCAAGGGTGACATCGACGCGACCGTCTCGCAGCCTGCCGACCTCTACGCCAAGTACGGGCTGATGTACCTCAAGCAGGCCATCGAGGGCAAAACCTTCGCCGCTGGCCCCACCGACCATGACAGCACGATTATCGAGGTCGCTCCGGGCGTGCTTGAAGATCAGCTGGCCGCACCACTGGTCACGAAAGAGAACGTCGACGACAAGGCGTTCTGGGGCAACCTGTGAACGTGATCGGAACACCATGACCTTGGGTAACGATCAGGATGGGCGCGCAGATATGCGCCCGTCCAGCGTATTGCCGATTGTCGAGGCCATCGACGTCTCGAAGCGTTACGGCGCCACAATCGCGCTGAACTCCGCACATATCCGGGTCATGCCCGGCGAGTCGCACGCCTTGGTAGGGCGGAACGGCGCAGGCAAGTCGACGCTCGTCGGCATCCTAACTGGCCTGCGCGCACCCGACACTGGCGACGTCCGTTTTGGCGGCCAACCCGCGCCACCGGTGGCGGATCGTGAATGCTGGCGCAGCCATGTCGCCTGCGTCTTTCAGCATTCGACCATCATCCCCGACCTGACTGTCGGTGAGAACCTGTTCATCAACCACCAGCCGCACAAATACGGTCTCATCAACTGGTCCACACTTGCACGCCGCGCGCAGGAGGTTCTTGACCGCTGGAACGTCAATGTCCCGCAGAACATGCGGGCCGGCAACCTCAAGGTCGAAGAGCGTCAGCTGGTCGAGATCGCGCGCGCTTTGTCTTACGGCGCCCGCTTCATCATCCTTGACGAGCCGACCGCACAGCTTGACGGCGACGAGATCAAGCGCCTCTTCACCCGCATTCGCGAACTCCAGGCTCAGGGCGTCACGTTCCTCTTCATTTCTCACCACCTGCAAGAGGTCTACGAGATCTGCCAGCAGGTAACGGTGCTCCGCGACGCCCGCCACATCATTTCAGCACCGGTCGCCGATCTGCCGAAGGACCGCCTGATCGAGGCCATGACCGGCGAACAGGTCCATTTCGGGTTCGCCGATGCCGCCGGACGCGTCATCCCAGCCGACGCGCCCGTGGCGCTGCGGGTCGACCGGATCGCCGGTGACGACTTCAAGGATGTGAGCTTCGATATCCGGCGCGGCGAAGTGATCGGCATTTCCGGCGCCACCAGCAGCGGCCGGCTCGGCGTCGCTGAAGCTGTGGCGGGCCTCGGCGGCTTTTCTGCTGGCTCCATCAGCATCAACGGCGCTCCCCTTCGGTCCGGCAGCGTGCCGCCAGCTTTGGCGCTTGGCGTCGGTTGTGTCCCCAAAAGCCGGCATGTCGAGGGCCTCGTCCTTGGCCAGTCAGTCGCCGACAACACGACCATGACCATCGCGGGCAAACTGGGGCCCCTCGGCTTCATTTCGCCCAAGCAACGCACTGCCGTCGCCCTCAACGCCATCGAGCGACTGGGCGTCGTGACCGAGGGACCGGAGCAGCCGGTGTCGAGCCTGTCCGGCGGCAATCAGCAGAAGGTCGTTTTTGGCCGGGCACTCGCCAGCGCACCTTCGGTGCTCGTGCTCATCGACCCGACCGCCGGTGTCGATGTCAAATCCAAGGAGGCCCTGTTGCGCGTGGTGGAGACCATGCGCCGCGAGGGCAAGGCGATCCTCGTCGTCAGCGGCGAGCTTGAGGATCTCAGAACATGCGACCGCGTGCTGGTGATGCGGCACGGCGGCGTGGTTGCCGAACACAAGGCCGGCTGGAGCGACAACGCTCTCGTCGCGTCGATCGAGGGGATATCAGCGTGACCAGTCAGGACAGCACACCCGCCGGAAGCAGGCCCGCGCCCACGATGGGTCGGGTGGCCATCGCTCGGCTGCGCGATTTGGCGCTCTTGCCAGCACTTGCAGCCCTCATGGTCGTCGGCAGCCTGATCAGCCCCGTGTTCCTCAACCCCAGCAACCTCAACACCATTCTGACCTCCTCGGCTGCCCTCGCACTGATCGTCCTCGCCGAGTCGCTGATCATCATCACCGGCAAGTTCGACCTGTCGCTGGAATCGGTCTACGGCTTCGCGCCCGCCATCGGCGCCATGGTCGTGGTGCCCGCCAGCAAGTTCGGCTTCGGCATGGAATGGAACCCGTGGATCGGCATCCTTGTCGTCCTCGCGGTGGGCGGCATCATCGGCTTCATCAACGGCTTTCTCGTCGTCGGCCTGCGGCTCAATGCCTTCATCGTGACCCTCGCGATGCTCATCATCGTGCGCGGCATGCTGGTAGGCGCCACCAGTGGCCGGACACTGTTCGACCTGCCCGACGTGTTCTACGGCCTGATGGAGGTCACCATCCTGTCGCTGCCGCTTGCCGTATGGCTCGCAGCGCTCGCCTTCCTGATCGCGGCACTGGTCCTGCGCTACCACCGCCTCGGCCGCGCGCTCTATGCCATCGGCGGCAACCCCGAGGCAGCCCGCGCCGCCGGCATAAGGGTCGAGCGCGTGATCTGGGGCGTGTACGTCCTTGCCGGCGCGCTCGCAGCCCTCGGCGGCCTCGCGATCACCGGCTACGTCGGTGCCATCAGCGCCAACCAAGGCAACGGACTGATTTTTACAGTCTTCGCAGCGGCTGTCATCGGCGGCATCTCTCTGGACGGCGGCAAGGGCACCATGTTCGGAGCGCTCACCGGTGTCCTTCTGCTCGGCGTTGTCCAGAACGTGCTGACGCTGGCGCAAGTCCCGTCATTCTGGATCCAAGCCATCTACGGCGCCATCATACTGGGCTCACTGATGATCGCGAGGTTTGCAGGGGGTCAAGTCCAGCAGTAGGTTCGGGCTGTCACCTTCTCAAACTTGGCTGGACAGCGCCGGTTCCATTTCGATCTGGTGCGCATGTCAGTCGAGTTGACAAATGTCGGATCCACGGACGGATCGACGTGATGTCTATCAAGCGCAGGAAACTTTCGGCGGTGCCCAGCATTCTCTCAAATTGTTGCCCAGCCTCACATGAAACACGCATGGGTAGACCGAAATTCGGGCCGATATTCGAGCGGACGAGGCTTCCTTCTGGCGCGGCGCAAACCGAACAAGACCTTCCCCTATGGCTATGGCCGGGTTGAGGATATCGCCGGGGTGCTGATTGTTGCGATCATCCTGTTCAGCGCGGTCTTCGCCGGGTACGAGGCGATTTACCGTCTTCTGCACCCGCAATCGATTGTGGCGCTCGACACGCAGGGCCTGCCGCCCCTGCTCAACCACCGCGCGCGAGATGACACGCTGGCAGGGTGCGAATGCCAGAACATCTGTCCGGATGGCAATGCGTTCCATGGCGCAGTCCTTTGGGCGAAGTCGGAACACTCAAGTTGGCGACCAAACTGATCAGTCCGGCCGTTCCGGATTGAAGCGCAGCAGCCTTAACGCATTGAGTGTCACCAGCACCGTGGCGCCTGTGTCTGCCATGATGGCGATCCAGAGGCCGGTGAGGCCCGCCACGGTCGTCACGAGAAACACCGCCTTCAGCCCCAAAGCGAGCGTAACGTTCTGGCGAATATTGCCCATCGCTGCGCGGGCGAGGCGGACCATCGCGGCCACATCGGTGACGCGGTTGCGCAGCAATGCGGCAGAGGCCGTCTCCAGCGCGACATCGGTGCCCGATCCCATCGCGACGCCGACAGAGGCTGCGGCAAGGGCCGGGGCGTCGTTGATGCCATCACCGACCATGATCACCCCGCCGGTTTTCACCATGTCCTTGATGGCGTTGACCTTGTCATCGGGCATGAGATCGGCGCGGTGCTGGATCCCCAGCACCCCTGCAATCGCGGCACCTGTCCGGGCATTGTCCCCGGTCAGCATCACGGAACTCACCCCCATCGCCTTCAACTGGTCCACGGCATCCATGGCATCGCGGCGCGGCTCATCGCGCATGGCGATCAGGCCGAGGGCGCGGCGTTCGCGGAACACGACGACCACCGTTTTGCCCTGGCCCTCCATTTCTGTGGCGCGGCGGAGGCCGAGGCCGTCCAGTGCGCCGCTGTCCGTGGCAAAGCGCGGCGATGCAACCCAACCCGTCTGCCCGTCCACGAGCGCCTCAGCTCCTTTGCCGATCAGCGCCTTGGCGCCAGAAGATGGCAGGGGTGTCACAGCAGCCTCGGCGGCGCGGCGCAGGATGGCTTCGGCCAAAGGGTGGCTCGACCCGCTCTCGACCCCGGCGGCAACTGCCAGAAGGTCCGCCTCAGTCCCGTCCAAGACCACCACATCGGTCACGGCGGGTTGTCCTGCGGTCAGGGTGCCGGTCTTGTCGAACGCAACTTGGGTGACCCGTGCGACGGCTTCAATCACTGAGCCGCCCTTCATCAGAATGCCTCGTTTGGCCCCGGTGGCCAGTGCCGAGGCTATGGAGGCTGGGACCGAGATCACCAAGGCGCAGGGGCAGCCGATCAGCAACAGGGCCAGCCCGCGATAAACCCATGTGCCCCAAAGCTGCCCGAGCATGAGGGGCGGGACTAGTGTCAACAGCGCGCGGGTGCTGTTGGCCATTTCCAGCGCGACATGGGCGCTGGTGTCGCGCACCAGCAGCAGCGAAAGCCCGGTTCCCAGCACGACATAGGCAACGCCGAGATAAATCGGCACCGGGCGCAGGCCATAAAGACTGGCGAGGTATCCGGTCAGAAACGCCGTGGTGCCGAGCGCAAAATAGCCCGCGAATTCGTTCAGTCCGACGTCTGGCGGCGGTTGCAGGGCCTTGGCCTGACACACAAAAAAAGACCTGCAGGCGGTCGAGCAAAAGCGGCCTGATGTCGCGGCGGCGCGCGCTGTCTGGATCAACCACCGTCAGCCCTTCATGCGCAACATGCTCTAGACAGTTCCCTCAGTCGCGCCGGCTGGCCGATGGCGAATTCATCGCGGATGGTCTGACGTCGTTCATAGCTGGAGCCGGATGGATGATAGCCTGGGGAAACCAAGATCCGGAGTTGTAAAGTATTCGCTCGACGAATTCGGGACCAGTACTGCACCCCGAGCGGCCAAAGATCTTCTGGTCGTGCGGCTGGAGGGGATATCGCAAGCCTGAGTTTGGCTTTTACACACTCTAATCGCGGTCAGGCGGCTGCTTGGAACGGTTCCTCCAAGATATTCGGACCGGGCCAGTCGGCTGGTCCGTTTTTTTGTTCGCATTCTGATAGGCTTTCCAAGCTTCATCTGCACCGAACAAAATTTGAACGCCGAGGCCACGCCTGTCGACATAGGCGAACAGGTCCGCCCTGCTGTTGATCTCTGGCAACCCCGCGTCGGCCATGGCCAGGCGGACGAAGTCGCCTTGGGCGTCATTCCGGACCTTCAGAGTGGCAAGGTAGCTTCTGAATGTCACCACTGAGGGTATGTCCAGAAGTAAAGCGCACCTGAGCAGAGCGATGAAACAACAAAAAGCACGAGTGCCAGATGAAAGTCGTTCATACTTTCGGAGTCGAGGCCGGAGGCTGTATTGGCGGGGCAACAGCTTTTTTCGCCGGCCCCTTTTTGACACTGGGCAAGATCACTGCGCCCAGCATCCGATCCGTCTTCTTCTTCCACTTGGCCTTGACCGCATCCCAATCCATCATAGCCCCGTCAGTGCCAGAATCCGGCACCAGGTCCACCTCGGAATTTCGCGATGATCCAGACACCAGCGCCCTAACGGGGCAAGAGTCAAACGATCATTTTGGCCCCGGGCCGCTGCCGGCCATCTGTCGCGCGCTGCGACTCATGCCAGGGGGAACGTCGGCCCGGGTGTAGACCCCATACAAGGGTCCGACACCATGATCAGCATCGCCTGTCTTTCTTTTTGCGGGTTGCTGCGGCTGAGCTGGCCTTGAAGCGGAAGCTGTCGTTTCCGGTCTCCAGGACGTGGCAACGGTGTGGGAGGCGGTCGAGCAAGGCCGTGGTCATCTTGGCGTCACCGAAGGCCGTTGCCCACTCGCTGAAGCTGAGATTGGTGGTGATGATGCCGCTGGTGCGTTCATAGAGATGGGGTGGTTGCCGCCCTCCCCAGACGGCATCGTAATGTGCCAGGATGTTGGTGTGACAACCACAAATCGGAGAGGACGGCCGGATGAAAGATACAATGATCGGTGTAGATCTGGCAAAGAACGTTTTCCAGCTTCATGGAGCTTCCATGACGGGAGAGGTCAAGTTCCCCAAGAAGCTGACGCGGGCGCAGTTCATGAGTTTCATGGCGGGCCATCCTGCCGCAGTGGTTGTCATGGAGGCCTGCGGTGGTGCCAGCTATTGGGCGCGCGAGCTTTCGAAGGCAGGTCATGAGGTCAAGCTTATTGCTCCGCAATACGTGAAGCCCTTCGTGAAGCGGCAGAAAAACGATGCTGCTGATGCCGAAGGGATCGTCGTCGCCGCGCAGCGTCCCGAAATGCGGTTCGTGCCGCCGAAGACTATAGAGCAGCAGGCGCGGGCAGTGCTGTTCCGGGGCCGCGAACGGCTGGTGCATCAGCGCACCGAATTGATAAATGCGCTGCGCGCGACGCTCTACGAATACGGGTATGCGGTGCCGCAGGGGCCAGCGCATCTCAAACGAGTTGTCGAAATCATCGAGGCCGAGACCTGCGATCTTCCCGAACTTGCACGAGAGGAAGCGCGCGACCTGCTTGAACAGATTGCGGAGAAAACGGCTCGGATCAATGCCAAGACCCGCAAGATCGTTGCTCAAGCGGCACTGACCCCGATGGCACGCAGGCTGCAAACAATGCCAGGCGTCGGGCCGATGACCGCGCTGGCGGTCGAGGCCTTTGCGCCTGTGATGGAGACGTTAAAGTGCGGGCGCGATTTTGCCGCTTGGCTCGGGCTTGTGCCAAGGCAGATGTCATCCGGGGGCAAAGAGCGGCTGGGACGGGTGTCCAAGGCCGGACAGTCTGACATCCGGCGTCTGTTGATCATCGGCGCGATGTCTCGACTGAACTGGATGGGGGCGAAATCGATCCGCGAGGGATCAAGGCTTGATCGACTGCGTGCGCGCAAGCCGAGGATGCTGGTGGCCATCGCACTGGCCAATGAGATGGCGCGCATGCTCTGGGCCATGCTGACGCAACAACAAGATTACAAGGATCCGATACAGGCTGGCGCTGCATGATGGCTGTCATGCAACCATCGGCGTAACGCCGGTATAGGAGGTGTGAGAGAGCGACGACCCGAATGGGCACAATGATCGAACGATCTGGATCGGGAAAACCACAAGCAAGCTGTGGGCGCAATAGCCCGGCGTAGAGATTTGGACCGGATCCGCGGATCACCATACCGGCTAGCAGCTTCCGACATGGCTGCATCGAAAAGCCTGACAGAAGTTTGCATTCGATCACATGCTCAAAAGGGAAAAAGGCTCTTGCACCTTGGGCGGCAACCACAGAAGCTTGCTCAGCAGATGGGAGTGCAGCGCGCCGCTCGAGGCGCTGAACGGCAGGTAGGGTTTTCTCCTCGAAGAGGTTGAGCCCTTGCCTGGCCGTCATGTAACCGATCATCAGATGAGGCTCTTCATGAAGTACCGATCGACCGACACGACGCATGTTGCGGCGACCAAAGCCGGTTTCAGCACGGCCACGGGTTGTCAGAGGAATCACGCTTCCAACTGCTTCCTAGAGCGGGTTGCGGCTAACTCGATTCAGGATTCCCCAGAAGGGTAATCTGTGATTCCCTGTTTGCATGGCAAATATGGGGGTTTTGGATGGGCAGACCACATCCTATGGCGCTTCGCGAGCGGGTTGTTGCCTGCGTCGAGGAGGGATATTCGCACCGGTCGACGGCGTCCCGGTTCCGGGTTTCGGTGAAGTTCGTCAATGACATGATCATTCTGAAGCGCGAGACCGGCGGGCGTGCGCCTCGGGCGCAGGACAACGGCGGCGGCCACGGCAAACTTGAGGCCGTGAAAGCCTCTATCGGCAAGCGGATGACCGAGAAGCCCGACCTGACCTTGGACGACCTGGTCACAGAACTGGCGGAACGTCACGGCATCACCATCCATCGCGTCTCGGTCTGGCGGTTGCTGCGGGGCCTCGGCCTGACATACAAAAAAAGACCTGCAAGCCGTCGAGCAGAAGAGGCCAGAGGTTCGCGAGGCGCGCCAGATATGGATCACGCGGCGCCAGCCCTTCATGCGCAACCTATTGCCGCGCTTGGCGTTCATCGATGAAACCGCGCTGAAGACGAACATGGCCAAGACCACCGGCTGGTCACCCAAGGGCGCGCGGTTGATCGACCACGCACCCTTCGGCCACTGGAACACTCAGACCTTCATCGCCGCCCTGCGCCATGACCGGCTGGATGCGCCTTGGGTGATCGACGGGGCCATGAACCGCGAGATGTTCGATCTCTACGTAAAGACCCAGTTGGCACCGACCCTGCAACCCGGCGACGTGGTCATTCTCGATAATCTGTCCTCCCACAAAAGCCCCAAGGCGGCCGAGACGAAGCGAGAGGTGGGCGCATGGTTCCTGTTCCTGCCCCCATATTCACCCGACCTGAATCCGATTGAAATGGCCTTCGCAAAGCTCAAGGCCCTGATCCGACGAGCTGCCGCACGGACATACGACGCGCTATGGCAAGCCGTCGGCCATGTCTGCCACCTCTTCTCCGAAGACGAGTACTACAACTTCTTCATGGCCGCAGGATATGAAGCCAAATGACCGCAACACGCTCTAGCGCCTCGCCCTTCGCGGCGGGCATAAGTAGCTGTATTTCAAAGCAAGAGCCGTGAAATCTCGACGACAGACCGAACAAGCGAGCCGTGATTAGACTATCACACCTTTTTCCTCTGACAATGCCCTCGCTTTGGCCACAGCCACACCTCGTTTGTGCGCCGGGAGATCGCCGTGCCTTCTGCCCGCTGACTTAGGGCAGAGGCTCCGGATCGTCATCCTGAAGCCGGAGGAATGCAATGATATCTGCCCGATCTTCGACCTCTGGCAGGTTGGTCGCGTCAGAGAGTTTATTCATCAAATTGCCGGGGGCGAAACGCCCCTGGTCGGCCAACCACGCGTTGAGCTCCTCATAGCTCCACACCCCTCCGATGCGCTTCAACCCTTCTGAATGTTTGTCCTTCCAAGGTGAACTGCCCATTTCGTTTCCGACGATGCCCCAAAGATTGGGTCTACTTTCAGGTTTGGCGTTACGAAAAATATGACAATGATTGCAGCCCGTGGACATGAACAATTCTCGCCCCTTATCCGGGTCGGCGGCTGCGAGGATGCCAGTGACCGGCTCGATTGGATCCACTAGGAGGCCACCTCGTTCGCGAAGTAGATCGACAACATCAAAATGTCCCTTAGCTCCTGCGACGATTGCAGGCACCACGCCTAAACGGTTGGGGGTTACCACATCGGCCCCGGCGTCAAGAAGCGCGAGAACAGCTGCCTTGCAGCCCACCCCTGCGGCCAAGTGCAAAGCTGTATTGCCAACTTGGTCGGTGACAGTGACGTCGGCGCCCTCGGCAAGCAGAATGGCAACGATATCGCTGTTACCGGCGCGGGCCGCCGCCAGAAGCGGAGTGAGCCCTTCCGCGGAAAGGTTGACATCGGCACCAGCATCGAGGAGTGCCTGCGCGGCCTCGACCTGGCCCGCCTCTGCTGCCGCGATAAGGGCTGTTCCAGATTTTTCGTCGCTCTAGTCGACAGCTGCACCTTCCGCCAATAACTTCTTCATCTGATCGAGATCGCCAATGTGGGCCGCGTCCTGGAGTGGCCCGGCGCGCGCAACGGACAACAAGCCGAAGCAAACGACCACAAAAATGAACTTGAACATCGGTGATCTCCCGGTTTGCCGCCGGAATTTAAAGCATGGGCCCGATTCGGTCGAGAGGCCTGCGATGCGTCCCGGCTACTCCAGGGATGCCATCATGGCATCCGGAGATATTGCGCAAGACGATTCAGCAAGTTGCCGACATTCGAAACCCGCCATTTCCCACCACGCCGCGTCAGCATTCCCCGTGCCGTCAGCGCCTCCGCTATCTCGCGCAGACTCGCCGCGCCCGCCGCGCGAATGTCTGCGACCACCTCAGCGAGATCAGCCGCATGCTGTTCCGCATTTGCTGCCACTGCGGCCCTGAGCGCCACTCCGCCCTTGCCAGCCCGCCGAAGCGCCTGGGCCCATTCGGGTTGCCCAGCTTGATGCCACGCGCCTTGGCCACTGCCAGTGCCTCCTTGGTTCGCCGCGAGATCGCCTCGCGCTCGGCCTGTGCCACAAGCGCCATGATGCCGACGGTCAAGTCGTTGGCCTCCGGCATATCGACGGCGAGGAACCGCGCGCCGCTGTCGCGCAGCGTGAGCAAAAAGGGCCGCATTGCGGGAAAGCGGGTCCAGCTTGGCGATTACCAGCGTGGCGCCTGTGATCTTCGAGAGATGCAGCGCCTTGGCCAGTTCAGGCCGGTTGGGATTGCGCCCACTTTCTACCTCGGTAAATCGGGCGCTGACCTCCGCACTGATGGAAGCGGCAAAGGCGTCGATGCTGTGTCGCCGTGCTTCCAACCCGAGGCCGCTTGCACCCTGCCGGGCGGTCGAGACGCGCTCATACCCGATGAACCGCTGCGGAACCGAAAATCCTGTACCACTCCGCCCCAACTCAGGCCCCTGTCCACACCTGCCTAACGTTCCTTGCGCAGATGTGTACGGTCGGTCGCGCCGCGAGTGTAGAAGGTAAAACACTGATGGCGCTTGATTTATCTGGAAACCCTACAAGTCCCTGTCTGCGGCATCGATGATCACCCGCGTGATTTGGGTGACACCCCCGTAGTCCCATGGCTTGGGCCCGTTGTGGATTTGGATCGCGAGGCGCGAGCGTGACGCTGGTGTCAGGCCTAGTTTGTGCATGCACCGCCTCCTTGCCCGTGAAGGCCTGCCAGCGCTGCACGGCGACATCGACATAGGCCGGGTCCAGTTCCATTGCCAGTGCCACGCGGCCAGTGGTCTCCGCGGCAATGATCAGGCTGCCGGATCCGGAGAAGGGATCGTAGACCGCCTGACCGGGTGATGAATTGTTCAACATCGGACGGCGCATGCATTCCACCGGCTTTTGCGTGCCGTGGACCGTGGCAGCGTCCTGATCGCGCGACGCGATCTGCCAGAGCGTCGTCTGCTTGCGATCCCCCGACCAGTGACCCGTCGCCTTGTCCCGTACCGCATACCAGCAGGGCTCGTGCTGCCAGTGGTAATCGCCGCGCGACAGTACCAGCCGTTCCTTGGCCCAGATGATCTGGGAGCGGACTGCAAAGCCCGATGATGCAAGGCTGTCCAAGACTTCACTCCGAAGGCGGATACGAACATTAGAAAAGTTCGTATCCGTCCACGCCTCAGTGCACAATCATTTCGACCAGGAGCGCGCCCTTTCCAGCCGAGAAAACTTCAAGACCAACCGTGTTGCCGCTCCGGCTGAGTGGCGCGACCTCTGTACAGTCTAACAGATTGCTATTGCAGGGAAACTGAGACGAGTTAGCATACGTCTGACAGCACCAAATCGGCGCATAGTCCGTCCTCCACCCCTGGGTCAGCGCACGCACTGCGGCGTGCACCGAGGCGATGGCCCGAAAACCATTGCGCTGATCTTCCTCAAAGGTGACTGGTGCGAACATGGGGGGACACCGGCGGAAGGGCCAAGCGAAACGAGCGGAATAGGCGGCGTAAAGCGGTCGAGGGGCAAACATAATCAGCGCCGCCAGGAGCGAGCCCTGGATGCCCACCAGGGGCGCCCCTTCATGGCCGTATTGGGTGCCGTCCGAAAACGTCCATGCGATCTGCAATCGTCCGACGGTGTCGCGCGTGATCTGGTCCAGCGGGCTGTAGCGGGTATTGGCATAGTCACGCGCTTGGCTGGTCCATTCGCCAGGCTGGCCCGCGCCGGCAAAATTGGCGGCGGCTTCATAATAGGATTTCTGCGTTACGTGTTACGGCGGTTCCGGCGGATTACGCCTTTGCCAAACCGAGCATGGCGATAGACAGCCCGATGACACCCGGGTTGTGGAACCGGATCGGATTGCCGGCGTTGTATATGCAGTGCCGTGCCGTGGCGCGCTTGCGGATTCCGACAAAGCCGCTTTGGCACCGCTGAAAAGGGGGAATGCTGGACAATGCAGATCGGTGTCGTCGGATTGGGCCGGATGGGCGGCAATATTGCGCAGCGGCTGATGAAGGCTGGGCATGATTGCGCGGTTTTCGATGTGAACATTGACCGGCGCAAGAAATTGCAACAGGCCGGCGCAAAACCGGTGCAGTCGCTAAAGGAGATGGTAGCCATCCTCCATGAGCCACGGGCAGTCTGGGTGATGTTGCCCGCCGGAAAAACTACCGAGAGCACGATCGAGCAACTCGCCGGGCTTCTGGAGCGTGACGATATTGTCATTGATGGCGGCAACACCTTTTACAAGGATGACATCCGCCGCGCCAGGCAGCTGGAAAACAAGGGCGTCCATTATGTCGACTGCGGCACCTCGGGCGGGGTGTGGGGCCTGGAACGTGGTTACTGCATGATGATCGGCGGCGCGGACGAACCGGTGAAGCGACTGGATCCGATCTTTGCCGCACTGGCGCCGGGGCTTGGCAAGATAGCGCGCACCAGCCGGGGCAAGGATGCCGATCCGCGCGCCGAGCAGGGCTACATTCATGCCGGACCGCCCGGAGCGGGGCATTTCGTCAAAATGGTGCATAACGGCATCGAATACGGGCTGATGCAGGCCTTTGCCGAGGGGTTCGATATTCTGGCGAACAAGGGGGCTGCCAATTTGCCGGCTGACGAGCGGTTCGACCTGAACATCGGCGATATTGCCGAGGTCTGGCGACGCGGCAGTGTGATCTCGGCATGGCTCCTGGACCTTGCGGCGTCAGCCCTCGCCAGCGACCCGAAACTTGCGGCATTCACCGGCTATGTCGAGGATTCCGGCGAGGGTCGCTGGACGGTCGAGGCGGCCATCGAAGAGGCGGTGCCGGTCGATGTGCTGGCGACCGCGCTGTTCACCCGCTTCCGGTCGCGTCAGGAGCATCACTTCGGCGAGAAAATCCTGTCGGCCATGCGGCTCGGCTTTGGTGGCCATATCGAGGCCGAACCACCGGCTGGCGAGCAGGATCATGGCTGAGCCGGTCAAAGTGCCGCCGGCCGATCCCTGTACGATGGTGATCTTCGGTGCGGC
>JBDTQR010000085.1:0-17311 GCA_039932095.1 bacterium | reverse complement strand
GTCAACGCCCGCACCGACTACATGGCCGAGATCGCCGCCCAGACCCTTGCACCCATCATGGTCGAGGACAGCGACGAGTTCCGTCGCTACATCGCCCGCGATCCGGTCGGTGTGGTGTTCATCGTGGCGCCTTGGAACTATCCTTATCTGACCACCATCAACACTCTGGCGCCTGCTTTGATTTCCGGGAACTCGGTTGTCCTGAAACACGCCTCGCAGACCATGCTGGTGGGCGAGCGTCTGGCCGAGGCGTTCCATGCCGCCGGGGTGCCTGCGGATGTGTTCCAGAATGTCGTGCTGGATCATGCCACCACTGAAAGCCTGATCGCGGCCAGGGCGTTCAACTTCGTCAATTTCACCGGTTCGGTTCGCGGCGGTCAGGCGATGGAACGGGCGGCGGCGGGGACGTTCACTGCTTTGGGGCTGGAACTCGGCGGCAAGGACCCTGGCTATGTGCGCGCCGATGCCAATCTGGATGTGGCGGTCGACACGCTGATGGACGGCGCGATGTATAATGCGGGCCAGTGCTGCTGCGGGATCGAGCGGATCTATGTCCATGAGAGCCTGTACGACGCCTTTGTCGAAAAGGCCGTGGTCTGGGTCAATGCCCTGAAGCTGGGCAACCCGTTTGACGCCAGTTCGACCCTCGGACCCATGGCCAACAAGCGCTTCGCCAAGGTGGTGCGGGATCAGATTGCCGAGGCGGTTGCGAAGGGGGCCAAGCCGCTGATCGACCCTGCCAACTTCCCTGCCGATGATGGTGGCGCCTATCTCGCGCCGCAGATTTTGGTCAACGTCGACCACTCCATGCGGGTGATGATGGAGGAGAGTTTTGGCCCTGTCGTCGGCATCATGAAGGTGAGGGATGACGCCGAGGCGCTCGCCCTGATGAACGACAGTCCCTACGGCCTGACCGCCTCGGTCTGGACCCAGGATTATGACACCGCCGCCGCCCTCGGCGCGCAGATCGAGACCGGCACCGTGTTCATGAACCGCGCCGACTATCTGGACCCCGCGTTGTGCTGGACCGGCTGCAAGGACACCGGGCGTGGCGGGTCGTTGAGCTATCTGGGTTTCCACGCGGTGACCCGACCGAAATCCTATCATTTGAAGAAAGTCTGAGCGATGACCCATAACGTCCCCAACCGGAACTGGTCCTATCCCACCCCGATAAAATTCGGCGTCGGCCGGATTGCCGAACTGGCCGAGCAGTGCAAGGCGGTCGGCCTGAAAAAGCCGCTGCTGGTGACCGACAAGGCACTTGCCGCGTTGCCGATCACCGCCGCCGCGTTGGACGGTCTGGAAGCGGCGGGCCTGGGCCGGGCGATGTTTTCCGAGGTCGACCCCAACCCCAATGAGAAGAACATGGCCGACGGCATCGCGATGTATCTGGCAGGCGGGCATGACGGGGTGGTGGCGTTCGGCGGCGGTTCGGGGCTGGACCTTGGCAAGATGATTGCGCTGATGGCGCATCAACGCAAAGACCTCAGTGTCTGGGATCTTGAGGATGTCGACGATTGGTATACCCGTGCCGACCCAACAAAAATCGCACCCATCATTGCGGTGCCGACCACCGCCGGGACCGGGTCGGAAGTGGGACGGGCGGGGGTGCTTACCAACGCCACCACCCACAAGAAGAAGATCATCTTTCACCCCAGGCTGATGCCCGCTGTCACCATCTGCGATCCGGCGCTGACGGTGGGGATGCCGCGCTTCATCACGGCTGGGACCGGCATGGACGCACTTGCCCATTGTCTGGAGGCCTATTGCTCGCCGTTCTATCATCCGATGTCGCAGGGCATCGCACTGGAAGGGATGCGGCTGGTGTTCGAAAACCTGCCGAAAGTCTATGCCGACCCGAACAATCTCGACGCGCGCGCCCATATGATGTCGGCGGCGGCGATGGGGGCGGTGGCATTTCAGAAAGGGCTAGGGGCGATCCATTCGCTGTCGCATCCGGTGGGCGCGGTCTATGGGACGCATCACGGCACGACAAATGCGGTGGTGATGCCGATGGTGCTCGACTTCAACCGGGCCGAGATCGAGGATCGGCTGGAAGCGGCGGCGGCCTATCTGGGGATCAGCGGCGGCTTTGACGGCTTCCGCGAACAGGTGATGAAACTGCGCGCCATGCTGGCTATCCCGGCCAATCTGACGGCGATGGGGGTCAGGGAGGGCGATCTGGACATGCTGACCGACATGGCACTGGAAGACCCGTCCTGCGGCGGCAATCCGCGCGTGATGACCCGTGAAAACACTCGGGCTCTGTTTCAAAGCTGCATGTGACCGTTCAACGGGCTTGACTGCCCTTGTCGCTTGCCATGAAAGCGAAAAGGGCTGTCAGGTCTGAAGAGCGTCGGGGGTTTGGCAAAGTGCGGCACATCAACGTGGAAATCGCGGTCTTGGGCGCGGGGGTGGTGGGTCTCGCCATTGCCGAGGCTCTGGTGGCCGAGGGGCACGAGGTGCTGCTGGTCGATCCCAACCCGCCGGGGTCGGGGGCGAGTTATGGCAATGCCGGCACGATTGCCGATTATGCGGTGACGCCGGTCGGCACGCCTGCCGTTCTGCGGCACCTGCCCGCACTGTTGTTCAGCCGGACCTCGCCGCTGGCCATTCTGCCGGGCGGTTTTGTGGCGCTGTTGCCGTGGTTGACCCGCTTTGCCCGCCAGAGCCTGCCAGCGGCGGCGGCGCGGAACGGGGTGGCTTTGGCGGGGCTGCTGGCCGGGGCCAAGCCGCTGTGGCACGATCTGGCGGCGCGGATCGGGGCGGCGGACCTGCTGGAGCAGCGCGGCTGTCTGTATCTTTATGAAACCCCGGTGGCCTATCGCAAGGCTGCAACGGATATTGCGGCCAAGCAGCGGATGGGGGTGGCGGTCGAGTTGATCGGGGCAGCGGATCTGACCGGGCTGGAGCCGAACTTGTCCGAAATGGCCGGGGCGGCGTTCTTTTCCGAGGCGTCGTTCCTGACCGATCCCGGTTCTGTGGTGGACCGGTTGCGGGCGACGACGATGGAACATGCCGGCTATCTTGCCGGGCAGGCAGAGCGGCTGACCCGGCAGTTTGACGGTATCATAGTCGAGGGTGACGGGTTTCGCTTGCGGGCGCGCAAGGTGATCCTGGCCACCGGCGCGCATGGTCGCGATCTGGCGCGGCAAGTCGGGGATGTGGTGCCGCTGGAGACCGAGCGGGGCTATCATGCGGAATGGGACATGGACGAGCCGCTGCTGAACCGACCATGTTGCCCGACGTCGCGCGGGTTCTATCTGTGCCCGATGGACGGGCGGCTGCGGGTGGCCGGTACGGTGGAGTTGGGCGGGCTGACGGCCCCGCCCTCACCGCACCGGATTGCCCGGCTGGTCGAAGGGGCCCGGGCGATCTTTCCGCATCTGGGCACGCCCGACCGGACATGGATGGGGTTCCGGCCCTCGATGCCCGACAGCCTGCCGGTGATCGGGCCGTCGCAGGGCGGGCCGGACGTGATCCATGCTTTTGGACACGGCCATATAGGGCTGACTTTGGCCCCGGTCACCGCGCTGATCGTCGCCGATCTAGTGGCGGGGAGAGGGCCGGACCGGGATATTTCGGCATTCTCACCCGCAAGGTTCTGACCGGTGTTCACACGTGAAAACTTTGCTTCATATAACTATACCAATAACTTGCAATTTTCGATTAACCAGATTTTTACCGCGTTGCGAATGGTTCGCAACGCGACGCCCTTCCTAATACATCGACTTTCGGTAGTCTTCTTCAAGATCGGCGTCCAGTCTGGTCATCTCTTGCGGATCACTGGGCGCGCCGGTGGTCTGATCGAGGATGATGTTGATCAGGGATGGCATTTCGCGACGATCCTGAATTTGGCCTGGGTCCCAGAGTTTTGAGCGCCGAAATGCCTTGGCACAGTGAATGAAAACCTCGTCCACTGTCACCACGATGGCACTGGTGGGTGTGCGGTCGTTCACTTCCAGCCGTGCCAGCAAGTCCGGGTCGCGGGTTATCTGGGCGGTGCCGTTGACCCGCATGGTGTCATCAAAGCCGGGCACCATGAACAACAGACCAACGGCGGGATTGGTCAGAATGTTGGTCTGGGTGTCCAGACGGTTGTTGCCGGGGCGGTCCGGGATCAGAAGTGTCCTGTCATCCAGAACTTTGACAAAACCACGAGGATCACCGCGCGGACTGACATCCGCCAACCCGCCCGGCGATTGGGTGCCGATGCACAGGAATGGCGAGCGGGCCACGAAGTCCATGGCATTCTTGTCGAGACGGTTTTGACATTTTGCCACGGCAAGGGCGTGGGTCGGCGGAAACAGCGACCGCAACTCCTCGACGGATTTGACCAGAAACTCTGGCCGCAATTGGGACTTTTGCATCGGGACCGAACCTCCAAACACCTTACCGGACCATCGTCAATCGCGGAATTCCGGCAAATTGAACTCACTGGTCCTGAATACCGTTTATGCCCGGTGCAGTCACGGCTCCTTTTCAACCGCTTTGACCAACGGACCGGCATTTTCGAGGTTGCGGCCGGAATGCCGCCGCCACAGGCCTTTCCTTGCCTGGTCTTTGGTGGCAAACTGTGGCCAAGCGCGGCCAGCAGAACCCGTGCAAAATGGCCGCGGGTCTGACCTGCGGCACATCGGGCGGAGCGGGCATGGCACGGATCGGTTGGGCAGCGGGGCTGGTGGCTTTGGCGCTATGGGCGTTTCCGCTGGCCGCACAGGATGGCACGGCGGCGCAAGAGCAAAGCGCGACCTCGGGCGCGGTGCTGGACGGTCCCAATCCGAATACCACCGATGCGCCGGTCGATCCCAATGTCGGCCCGGTGACCCATTTGCCCTTGCCGCGCTTCGTCACGCTGAAGGGCAACGAGGGCAATGCGCGGCGTGGTCCGGGGCTGACCCATCGCATTGACTGGGTGTTTTCGCGTGAAGGCATGCCGTTGAAGATCACCGCCGAATATGAGCATTGGCGCCGGGTCGAGGATGTCGATGGGGCGGGCGGCTGGGTTCATTACTCGCTGTTGTCCGGCGTGCGGTCGGTTCTGGTGACCGAGGACATGGCGCAAGCGTTCAGCAGACCGGACGCGCAGGCCGATGTCGTATATCAATCGGAACTGGGCGTGATCGGCAAATTGCTGCAATGCCTGCCCGATTGGTGCCGCATCACCGTGGAAGGTGAAAAGGGCTGGGTCCGCAAGACGGCGCTATGGGGTGTCACGGCGGACGAAATCTATCCCTGATCCACCACTGCAACGGGTCTTGCGCGGTCCTGCCAGCCGGGATAGCGTCAATAATACATCCGGATAACAAGAGGGCCCCATGGCCGTTGAGCGCCGACCCTACCGCCGTGAGGCCGAAGACAAACGCCGGGCGGCGCTGATCACGGCGACGCTGGCCCTGGTCTCGGAGGGCGGGTCGGCGGCGGCCACGGTGCGGGCGATTGCCGAGCGGGCGGGCGTGACGCCGGGGCTGATCCGCCACTATTTCACCAACAAGGAGGCCTTGCTGGCCGACGCCTATCGCCAGTTGATGGTGGGGATGACCGAGGACAGCGCCGCCGTGCTGACCTATGCGCCGTCCGATCCTCATGCCCGGCTGGCGGCCTTCATTGCGGCCTCGCTGCGCCCGCCAGTGGTGGACGGTGAGGCCGTTGTCCGCTGGGCTTCCTTCATTCAGGAAACCCGGCGCAATCCGGCGATGCTGGACATCCACCATCAGACCTATCTGGGGTTTCGCGACCATTTGCAGGGGCTGATCGCCGCCCTGCCGCACCCGCGTGAAGCGGCGGAACTGCGCCATCTGGCCATTGCCTGCAACGCGGTGATCGACGGATTATGGCTCGAAGGCAGCACGTTGCCGCACGCGTTTGTCCCCGATGAGTTGGTGACCATCGGCGTCAGGTCGATCGGTGCCATGCTGGGAGTCGATCTGAGCTATTACCTCTTGCTGTCGGAGCCACCCAAGACATGAGATATGCCGCGATCACCGACCGACTAGCCGATCTGGGCGGCGCCAAATGGGAAATCCATGTCCGGGCGCGCGCCATGGCCGCGGCCGGAGTCGAAATCCTGTCGCTGAGCATTGGCGAGCCCGACGTGCCGCCGCCTGCCGAACTTTTGACCAAGGCACGTCAGGCCATGGAGGCCGGGCGCTATGCCTATTCCAACGGGCGCGGCGAACCGGGGCTGCTGGCCGCCCTTGCCGACCGTTACAGCAAACGGGCGGGCCGGGTGATCGGGGCCAACCAGATCGTCTGTCTGCCCGGCACCCAGACTGCCTTGTACGCCGTGATGATGGCCTTGGTCGGGCCGGGGGATGAGGTGCTGGTCGGCGACCCGATGTATGCCACCTATGAGGGGGTGATCGCCTCGACCGGTGCGCGCATGGTGCCGGTGCCACTGCGGCCAGAACATGGCTTCCGGATGCAGGCGGCCGATCTGGCAGCCCTGGTGACGCCGCAGTCGCGGGTGATGCTGCTGAACACGCCGCACAACCCGACCGGCGCGGTGTTGACCCGGGATGAGGTGCAGGCGATCGGACAGGTGGCCAAGGACGCCGATCTGTGGATCGTCAGCGATGAAGTGTATGAAGAACTGATCTTCGGTGGCGTCTTCGCCTCGCCGCTGGATGAGGCGGATCTGGCGGAACGGTCGATTGCCGTGTCGTCGATCTCCAAATCGCATGCGGCCCCCGGGTTCCGCTCGGGCTGGTGTGTCGGGCCGGGGGGCTTTGTCGAGCGGCTGCTGCCGGTGGCAGAGACCATGCTGTTCGGCAACCAGCCGTTCATCGCCGACATGACGGCCTTGGCGGTATCGCGGCCCTCGGTGGTGGCAAGGGACATGGCGGCGCGGTTTGCGGCACGGGCGGCGATGATCCATGCCATGCTGGACGGCAACCATCTGCGGGTGCATCAGCCCGAGGCGGGGATGTTCACGCTGATCGATGTGCGGGCGACCGGCTTGACCGGGGAAGAGTTTGCCCGGCGGCTGCTGGATGAAGAGCATGTCGCAGTGATGCCGGGCGAAAGCTTTGGCAAGACGCTGGCGGGTTGGCTCAGGGTCAGCCTGACCCGGCCAGACGCCGAAATTGCCGAGGCCTGCCGCCGGATCGCGGCGTTTGCCGGGAAATTGAGGGAGACACGGCTATGAGGACGGTCGGCGAACGGTTGATCGAGGGGTTGGCGGCGCGTGGTGTCAAGGTGGTGTTCGGCATCCCGGGCGTGCATACGGTGGAACTGTATCGCGGGCTGTCGGGGTCGTCGGTGCGCCATGTGACGGCGCGCCACGAACAGGGCTGCGCCTTTATGGCCGACGGTTATGCAAGGGTCAGCGGCCAGCCCGGCGTGGCGTTCGTGATCACCGGACCGGGTCTGACCAACGCATTGACTGCGATGGCCCAATCCCGCGCGGATTCGGTGCCGGTGCTGGTGATCTCCGGCGTCAACCGGCGGGCGTCCTTGGGCAAGGGCCTGGGATTGCTGCACGAATTGCCCGATCAGTCTGCGATGGTGCGCGCGTTGTGCCCAACCCGTCTGGTCGCTGATCCCGCCGAGCTTGGCCCGACGCTGGACTGGGCGTTCGACCTGATGACCCATGGCCGCCCCGGCCCGGTGCATATCGAAGTGCCGACCGATGTAATGCCCCTGCCCTGCCCGCCGCTGCAAGCCCCGGCCGCGATGCGTCAACGCCCGCAACCGTCACAAGATGACCTGTCCCGTGCGGCGGCGCGACTGAACGCCGCCCAGAACGTGGTGATCCTGTCTGGCGGCGGCTGCCGTGGCCAGGAGGTCGCACTGCGGGCGCTCGCCGAAAAACTGGACGCGCCAGTGGTGCAGACCGTCAACGCAAGAGGCATGCTGCATGAACATCCGCTATGCGTCCCGTCCTCGCCCAGCCTGGAGGCCAACCGTAGCCTGATCCGAGCCGCCGACCAGATCCTGTCAATCGGTACCGAGCTTGGGCCAACCGAATACGACATGGACGTCAACGGCGGCACGCCGGATCTGGCCGGACAGATCCGCATCGACATCGACGCCGCCCAGTTGGCGCGCCATCCCAGTGCCATTGACCTGCAGGGCGATGCCGGGACCACGATGGCGGCCTTGCTGCCTTTGATCCGCCGGCACGACGCAAATGGCGCGGAGCGCGCCGCCGCCGCCGCCACGGCCGCGCGCCAGGAACTGGCCGACAGCTTCGCTGCCTATGCCGTCATGCTGCAGATGGTCGAGGCGATCCGCACCGCCCTGCCCCGCGCCATTCTGATTGGCGACAGCACCCAGCCGGTCTATGCCGCCAACCTGATCTACAGCCACGATCGCCCCGGCGGCTATTTCAACGCGGCGACCGGGTTTGGCGCCCTCGGCTTTGGCCCCGGTGCCGCTGTCGGTGCCGCCCTCGCCGCCCCCCGGACCCATGTCGTCTGTCTGGTTGGCGACGGTGGCCTGCAGTTCAGCCCCGGCGAGTTGCGCACGGCGGTTGACGAAAAACTGCCGATCACCTTCCTGGTGTGGAACAACGCCGCCTACCGCGAAATCGCCGATGCGATGCGGCGCGCCAATACCGAAGTCATCGGCTGCCACCCCAGCCCGCTGCGCCTCGAACCCTTCGCGGCCGCCTGCGACCTGCCCTTCACCTCAATCCCGCAAGACCCCGAAGTGCTGCACTGGGCGCTGACCCAACCCAGCGACGGGCCAAGGCTGATCGAGGTCCGAGTCACCGCGTGACAGCAGAAAGATGGATATTTGCGCCAATATGTAGGGGCAAAGGCGTTCTCACTACATATTGGTTCCAAATACCCCCGCGCGGCGCGCCGATCCGAGCCGGTTGGCGTCAGCCAGAGGCTCGGAAAAAGACTTGCGGCGCAGCCGCTCCGCTGGATCAGGGGTTTCAGCCGGTGCGACCCATCCGGGCTTCCAGAACCTCGAACGGCAGGCCCGGCGCGTCCTTGGCGCAGCGGATCACCAGCGAGGTTTTCACTGTGGCGACATTTTCGGCGCGCAGCAGTTCCTCGGTCAGGAAATTCTGAAAGCCCGACAGGTCCTGCGCCACGCATTTCAGGATGAAATCGATTTCGCCGTTCAGCATGTGGCATTCACGGACCAGCGGCCAGGCCTTGCAGCGGGCCTCGAAGATGGCGAGGTCGGCTTCGGCCTGCGAGGTCAGGCGGACCATGGCGAAGACCTGCACCTCGAACCCCAGTTCGCGGGCGTTGATGTCGGCGTGGTAGCCGCGGATCAATCCGGCCTCTTCCAGCACCCGCACCCGCCGCAGACAGGGCGGCGCCGAGATGCCGACACGCGAGGCCAGCTCGACATTGGTCATCCGGCCGTCGCCTTGCAGCTCTGCCAGAATCTTCCGGTCTATCTGATCCAGCCTTGCTGCCAAAGGTGTCCCCATTGCTGCCATTTCCATACGCCAACCGCCCGATTTGCGCAATAATATTTCACGACTGCGCAACAAATCCATGCATGGCGGGGTTGCAAGGGCCGCCTTGCCCTGCTGATCCCCGCCGCTTATATCGAAAAGGCATTTCGAAGGGGCCAAGCATGGGCGAGACGCGTCACACCAAAGCACTGATCATCGGGTCTGGACCGGCGGGCTATACCGCGGCGGTCTACGCAGCGCGCGCCATGTTGAGCCCCATTCTGGTGCAGGGCATTCAGCCGGGTGGTCAGTTGACCATCACAACCGAGGTCGAGAACTGGCCGGGCGACAGCCATGTGATGGGCCCTGATCTGATGATCCGCATGGAGGACCATGCCAAGGCGATGGGGGCCGAGGTGATCACCGACATCATCACCCATCTTGACTTGCAGAGCCGCCCGTTCACCGCGCTGAGCGACAGCGGCACGGTCTACACCGCCGACGCGGTGATCCTCGCCACCGGGGCGCAAGCCAAATGGCTGGGGTTGCCAAGCGAGGAGAGGTTCAAGGGTTTTGGCGTGTCGGCCTGTGCGACTTGTGACGGGTTCTTCTATCGCGGCAAGGAAATCGTGGTGATCGGCGGCGGCAACACGGCAGTTGAAGAGGCGCTGTTCCTGACCAATTTCGCCTCCAAGGTGACGCTGATCCACCGCCGCGACACCCTGCGCGCCGAGAAGATCATGCAGGACCGGCTGTTCAAGCATCCCAAGATTTCGGTGTTGTGGAACCATGACGTGACCGAAGTGCTGGGGACTGAGACGCCGTTGGGGGTCACGGCGGTGCGGGCGCGGAACGTGCAGACCGGTGCGACCACCGACATCCCCTGTGCCGGGTTCTTCGTCGCCATTGGCCATGCGCCGGCGTCGGAACTGGTGAAAGACCAGTTGCCGTTGCACAATGGCGGTTATGTCGTGGTCGAACCCGGCAGTACACGGACGGCGATCCCCGGGGTGTTTGCGGCCGGCGACCTGACCGATCACCATTACCGGCAGGCCGTGACCAGTGCCGGGATGGGTTGCATGGCGGCTCTGGATGCGGAGCAGTTTCTGGCCGGGTTGTAACCGTGATCCGGGCGATTTCCGGCACCTTCTACCATATCCACTACACCCGCGACCTGCCGCGCCTGTTGCACGGCGCACATAGTCCCGAAGGCCGCTTTCACCATGATGGTGAGGCGGCCTTTTACATGTCGCCCAGTCCGCAAACGGCTGCGATTGCTGTAGCATCCTATGTGCGGCCGGACGATCCGCTACGGGTCACGGTGACATTGCTGGTCGCGGCGCGGGTGGTGGATCTGCGCGAGCCGGAGACTTTGGCAGCGCTTGGGTTGCAGGGCCATGAAGCCTCGGTGTTGTGGCGGCCGGAACGGGCGGCGGGGATCAGGGCCACCTCCTGGCTGGCCTCGGATGCCGGGCGGTTGGCGGGGGCTGATGGGATGGTCTACACCTCGCGCAGCGCACCGGACCGCTGGCATCTGGTGCTCTTTTGCTGGAACCGGCCGGGGCGGGCGACGGTGACACAGGTTGGCCCACCAGTGCCGTTCCTGCCGTGAGCGGACCCACACTTACAGGACCTGCGTTGCTTTCCGGGATCGGCGCGCCGGAAGCTGGCGCCATGGTCCGGGCAGGACCGTGACAATTCGCGGATGGCATATGCGTCATTGCCGCCCGGGCCGCCTGAGCGCTGCGAAACCATCCGGGCCGGTCGAGGACATGCGCAGCTGAAATCGTCCCAGTTTCAGCTATTTCTGCAGCATTTTCGCCTTTTTTCCGCTCACCCCAAGCTGAGTGGCTTGATATTGGAGCGATTGGCAGTCTAAGCCGCGCCAGCGACGGCAGAGGCCGTCTGGCCCCTGACTGTCACACAGTTGACCTCAAAGAGAGACACCGATGTCGAATTCCAATGTTGCCCCCATTGCCGAGCTGTACGTTTCCGAAGAGGCCGCCGCCAAATTGAAAGTCGAGGCGGGTGCGATGCCGTCCTGGGACCTGACGGCGCGTCAGGCCTGCGACCTTGAACTGTTGATGAATGGCGGGTTCAGCCCGTTGCAGGGCTTTCTGTCCGAGGCGGACTACAATGGCGTCGTGGAAAACCTGCGGATGGCGGATGGCACGCTGTGGCCGATGCCGATCACGCTCGACGTGACGGAGAAGTTCGCGGATGGTGTGGCGGCAGGCAGCAGGATCGCACTGCGCGATGCCGAGGGAGTCATTTTGGCGGTGATGACCGTCACCGACAAATGGCTGCCCAACAAGGCCAATGAGGCCGCCAAGGTGTTTGGTGCCGATGATCTGGCGCATCCGGCGGTGAACTATCTGCACAACGTTGCAGGCCCGGTCTATCTGGGTGGTCCGGTCGAAGGGTTGCAGGCACCGATTCACTATGACTTCAAGGCCCGCCGCGACACGCCGAACGAACTCCGCGCCTATTTCAAGAAAGTCGGCTGGGAAAAGGTCGTGGCGTTCCAGACCCGCAACCCCTTGCACCGCGCCCATCAGGAACTGACGTTCCGCGCTGCACGTGAGGCGCAAGCCAACCTGTTGATCCATCCGGTCGTCGGCATGACCAAGCCGGGCGATGTCGACCATTTCACCCGGGTGCGCTGCTATGAGGCGGTGATCGACAAATATCCGGCCTCGACCACCACGATGTCCTTGCTGAACCTCGCGATGCGGATGGCGGGCCCGCGTGAAGCGGTCTGGCACGGGCTGATCCGCAAGAACCACGGTGTCACCCACTTCATCGTCGGACGCGATCATGCCGGACCGGGCAAGAACTCGGCTGGCAAGGATTTCTACGGGCCCTACGACGCACAGACCTTGTTCACCAAATACGAAGACGAGATCGGCGTGAAGATGGTCGATTTCAAGCACATGGTCTATGTGCAGGAAAAGGCCAGCTATTTTCCGGCGAACGAAGTGCCTGAAGGCGGCACGGTTCTGGACATTTCCGGCACCGAACTGCGCCGCCGTCTGCGGGAGGGTCTGGACATTCCGGAGTGGTTCTCGTTCCCCGAAGTTGTGACCCAACTGCGCAAGACCTCTCCTGCGCGGAACAAGCAGGGCTTTACGGTGTTCTTCACTGGCCTGTCCGGTTCGGGCAAGTCCACGATTGCCAATGCGCTGATGGTCAAGCTGATGGAGATGGGCGGCCGTCCGGTGACCCTGCTCGACGGCGATGTGGTGCGCAAGCATCTGTCGAGCGAACTGGGGTTCTCCAAGGAGCACCGCGACATCAACATCAAGCGGATCGGCTATGTCGCCTCGGAGATCACCAAGAACGGCGGCATCGCGATCTGTGCGCCTATCGCGCCCTACACCGCGACCCGCCGGGCCGTGCGCGAGATGGTCGAGGCCTATGGTGCCTTTATCGAGGTGCATGTGGCGACGACGGTGGAAGAATGTGAAAAGCGCGACCGCAAGGGGCTGTATGCCTTGGCACGGGCTGGCAAGATCAAGGAGTTTACCGGGATTTCGGACCCTTACGAAATCCCGACCAAGGCTGAACTGGTAGTGGATACTGAAGGTGTCGACGTCGACCATTGCGGCCATCAGGTCATTCTGAAGCTGGAAAGCATGGGACTGATCAGGGCGTAGCGCCGCGATCCTTCTGCAAAAAATCAAGCGCCGCCCTTGCAGGGGCGGCGTTTTTCCGTGGGAGGTACGGGATGATGATCTTGGGATTATCGGGCAGTTTGCGGGCCGCGTCGACCAACACGGCGTTGCTGAGGGCGGCGGCGGCCGGGCCACAGAAGATACGGGTTTTCGACGGGCTGGCGGGGCTGCCTGCGTTTTCGCCGGATCTGGAGGGCGATCTGACACCGCAGGTGGTACTGGACTTTGCTGCAGCGGTTGCATCTGCCGATGGTCTGATCGTGGCCTGCCCGGAATATGTCCATGCGCTGCCGGGGGCGTTCAAGAACGCGCTTGACTGGTTGGTGTCGCGCGAAGAGTTGACCGACAAGCCGATTGCTTTGCTGCATGCCTCGCACCGCGGCGAAGATGTGCTGGCCGATCTGCGCCGGATTCTGGCCACGGTGTCGAGCAGGTTCGCGCCAGAGATCTTCGCGCGGTTTGTTTTGAACGGGCAAAGCCCCGAGCAGGTGGCGGCAACGATGCGGATGCCCGCGCAGGCCGAGGCGTTGCGCGGGTTTCTGGAGCAGTTTCGGCAGTTTGTTGCTGCGACCTAGCGCAGCGGGGTCATCTTGCTGAGCAAGCCGTCCTTCAGCACATAGTGGTGGAAGATCGCCATGCCGGCATGGCCGAGGATCAGCACCATCATCGCATTCATCACCAGCACATGCAGATCGGCCGCCTGATCCAGTCCGAAAAACCATGCGGCCACGCCGAGGACAGGCACCGCGATCATAAGCCCGTAGAGCACCCAGTGCACGACCGCAGCGGCAAGGCCCGCGAGATTTTCCGGCGGTTCGGATGCGGGCGAGAACAGTTTGACCGCAAGGCGCAGCAGCACCACCACCAGCAGGGCCGAACCGGCCCAGACGTGGAAGCTCGGGACAAGGCCGCCGACAGTCTGGCCGTCCATCCGGGCATCGAATGCCTCGGGCATGCCGTCGGAGATGAAATAGTTTGCCGTGATGAGGGCGGCAGTCGCCCAGTGGAGCCCGATTTGCAGCCCGTTATACGCGTTTGACTTTGCCATGTGATCCTACCTCTTGTTGATCAGACTTGGGCGGGGGGTCCGCCAGTCGTTGTGGGATGAGGGGGATCTGAGCCAAGGATGCAGGTGCAGCAATTGGCCGGCAGGCCTAAAGACCCGTAGTTGCAGACCTCTATACCCGGAGATAGAGGCCATAAAGCCACCGGCAATTCCGTGATCGGTGTGCCGTTGAGGAAAAACCAAGACGGCGGCCCGGTTGGGGCCGCCGTCTGGGGACTGCCGTCGGATGATCGCGCTCTGGGTTCAGTGAACCGAGACTGGTGCCATATCATGCTGGCGGGCCAGAGCGAACGCGAGGTTGCGGTCGGCGACCAGCGCCAGACGCTCGCCGTCCGGGCGGTGGACCGAATAGATCGTTGTAAAACCCTCGGCCTGTTCCTGCAGGTCGCGCGGCAGATCGGCCACCGCAACCGGGCGCACGTAGACAATCGCGCGTTCGGCCTTCGGAAGATTTTCGTATTTCACATCCATGGTCTTGTCTCCTATTTGCGCCCGATCTGGATGGTTTGCACCACCATCTCGGGGGCCTGTCTGCTCAAATCGATATGCAACAGCCCGTGTTCCAGATGGGCACCCGCCACCTCAACCCCATCGGCCAGAACGAAAGAGCGCTGAAATGCCCGAGCGGCGATGCCGCGGTGCAGGTAGACCCGTTCGGCGTTGTCCTCTGCCTGGCGACCCCTGACCACCAACTGACTGTCCTCAACCGTGATGGCGAGGTCGTCTTCACGGAACCCGGCCACCGCCAAAGTGATGCGGTAGTAATTCTCGGACGAGGCTTCGATGTTGAACGGCGGATAGCCTTCAGATGCGGTTTTCGCCGTCCGTTCGACCAGCCGCTCCAGCTGTTCGAAGCCCAGAAGAAAGGGATGGGAGCCGAAGCTCAATTTCGTCATGTCCATGTCCTTTGCAAAAGCGACATCGTGCAGGATGGGCCCGTGACGGCACCCACCGATACCTTTGAATATGGGGCGGCTTCCGACCACCTGCAAGACCCGGAAAAGCGCCAATTTCGCGGGGCGGCTTGGGGTTTCGGTGCAGAATCTTCCCACCCGGAGCGCGAATCACTGTAGTGTGGCGGTCAAGCCAAGAATGGACCGTGATCCCAAAATGAACGCGCAGAACGAGCTGAACTATGAAGAGATGTTGCGCATTCGCCTGGGGGTTCTGCGACAGGAACACCGGGACCTGGATGACGCGATCGACGCCTTGCATCTGGCGGTGCGGGCGGATGCGCTGACGCTGCGCCGGTTGAAAAAGCAGAAGTTGGCGTTGAAGGACCAGATCGTCAAGATCGAGGACCAGCTTATCCCCGACATCATTGCCTGAAATGGCGATGCCTCCAGCGGGAGCATTTGCCCAAGGCGCACGGCACCTTGGCTTGCGCGTGATCCTGCGGCGCGGTAGGTGGGGCCAAAACCGGGGGCGCATATGACTGTGGAAATCGGGATCATCATGGGCAGCCAGTCGGACTGGCCGACCATGAAAGAGGCGGCTTCGGTTCTGGACGAACTGGGAGTGGTCTATGAGACCCGCATCGTGTCGGCCCACCGGACGCCTGACCGGCTGTGGGACTATGGCAGGACGGCCGTTTCGCGTGGGTTGAAGGTGATCATTGCCGGGGCGGGCGGTGCGGCGCATCTGCCGGGGATGATGGCGTCCAAGACCCGCGTGCCGGTGATCGGCGTGCCGGTGCAGACGAGGGCCCTCGGCGGCCTCGACAGCCTGTATTCCATTGTCCAGATGCCGCGCGGTTTTCCGGTGGCGACGATGGCGATTGGTGGGGCGGCGAATGCCGGGCTGTTGGCGGCAGCGATCCTCGCGCTGACCGATCCGGTGCTGGCGGCGCGGCTGGAGGCGTGGCGCGCGGCCTATTCGGCCTCGATCCCGGAAGGCCCGGTGGATGGCTGAGATGTTGCCGCAGGGGGCTACCATCGGGATATTGGGCGGTGGGCAATTGGGCCGGATGCTGGCAGTGGCGGCGTCGCGGCTGGGGTTTCGCACCCATATCTATGAACCTGCGGAACTGGCCCCGGCCGGTGATCTGGCGCAGCGGGTGACGACGGCGTCTTATGACGACGTGGCGGCTTTGGCAGTGTTTGCCGCCTCGGTCGATGTGATCACCTATGAGTTCGAGAATATCCCGACCGACGCCCTGGACGTGTTGGAAGCGATGCGGCCGATCCGTCCGGGGCGACTGGCCTTGGCGACCTCGCAGGACCGGTTGTTGGAGAAGCGGTTTCTGACCGGATTGGGGATAGCCTGTGCCTCCCATGCGGCGGTGGCGTCGCTGGAGGATCTGCGGGTGGCGATCGCCGTGGTCGGATTGCCGGCGATCCTGAAGACCACGCGGCTTGGCTATGACGGCAAGGGGCAGGTGCGGCTGCATGCGCCAGAGGATGCCGAGGCGGCCTGGGCAGCGATGAGTGGCGCGGCCTCGGTGCTGGAGGGGTTCATCGGGTTCAGCCATGAGGTGTCCGTGATTGCGGCGCGCGGGCTGGACGGCTCGGTCGCCTGCTATGATCCGGGTGAGAATGTGCACCGCGACGGCATCCTGCACAGCACCACCCTGCCCGCCAAGTTAAGCGCCAACCAACGGACCGATGCGGTGCTGATGGCGGCCAAGGTGTTGAACGCTTTGGATTATGTCGGCGTGCTGGGGTTGGAATTGTTTGTGACGGCGGACGGTCTGATCGCCAATGAAATCGCACCGCGGGTCCATAACTCGGGTCACTGGACGCAGAACGGTTGCGCGGTGGATCAGTTTGAACAGCATATCCGGGCCGTAGCGGGCTGGCCCTTGGGCGACGGGTCGCGGCATTCAGATGTGGTGATGGAGAACCTGATCGGCGACGACATGGCTCGCGTGCCCGAGATCGCCCGCGAGCGGAACGCGGCGCTGCACCTATACGGCAAGGCCGAAGCGCGGCCCGGTCGCAAGATGGGCCATGTGAACCGGGTCAGACCGCTGGGACGCTAGACCAGATAGGTCCAGCCATCGAAGAACTGCGCCGCCGCGCTGTCCAGTATATGCGCAGTGTTGAAAGCGAAATTGGCGGCCGTCAGCGCCCCGACATCGACATTGCGCAGAACAATGGTTTCACCGCTGAAGTTGATATTGGTGTTGGCGCCGTGCTGCGAAATCTCCAGCCCCTGCCGAAGGCTTATCCCTTTTGCTCCGGTCGTTACAACATCTTGAGGCCCCCTCGG
>JBDTQR010000084.1:0-17334 GCA_039932095.1 bacterium | reverse complement strand
TCCTCCACCACGCCCCACGGAATGCGCACCCAGGTCTTGTGCATATAGGGCGCCCGCTCCGCCCGGCCCATGTCGATCAGCAGCGCGGCCGTGTCGGCATCGACGCATTTGACATTGACCCCGTGCCCCTCGGACGCGCCCACCACCGCAAACATCTTGCCGCCGACCTTCCACGCATCATGCCCGCCGCCCCACGGATCGGAATGGGTGGCGCCGGGCAGTGAGGCCGCATGAGCGTTGACGATGGCACGGGTCATGCGCCCAAGATGAAACCTCGCCGCCCCTCTGGCAAGTGACAACTTGCGGCGCCAACCCGAGAAATTTCTTCCACCGCGGCTTGTCCAGTCCGGACGTCCTGCACCAAACCCGAACCCCGGCGCCCCAAGAAGGGGCTGGCTCTAGCATCGCCCCGCCAAAGCTCTGCCACCCGTTCGATGCCGCGTCGGGCACCCCTCCGAAACCTTTCCATTCTATGAACGTATAATTCCAACCCTTTGTTTTTCCTGCATTTCGGAATATGTCCACGCGTGAAAGCTTCAACCCCCTTGGCGAGGCCTTTGGAATGTTGTATCGAAGCGGCCATGAAGAACCCGGGCTCCCACCTGATTTGCTGCATTACCCGCTGACATCGGTCGCGCGGGCGTTCTTCTGTTCCCAAATTTGAACGAAGTTGCTAGACCCGCCGCGGCATCCTCTTGCCCGTTTGACAAGGTCTGAACATGGTCACGATCCGCCTGCACAACACCAAGACCCGCGCGAAGGAGGTCTTCACGCCCCTCGATACGTCAAACGTGCGGATGTATGTCTGCGGCCCGACCGTCTATGACCGCGCCCATCTCGGCAACGCCCGTCCGGTCGTCGTGTTCGACACGCTGTTCCGCCTGCTCCGCCATGTCTACGGGGCAGAGCATGTGACCTACGCCCGCAATTTCACCGACGTCGATGACAAGATAAACGCGACCGCCCAAGCCCGCAAAGCCGCCGGTGACCCGCGTCCGCTGGAGGCGCTGATCCGCGAGCGGACCGAAGAGACCATCGGCTGGTACCATGCCGACATGGACGCTTTGGGGGCGCTGCGACCGACATTTGAACCCCGGGCTACCGAATATATCGCGCCGATGGTCGCGATGATCCTGCAGTTGATTGCCTCGGGCCATGCCTATGAGAAGGCGGGCCATGTGCTGTTCCGGGTGCGGTCCTACAAGGCGTATGGCGCCCTGTCGGGCCGCTCGGTCGATGACATGATCGCGGGGGCGCGGGTCGAGGTGGCTCCGTTCAAGGAAGACCCGATGGATTTCGTCCTGTGGAAGCCGTCGGACGCCGATCTGCCGGGCTGGGACAGCCCGTGGGGCAAAGGGCGGCCGGGCTGGCACATCGAATGCTCGGCGATGAGCTATGAACTCCTTGGCGGTTCGTTCGACATCCACGGCGGCGGCTTGGACCTGCAATTCCCGCATCATGAAAACGAACTGGCCCAATCGGCCTGCGCCCATCCCGACGAGGGGTTCGCCAGGGTCTGGATGCACAACGAGATGCTGCAGGTCGAGGGCAAGAAGATGTCCAAGTCGCTGGGCAATTTCTTCACGGTCAGGGATTTGTTGGACAAGGGGGTGCCGGGCTTCCTGATTAGGATGGTCTTCCTAATGACGCATTACAGCCAGCCAATGGACTGGACTGAAGTCAAATTCCGGCAAGCGCAGAACGAACTCCACAAGTGGTCCTATTGGTTGACCAACTTTGTTGACTCCTCGTCGCCGCCCTCGGAGAGACTCATCGCGGCTCTGGCGGATGATCTTGATACGCCCGAAGCTGTGAATGTGCTCAGGGGTTGGTTTAGCGAAGGGCGGTATGACCTCCTCGCAGCGGATTTGAAGTTTCTGGGGGTGTGGAATGGCGAAGATCCCGGACAGGTCAGTCTGCTATACATTCATGACTATATGAACTCCAAGGAAGTGACTTGGGCAATTGACGATTTGCTGCGCAATCTCGATATCGCCCGAAACGAAAGGAATTACGTCGAAGCGGATCGCATTCGAAACGACCTTTCTGGTGCCGGAGTAGTTGTTAAAACGTCCAAACAGGGCACAACCTATGAATTGGGCGCCACTTTTGATCTCGCCAAGTTGAAAGCCCTCAAATGACCCGCGAACGCCTCTACCTCTTCGACACCACTCTCAGGGACGGTCAGCAGACGCAAGGCGTCCAGTTCTCGACCGCTGAAAAGCGGCAGATCGCGGTGGCCCTGGATGCATTGGGGGTCGACTACATCGAGGGCGGCTGGCCGGGGGCGAACCCCACTGACAGTGAGTTCTTTGTGGCTCCGCCGGTCACCCGGGCGACGTTGACGGCGTTCGGGATGACCAAGCGGGTGGGCCGGTCGGCCGACAATGACGATGTGCTGGCGGCGGTGCTGAACGCTGCGACGCCAGCCGTCTGTCTGGTCGGCAAGACCCATGAATTTCATGTGACGACCGCACTGGGCGTGACGCTGGAGGAAAACCGTCAGGCCATCGCCGACAGTTTCGGCCATATCGTTGCCAGGGGACGCGAGGCGCTGTTTGATGCCGAGCATTTCTTCGACGGCTACCGCGCAAATCCGGCCTACGCTTTGTCGTGCCTGCGCGCTGCCTTCGATGCCGGGGCGCGGTGGATCGTGCTCTGTGACACCAATGGCGGGACATTGCCGGCCGACGTCGGTCGGGTGGTGCGGGCGGTCGTGGCATCGGGCATACCGGGCGAGCGGCTCGCGATCCATTGCCACGATGACACGGGAAATGCGGTGGCCAATTCCCTGGCCGCCGTGGAGGCCGGGGTGCGGCAGATCCAGGGCACGTTGAACGGGCTGGGCGAGCGTTGCGGCAATGCCAATCTGACGACGCTGATCCCGACCCTGTTGTTGAAGGAGCCGTTTGCCAGCTTGTTTCAGACCGGCGTTTCTGCGGCGGGATTGAAGGGCTTGTTGCGCGACAGCCGGATGCTCGATGACATTCTGAACCGGGTGCCGCTGCGCTCTGCGCCTTACGTCGGGGCCTCGGCCTTTGCGCACAAGGCGGGGCTGCATGCCTCGGCGATCCTGAAGGATCCCACGACCTATGAGCATGTCGAGCCGGCGCTGGTTGGCAATGCGCGGGTGATCCCGATGTCCAATCAGGCGGGTCAGTCCAACCTCAGGGCACGACTGGTATCGGCAGGGCTGGAGGTCGCGGCGGGCGATGCGCGGTTGGGGCGGATTCTGGAGGTGATCAAGGAGCGCGAGGATCAGGGCTATGCCTATGACGGCGCGCAGGCCAGTTTCGAATTGCTGGCGCGGCGCGAGTTGGGCCTGATGCCGCAGTTCTTCGACGTCTTGCGCTACCGGGTGACAGTGGAACGGCGCGACGGGCGACCGATGTCGGAGGCGGTGGTCGAGGTCAAGATCGGTGATCAGGTGATGCTGTCGGTCAGCGACTCGGTGGACGAGGGCGGCTGTGACCGTGGGCCGGTCAACGCGCTGTCCAAGGCTCTGGCCAAGGACCTTGGCCCCTATCAGGCGGTGATCGACGATCTGCATCTGGTGGATTTCAAGGTGCGGATCACCCAAGGTGGCACCGAGGCCGTGACGCGGGTCATTATTGACAGCGAGGATGCGGCAGGGCACCGCTGGTCAACGGTGGGTGTCAGTGCCAATATCGTCGATGCGTCGTTCGAGGCGTTGCTGGATGCGATCAACTGGAAGCTGGTGCGGGATGTGGAACGCTAGGGCGACGCTTTTTGTGCTGGTGCTGGCGGCCTGTGAGCCGGTGGCGCCCGATGCGGGGTCTGCCCGACCGGGCGACTCTGTCGCGCTGCCGGTCGACGGCACGCCGGTGATCACGGTATCGTCGGGCGGCTTCTTCGGCTCGGTTTCCACCCAGATCTTTGCCGGCGATGTCGTGGCATCGCGGGTTGTGGCACCCGGGGCGCAAACTGCCAAATCCTCGGTTCAGGCGGGGCGGCCCGGGGTTTTTGCCGATGCTGTGGCTTTACTGGAGCGCGAGGGGCCGGCGATCAAGCGGGCGGTCAAACCAACGGCCGAGTTCTGCATGGATTATGGCACCGACATGGTGCAGGCGGTGCCGCCGGTCAGAGGCTTCGATCAGGTTTCGGTCGGCTGCCCCGATACCGGGGTGACGAAGTTAATTGACGACATCACTGGCGTTCTGGCTGCCCCTCATGTCCCTTGACGCCTGCGCTGCCTTGGTCGAGCGCGGCGATCCCGACCGGTTTGCTGCCGTCATGGCTGCGCCGGTTGCGGCGCGGGCGCGGCTCTGGCCGCTTTATGCCTTCAATCTTGAAATCGCCCGCGCGCCTTGGGTCAGCAAGGAGCCGATGATTGCCGAGATGCGGTTGCAATGGTGGCGCGATGTGCTGGCTGAGCCCACGGCGCGGGCGCATTCGGTGGCGGCACCGCTACATGACCTGATCCGGGACGCAGCCTTGCCTGTCGCGGTGCTGGACCGGATGGCTGCGGCGCGGCGGTGGGAGGTTTACAGCGAGCCCTTTGCCGACCGCGCGGCGTTTGACAGCTATCTTGATGACACCGCGGCCGGCCTGATGTGGTTGGCGGCGCGGTCGCTTGGAGCCCCGGAGGCGGCTGAGGCTGCGGTGCGGGCGCTTGGCTGGGCGACCGGCCTTGTCAATTACCTGCGGGCGGTGCCGGATCTGGAGGCGCGGGGGCGGTTGCCGCTGGTCGATGGCCGACCGGAGGCGGTGCGGGGGTTGGCCGAGGACGGCTTGCGCTGTCTGGTAAATGCGCGCGGCGGGCGGCATCTGGTCGGGGCAGGGGCTCCGGCCTTGCTGGCTGGCTGGCAGACCGCCGCGTTGCTGCGGCGGGTGCAGCGTGAGCCGACAGTGGTGGCGGAGGGGCGGCTGGCATTGTCAGAGTTTTCGCGGCGTGGACGGTTGGTCTGGCAGGCCTTGACCGGGCGGATATGACGCAATTTGTCCGGGCGACCGTTGCCGATGTGGATGCCGTCACCGCGCTGACCCGGGCGGCCTATGGGCCCTGGGTGGCGCTGATCGGGCGTGAGCCGCTGCCGATGGTGGTGGATCAGGCCGAGGCGATCCGCCACCATCTGGTCGACCTGTGGCATGACGACGGCGTGTTGGTCGCCCTGATCGAGATGGTGCCACTGGTCGACCATCTGCTGATCGAGAATGTCGCTGTGATGCCGGGCCAGCAGGGCAAGGGTCTGGGCCACCGCTTGATGGACCATGCCGAGGCTACGGCCCGGCGGTTGAACCTGCCCGAGATCCGGCTTTACACCAATGCCGCCTTTGCGGCAAACCTCGCGTTTTATCAGGCGCTTGGTTATGTCGAGACCCGCCGCGCCGCGTTCCGCGGGGGCCATATGGTCTATTTCAGCAAGCGTTCTGGGGCCTGATCCGGATGGGCCGGATCGCCGATCCTTGGGGGCAGTGCCGGGTTGCCCGGCGCTGCTGTGATCAGCCGTTCAGCGCGGCCACTCCGGGCAATTCCTTGCCCTCCATCCATTCCAGAAACGCGCCGCCTGCGGTGGATATGAAGGTGAAATCCTGCGCCACCCCGGCGTGGTTCAGCGCGGACACCGTATCGCCGCCACCCGCCACCGACACCAGTTTGCCGTCCCGGGTCAGCCGCGCGGCAACCCGGGCGGCCTCGGTCGTGGCCCGGTCGAAAGGAGTAAGTTCGAAGGCACCCAAGGGGCCGTTCCAGATCAGGGTCTTGCAGAGTGCAAAGACCTTGGTGAGATCCGCCACGGTCGCCGGGCCGGCGTCGAGAATCATCGCATCCGCCGGGCAGGCGGTGGCCTTGACCGTGGAATGCGCGGCCTCTGCCTTGAACTCGCGCGCCACCACGACATCGACCGGCAAGTGGATCTTGCAGCCCGCCGCCTTGGCTTTGGCGATAATCTCCATTGCGGTCGGGGCCATGTCGCGCTCGGCCAAGGATTTGCCAACTTCGATGCCCTGTGCCACAAGAAAAGTGTTCGCCATCCCGCCGCCGATCACCAGATGGTCGACCTTGGTCACCAGATTGCCGAGAAGGTCGAGTTTGGTCGAGACTTTCGCGCCGCCCACAACGGCGACCACTGGACGTTCCGGTAGACCGAGGGCTGCCTCAAGGGCGCGCAGTTCCGCCTCCATCAACCGGCCAGCAGCGGCGGGCAACAGACGCGCAAGTGCCTCGGTCGAGGCATGGGCGCGGTGGGCGGCGGAAAAGGCGTCGTTGATGTAAATATCGCCAAGTGCGGCCATTTCGGCGGCCAGGGCGGGATCGTTCTTCTCTTCGCCTGGATGAAAGCGGGTGTTTTCCAGCAGGACCACGTCGCCGGGTTCGGCGGCGGCAATCGCCTCACGCGCCGCAGGACCGATGCAATCGGAGCCGAATACCACCTTGCGACCCAGTGATTTCTGGAGCGCGGGCACCAGATGGGACAGGCTCATCGCGGGGACAACCTTGCCCTTGGGCCGGTCGAAATGCGCCAGCAGCACTACCTTGCCACCACGGGCAATGATATCCTCGACCGTCGGGCAGATCTTGTCGATACGGGTGGTGTCGGTGACCACGCCCGCCTCCATCGGCACATTGATGTCGACCCGCACCAGAACGACCTTGCCGGCCAGTGCCACGTCGTCGATTGTCTTCCAGGCCATGTCCGCCTCCTAAAGGATTTATCCCTGTTTCCGCGCAACGCACACAAAGGTCAACCATCGGCCCTTCCCCTTGGCCCCCTGCCGGGATAGTTTCTGCACCGATACCAGACAAGGGAGCCCGCAATGGCCGAAATCAAAGACCCCGAGAACACCATCATCGTGACGCTGAAAGACGGCGATGTGGTGATCGAACTGCTGAACGACATAGCCCCCAAGCATGTCGAACGCATGAAGACCCTGGCGCGGGCCAAGGCTTATGACAACGTTTGTTTCCACCGGGTGATCGACGGCTTCATGGCCCAGACCGGCGACGTTGAAAACGGCAATATGGAAAAGGACTTCAATCTGCGCCGCGCCGGCACCGGCGGGTCAGAACATCCTGACGTTCCGGCCGAGTTTTCCGGCATCCCGCACGACCGGGGCACCATCGGTGCAGCCCGTTCGTCCAACCCGAACAGCGCCAACAGCCAGTTCTTCATCAACTTCAAGGACAACCATTTCCTGAACCGGCAATACACTGTCTATGGCCGGGTCCTGTCGGGGATGGAGCATGTCGACGCAATCACCAAGGGCGAGCCGCCAGCCAATCCGGACCGCATGGTCGCAGTCAGGGTGGCCGCCGATGTTCAATAGAGCCCTGACCTTCGCGGCCGTCCTGCTGGCCACCCCGGTTTTCGTCACCCCGGTCTGGGCCGAGGGCGATGGCCCCGGTCCCAATCTGGTGATCGAGGTTTCGGGACAAGCCAATGGCGAGATCATCATCGACCTGAACCCCGATATCGCGCCGAAACATGTGGCGCAGATCGTCGCCCTCGCCAAAGCCGGTGCCTATGACAATGTGGTGTTCCACCGGGTCATCGACGGCTTCATGGCGCAGACCGGCGACGTGCAATATGGCAAGGAGGGTGGCGACACCTCGATGGCGGGCATGGGGGGGTCGGACATGCCCGACATCCCGGCCGAATTTTCCAACGTGCCGTTCGAGCGTGGCATCGTCGGCATGGCCCGCAGCCAGGACCCGAACAGCGCCAACAGCCAGTTCTTCATCATGTTCGCGCCGGGTGATTTTCTGAACGGCCAATACACCGTGGTCGGCAAGGTGATCGCCGGCATGGACGTGGTTGATCAGATCAAGAAGGGCGCCGGACAGAATGGCGAAGTCTCTGATCCCGATGTGATGGCCAAGGTCAGCGTCACCGAATAGGGCCTGATCGATCCCGCGGGCCGCGCCGTACATTTGTCCGGCGCGGCTTTGTCTTGCACCTTTCGGTTCTGGCGAAAAGACGGCCTTTCTACGAAAAATCAGCAGCTTGCCAGTTTTCAGCCCAGCACGACCAGAGCGTGACGCTTCTTGCCGGCCGTCAGCTTGACCGGATCGATCAACTCGCCCGCGCCAAGCCGCTGCCCGGCATCCAGCACCAGTTCGTCGTTCAACCGCGCCCCGCCCTCGGTGATCAACCGCTTGGCGTCCTTGCCGGTAGCTGCCAGTCCCGCCCGCACGAACAGTTGTGCCACGGTAATCCCGTCCAACACATCGGCGGGAACGAGGGTCAGCGTCGGCAGGTCATCGCCAACGCCGCCATGTTCGAACACCTCGCGCGCCGTGGTTTCTGCCGTCGCCGCAGCCTCGGCCCCGTGCAAAAGGGTGGTGGCAAGGTTGGCCAGAAGGATCTTGGCGGCGTTGATTTCGGCCCCTTCAAGTGCGCCCAGCCGGTCACATTCCTCAACTGGCAGTTCTGTAAAGATCTTCAGAAAGCGCCCGACATCGGCATCCGTGGTGTTGCGCCAGAACTGCCAGAAGTCATAGGACGACAGCATGTCACCGTTCAGCCAGACCGCGCCCGCCGCCGACTTGCCCATCTTGCGGCCGTCAGAGGTGGTCAACAGCGGCGTGGTCAGCCCAAAAATCTCATGGTCGACCACGCGCCGCGTCAAGTCGACGCCGTTGATGATATTGCCCCATTGATCCGAGCCGCCCATCTGCAGCAGACAGCCATAGCGACGGTGAATTTCAAGGAAATCATAGGCCTGCAGGATCATGTAGTTGAATTCGAGGAAGGACAGGCTTTGCTCGCGGTCCAGCCGTGACTTGACGCTTTCGAACGCCAGCATCCGGTTGACGCTGAAATACCGCCCGATGTCGCGCAGGAAGTCGAGGTAGTTGAGCGTGTCGAGCCACTCGGCATTGTTCAGCATGATGGCATCGGTCGGCCCGTCGCCATAAGACAGGTACCGCGCGAAGACCTTCTGCAGCCCGGAGATATTGTCGTCGATCTTCTGCGGCGTGAGCAGCGGGCGCTCTTCCGCCCGGAACGACGGATCGCCGATCTTGGTCGTGCCGCCGCCCATCAGGGTGATCGGCTTGTGACCGCATTTCTGCAGCCATCTGAGCACCATGATGTTCATCAGATGCCCGACATGCAGCGAGGCCGCCGTCGCGTCATAGCCGATATAGGCCGGCACAATGCCCTTCAGCAATGCCTCATCCAGCGACTGATAGTCGGTGCAATCGGCCACGAAACCGCGCTCCTGCATCACGCGCAAAAAATCTGATTTCGGGTGGTAGGTCATGGCTGCCTCGTGCTGTATATCGGCGGTGGTATAGCGGGGTGGGGCATGAAGGGGAAGCAGGCTGTTTGGGCCCTGGGGTCGATGTCGGGCACGTCGCTGGACGGGGTCGATGCCGCGATGGTGCTGACCGATGGCGAGACCATCCGTGAGTTCGGCCCGCACGCCTACCGCCCCTATTCCGAGGCCGAGCGCGCCACGATCCGTGCTGCTTTTGGCTGTTGGCCGGGGGACGACAGGGTGGCCGAGGCGGCGGAGGTTGTCGAACTGGCCCATGTGGAATTGCTCAGCCGGTTTTCTGGGGTTGATCTGGCCGGGTTTCACGGCCAGACGCTGGCGCATGATCCGGGCGGGCGGGGGACCCATCAGGCAGGCGACGGTGCGCTGCTGGCGCAGGCCCTTGGCCTGACGGTGGTTTGGGATTTCCGATCAAACGACGTGCAGATGGGCGGGCAGGGCGCGCCGCTTGCGCCGTTCTTTCACCACGCCTGCGCCCGGTTCATCGGGGCCGCGGCACCGCTGGCGATGCTCAATCTCGGCGGGGTTGGCAATGTCACCTGGATCGACCCGCGGATTGCCGCGCCAGACCAGCCCGGGGCCCTGTTGGCCTTCGACACCGGCCCGGCCAATGCGCCGGTCAATGACCTGATGCTGGCACGGCGCGGTGTGGCGCAGGATGACGGAGGGGCCTTGGCAATGTCCGGTCGGGTGGATCAGGTGGTTCTGGACCGCTTTCTGGCGCTGCCGTATTTCTACAAGATTCCGCCAAAATCATTGGATCGCAATGAGTTCCAGGTGATTGTTGAAGCGGCGTCTCAACTGTCGGACGCCGATGCTGCGGCAACCCTGACTGCCGCTGCGGTCGCCGCTGTCTGCAAGGGGGCCGAACATTTTCCAGTGCCGATCACCCGTCTGCTGGTTAGCGGTGGGGGGCGTCACAACGCCACGATGATGGCGGGTCTGGCGGCCGGCCTGCCGGGCGTTGAACCGATCGAGGCGGCAGGGCTGAACGGTGACATGCTTGAGGCGCAGGCCTTTGCCTATCTCGCGGTGCGGGTGCAGCGCGGGCTGCCGACGTCGGCGCCGATGACCACCGGTGTGCCGGCAGCGGTCGGCGGCGGGCAGATCAGCCGGCCGGGGTGACGAGAGCTGCTGCGATGAGAGCCGGCAGGCTTGAAGAGCGGACCTCAGCCGATATAGCGCCGCATGGCGGCTTCGGCGCCATTGGCCCAGACAAAGCCAAGCGCCTCGGCAAAGCGGTCGGCGAAACCCTTGTTGGTCGCCAGATCGCCATAGATGACCTGCATGCCGATCCATTTTGACGGGTCGGACCTGGCGGCTAGGGCGGTCTTGTGCAGCATGTCCCAGGCCGGGTCATTGGGCGCAATCACGGCCCCGGTCTCATCGGTCCCGGCACAGTAGCGACACCACATCGCCGACAGCAGGATCAGCCCCTCTGCCGTGCCGCCCGCCGCCAGCACATCGCGGATCGACGGGATGATGAACTTGGGCTGGCGGTTCGATCCGTCCAGACACAGGCGGCGGACCTGATCCATCACCTCGGGGTTGGAGAATCGCTCGATGATCAGGGTCTTGTAGTCGTCGAGGTTCTGACCGGGCACCGGCGGGACGATGGGCAAGATTTCTCGCGTTTCGACGGCGTCCAGAAAAGCCCGGATGGTCGGATCGGTCATGGTCTTGTCGACCTGCTCGATGCCCTTCAAGCCACCCGGATAGGCGATGATGGCATGGCCGCCGTTCAGGATGCGGATCTTCATCGTTTCAAATTCGTGGACGTGATCGGTGAAGGTCACGCCGACCTTTTCCAGCGCCGGACGTCCGGCGGGAAAGTTGTCCTCCAGCACCCATTGCCGGAACGGCTCGCAGGTCACCGGCACCGGGTCATCGCCCAGACCAAACTCTGCCGCCATCGCCTTTTCGCGCGGGCCGGTGGCGGGGGTGATGCGGTCGACCATGCCGTTCGGAAAGGCGACATTGGCTGCGACCCAGTCGGCGAATGCCGGGTCCTGCAACCGCGCCAGCCCGACGACGGCGTTTTGGGTGACATGACCATTGCCGGGGAGATTGTCGCAGGACATCACGGTAAAGGGCACGATCCCTGCAGCCTTGCGCAAGCGCAGCGCCGCAAGGATCGCGCCAAAGGCGGTTCCGGGCCGGGAAGGATGCCCGGCGTCCGCCACGATGTCGGCGGCTTTGGGGTCAAACAACCCCGTAGCGGCGTCGACAAAATAGCCGCCTTCTGTGACCGTCAGCGACACGATCCGAATTTCGGGTTGCGCCATCGCTGCGATCAGGGCGGCATTGTCTGGCTGCACCTCGATGAAGCCGATCATCGCGCCGACCCGGCGGGCGCGGCGGCCAGAGGGGTCCAGCTCGATGATGGTGGACAGGCAGTCCTGCCCCAGCATGGCATCACGCATCCTTGCGTCGCCTGCCCTGACGCCCGCGCCCAGAATGGCCCAGTCATGCGACAGGCCCATGCCGAACAGGTCATCGAGATAGACTGCCATATGGGCCCGGTGAAAGTTGCCGAGGCCGATATGGACGATCCCCGGGGTCAGGGTCTTGCGGTCATAGAGGGGCAGGGCAACGGTATTGTTCATCTCAAGCCATCCAATTTCCGCCGTCGACCCCGAAGGTCTGCGCGACGATGTAATCCGCTTCTGGCGTGGCGAGGAAAATCGCCATGCCGGTCAGGTCTGCCGGGGTTGCCATGCGGCCAATCGGAACTTCGGCCCCGACGAGCCGCTTCTTTTCGCCAAGGGGTCGCCCCTCATGCTGGGCGAAAAGCGCGTCTACTCCGTCCCAATGCTTGCCATCCACCACACCGGGGGCAATCGCGTTCACGTTGATTCCATGGGCGATCAGGTTCAGCCCGGCACTCTGGGTCAGGCTGATCACCGCTGCCTTGGTCGCGCAGTAGATCGCCACCAGCGTTTCGCCGCGCCGCCCGGCCTGTGAGGCCATGTTGATGACTTTGCCGCCCTGACCGCGCGCAATCATGTGCCGCGCCGCTGCTTGCAGGCAAAACAATGTGCCTGCGACATTGACGGCAAACAGCTTGTCATAACTCGCCCGGGTGATGTCAGCCACCGGCCCGGCATCGAACAGGGCGGCGTTGTTGATCAGGATGTCCAACTGGCCCATATCGGCAATCGCCGCCGCAAAACCCCGGTCGATCGAACCCTGATCGGTGACGTCGATCACCTGCCCGCGGGCCTTTGGGCCAAGTTCGGCCACCGCCCAGGTCAACGCCGCCTCATTCAGGTCGGCCAACGTCACCACGGCACCCTCGGCAATATAGGCCCGCGCAAAATCATAGCCGATGCCGCGGGCGGCCCCGGTGATCAGCGCGGTCTTGCCTTGCAGCCTCATGCCATGGCCTTGCCGTCGGTGCCAAAGCGGTGGGTCTTGCCGGCCTGTGGTTGCAGGTGGATCTTGTCGCCGTGCCGCATCATCATCTCACCACTGGCGCGGACGTTCACGGTGCCGACCTGGGTGGTTTCGACCTTGAGGAAGGTGTCGGACCCCAGATGTTCGGACAGACCCACCACGCCTTCCCAGCCCCCGGAAGAGACGACGTCGAGATGTTCCGGCCGCACGCCAATGGTCTTGGCGCCCAGCTTGGCGGCTTCGGCCCCTTCGATCAGGTTCATCTTGGGGCTGCCGATGAAACCCGCGACAAAGGTGTTGTCGGGCTTGTTGTATAATTCCAGCGGTGAGCCGACCTGTTCGATCCGCCCGGCATTCAGCACGACGATCTTGTCGGCCATCGTCATCGCCTCGACCTGATCATGGGTCACATAGATCATCGTGGTCTTCAGCTGCTGGTGCAGTTCGGTGATTTCCTGCCGCATAGACACCCGCAAGGCGGCGTCAAGGTTGGACAGCGGCTCGTCAAACAGGAACGCCGCAGGTTCACGCACGATGGCGCGGCCAATGGCGACCCGCTGGCGCTGACCCCCAGACAACTGGCCCGGACGCCGCTCCATGTAGGCGGTCAGGTTCAGCACATTGGCGGCGGCATCGGCGCGCTTGGTTGCCTCGCCGATGTCCATCCCTGCCATCTTCAGCGGGAACATGATATTCTTGCGCACCGTCATATGCGGGTAAAGCGCATAGGACTGGAACACCATCGCCAACCCGCGTTTGGCGGGCGGCAGGGCGGTGGCATCCTTGCCATCAATCTCGATGTTGCCCGAGGTGGTATCCTCCAGCCCGGCGATCAGCCGGAGCAGGGTGGATTTGCCGCAGCCCGAGGGGCCGACGAACACGACGAAGTCGCCGTTGTCGATGGTCAGGTTGACGCCGGGAATGACATCGACCTCACCAAACGACTTGCGAACCGATTTCAGAACGATCTTACCCATTTCTACCTCACTTCACCGCGCCGAAGGTCAGCCCGCGGACGAGTTGTTTCTGGCTGAACCAGCCCAGGATCAGGATTGGCGCGATGGCCATGGTCGATGCCGCCGACAGTTTCGCATAGAAAAGGCCCTGCGGCGCCGAAAAGCTGGCAATGAACGCCGACAGCGGGGCGGCATTCACCGTGGTCAGGGTGATGGTCCAGAACGCCTCGTTCCAGGCCAGGATGATGTTCAACAGCATCGTCGACGCGATGCCGGGCACCGCCATCGGCGTCAAGACATAGATGATCTCATTGCGCAGGCTGGCTCCGTCCATCCTTGCGGCCTCCAGGATCTCGCCAGGGATTTCCTTGAAGTAGGTGTAAAGCATCCAGACGATGACCGGCAGGTTCATCAGCATCAACGCCAGAACCAACCCGGTCCGGCTGTCAAACAATCCTGTGCGCTGAAAGATCAGGTACATCGGGATCAGAACGGCGGCGGATGGCATCATCTTGGTCGACAACATCCACATCAGCAGGTCCTTGGTGCGCTTGCCCGGCACAAAGGCCATCGACCAGGCGGCCGGGATGGCAATCACAAGGCCGAGCAGGGTCGAGCCGACCGAGATGATTACCGAGTTCAGGAAGAACCGCGGATAGTCAGACCTTGCCCAGACATCGGCATAGTTCACCAGGGTCCAGTCGGCATGCAGGAATTCCGGCGGCGAGGCCACGGCACTCGCCTCGGTCTTGAAGCTGGTCAGGATGGTCCACAGGACCGGGAAGAAGATCAGCAGGGCAACGAACCATGCTGAGGCAGTGAACAGCACCTTGCGTTGAGTGGTTACAGAGCGGGCCATGGAAATCTCCGTCTTTCAGGCGTCCAGGTTCTTGCCCATGCTGCGCATGAGGAAGTAGGCGACGATATTGGCAAGAATTACGGCGATGATCCCGCCCGCTGCCGCCCGCCCGATATCCTTGGCGATCACGGCCTGTTTGTAGATCATGTAGGGCAGGGTGGTTGACGCAGAGCCCGGTCCACCCTGGGTGGTGGTGAAAATCTCACCGAAGATGCCGAGCAGAAAGATGGTCTGGATCAGCACGACCACGGTGATGGAGCGGATCATGTGCGGCAGAACGATATAGCGGAATCGGCTGATGGCAGGTGCGCCGTCCATCTCGGCCGCCTCCAGCTGTTCTGAAGACAGTGATTGCAGCGCGGTCAGCAGGATCAGCGTGGCAAAGGGTAGCCATTCCCAGGCCACGATGAAGATCACCGAGGACATGGGATAACTTTCCATGAACAGGATGGGTTTCCAGCCAAATGCGTGCGAAACGGCGGCGAACAGGCCATTTTGCGGGTGCATGAACAGGTTTTCCCAGATCGACGCCGCCACGGGTGGCATGACGAAGAATGGCGAGATCACCAGAATGCGGAGCGGACCCTGGCCCCAGACCGGTTGGTCAATCAACAGGGCGATCAGGATGCCGAAGACGATGGTGATGGCAAGGACACCGCCGACCAGCAGCAAGGTGTTGGTAATGGCGAGCCAGAAATCCGGCGAATTGAGGAACCATGAATAGTTCCGCAACCCAGCCCAGCCGTTGCGGTCGGGTGACAGCAGGCGATAAATTCGGAACGAAAACCAGACGGTCAAAGCCAGTGGCACGATCATCCAGATGAACAGCACGATCACCGAGGGCGCGACCATCAATCGTGCAGCGGCGCGGGAAGATTGCGTGGCCATGGAAGTCTCCTCATCAGATGACCGGCGAAACAGGGCTTGGGCACGTCACGGGAAACTCTCCCCCGCACCCTTGGGAAAGGCGGGAGAGAGGCGTTGCCCGGCCCCGAAAGGCCGGGCGTCACACCTTACTTGATATAGCCGGCGTCGGTCATTTCGCTGGTCGCCAGGGTCTGGGCCTCAGCCAAGGCATCATCCACCGACTTCTGCCCAGCCAGAGCGGCCGAGAAGATTTCGCCTACCGAGGTTGCAAGTCCGGCAAACTCGGGGATCGCGACAAACTGCACGCCGACATAGGGCACCGGCTTGACAGTCGGATGGGTCGGGTCCGCTGCGTTGATCGAGTCGATCGTCATCTTGGCGAAGGGCAGCTTGGCGTATTCCGGGTTGGAATAAAGCGAAGTGCGGGTGCCCGGAGGCACGTTGGCCCAGCCTTCTTTCGATGCAACAAGCGCCAGATAGTCCTTGTTGGTTGCCCAATCGACGAACTTCTTGGCGGCATCCTTGGCATCCGACGATGCCGGGATGGCCAGCGACCATGCCCAGAGCCAGTTGGCCCGCTTGCCAAGACCCATATCGGGGGCCAAGGCAAAACCGACCTTGTCGGCGAACTCGGACTGCTTGGGGTCGGTCAAGGCACCGGCGGAAACCGTCGCATCCATCCGCATGGCGCATTTGCCTTGCAGCGACAGGGTCAGGTTTTCGTTGTAGCCGTTGTTGGACGCACCGGGCGGGCCGTATTTGGTCAGCATGTCGACATAGTCGGTCAGCACGGCTTTCCATTCCGGCTGATCGAACTGCGGATGCCAGTTCTCATCGAACCAGCGTGCGCCATAGCTGTTGGCCATCGTGGTCAGGAAGGCCATGTTCTCGCCCCAGCCGGCCTTGCCGCGCAGGCAGATGCCGTAAATGCCGTTGGCGGGATCATTCATCGCCGCCGCGGCCTTCTTGATGTCGTCCCAGGTCGGAGCGTCCGGGATGGTGATGCCAGCCTTTTCGGCCAGATCCTTGCGGTAGTTGACGAAGGACGATTCGCCATAGAACGGCGCGGCATAAAGGGTGCCGTCGACAGTCAGACCATTGCGGATCGGCGGCAACAGATCGTCGACGTCGTAAGAGGCCGGCAGGTCGTTCAGGCTTTCCAGCCAGCCCTGCTTGCCCCAGATCGGAACTTCATAGGTGCCGATCGTCATGACGTCATATTGGCCACCACCCGTCGCGATATCGGCGGTGACGTTCTGGCGCAGGACGTTCTCTTCCAATGTCACCCAGTTGACCTTGATGTCGGGATTCTTGGCGTAGAAGTCGTCCATCAGCCCTTGCATCCGGATCATGTCGCCGTTGTTCACGGTCGCAACGGTGATCTCGGTTTCGGCCTGTGCCACGCCCGTCAAGGCAAGCAGAGCCGACGCGCCAAGCAGCGCGCGAAGTGTCATTTTCATATGTAGCCTCCCTAGAAAGCGAGTGAGCAAATCATCGCTTCATGGGTAAATGCTCACAGAAGTTTGTGAGTCGTCAAGAAAATTCCATGCCGCGGGAGCGAAGCAAAATGCTGCAGAAGCACTCAGTTCTGGGTTAACTCAGATCGAGAATTGCGCGCGCCGTGGTATCGTCAGTTACCAAGCCATTGATAATGTGGCCAATAAGCGCGGCATGAATCGCTTTCACTTTTGTAGGCCCGGCGGCAACCGCGATCACGGGTTGGGTCTGGTTGCGCGCCACCTGCACGCCGCCGACCAGCGCATTGCGCGGACTTTCAATATATTGGCCCTTGGTGTCATAGACCCAGCTGACGATCTCACCCGCCGCACCCTGGTCTTGCAACTCGGCCAACACATCCGGCGTGACAAAGCCGTCCAACGCCAGCGGCGCGTCCGGGCCCATCTGCCCGACGCCGACAAAGGTCACATCGGCTTGTTTGGCCAGATCATACACGGTGCGCACCGGACGCAGTGCCATGAAGAAGTCGCGCTCTTCCGGTGTGTCGGAGATCACCGG